>JBBIQQ010000007.1:16009-20560 GCA_037442225.1 Nitrospirota bacterium
GCTCCCTGAGCGTGAATTGCGTTGCGGGATTGCCGAGGTTATCAAGTATGGCGTTATCCGGGACGAGCAATTTTTCGCGTTCCTTGAGCAGAAGCGGGAAGCGCTGCTTAAGCTCGACCCGGAAGTATTGTCACGGGTGATCAAAACTTCGTGCAGCATAAAAGCGAAGGTTGTGGCGCACGACGAGCGGGAAAGCGGTTCCCGCGCCATACTGAACTACGGACATACGGTGGGGCATGCCATCGAGACCGAAACCGGCTATCAGCAGTTTTTGCACGGCGAAGCGGTTGCCATTGGCATGCATATTGAGGCGAAGCTTGCCTGGAGATTGAAAATGCTAGATAAAACAGCCGCCGTACGCATCAGGAATCTGATTTTTGCCTATGGGCTTCCGGTTGACGTTCCGGCAGGGCTGGACACGCAACGTCTCTGTTCGCTCATGAAAATAGATAAAAAGGCGGAGTCCGGCAAGGTGGCATTCGTGTTGCCGGAGCGCATCGGCTCAGTGAAGATTCATAAAGACGTTGATTTAAAAGCAGTTTCCGCGGCGCTGTCCTGACTGAATTCCGCATATGGCAAAAAGAGCCATGTTTGTCCTAAAAATATAGACAGTTACAGCGCGACGCCGGGCTGAACTGCACTGGTACCGCACGAAACGGAGGGGCTTCACGATGTCGCTACTTTTTCCAAAGAGGTTGATTTCTTCGAACTGCTCAATGCGGAGCCGGAAATGTAATTAAAGTCTCCGCGTTCATGCTTGCGCTGTTGCAGGAGTGGCAAGTAGGGGCTTCGGTGATTTTTCAGGCATTTTCATTCCATGAAGCTGAGATGTTCCGCATGAGCCTGACGCGCAACAAGCGCTTTTCTGTTGCCGATCTGCTTTTTGTCAAGGACTGAACCGACCGGACAGGTCGTGACGCACTCCCCGCAAAAATCGCAGCGCTCCTTCAGCAGGGTAATCTTCCCGGCGGGCATGAGCCGCGTCTCATCTTCCCCCTCGGGGGTTCGCATCACAAGAGCGTCGCGCCTGACAATATCCCTGCAGATGGTGATGCAGCGACCGCAGTGTATACATTTGTTCACATCAACGATGATCGATTCGTTGTCATCCTGCACCGGGAGTGCGTCATGGCGGGGCGCGTCGGGAGGCGGCGTCAAGCTATATTTATATGCCAATTCCTGCAGCACGCACCGGCCGGCTTTTTCGCAGCACATGCAGTCATTCGGATGGCCGGCAAGAATAAGCTCTAGCGTCGCCCGCCTCAGCCTTGTCAGTTCATCGCTTTCGGTAACGATGTCCAACCCTTCAAGCACCGGAGTTGAGCATGATGCAACTGGCATCGCATATCCTCGGGCCTCGACAATGCAGAGCCTGCACGCGCCCAGCGGAATGAGGCGTCTGTCGTTGCACAGCGTCGGCACAAAAATATTCACCGCGCGGCAGGCTTCCAGAATGGTCTGTCCTTCCGGGCATTCCACGTCCCGCCCATTCAGGCGAAGCTTGACGGTATTTCTTTCGGCTGCAGTTTTCACCATTGTCTCCCGTGACCGGTTTTATACTAATGAAACGCCTGAAATCGAGTCAAATCAGACTTTCTTCGTGAGAGCGCGCCGCGAGCCTTTTCCACCGGACAGGGTTTTCAATTGCGTGATTTCCTGCTACACTATGAACACAGGGCGCCATTGGTTGTATCCGACATGAGCGATTCAGACAGCTCCTCACGTTTCCGGACCTTTTGTTGCGCCTATATCCGCTGACGGATGCTCTGCTCTATCGGAACATCCGCCTGCAATCGGGCAGGTAAATGATATGGCCGCTGAAAGTTCTCGTCCGGCTTCCGAACAGTACCGGATACTCTGCGACACCGTCAGAGACTATCCCGGACTGTTGCCAGCTGCAGAGGCGCTCCAGCATGAACTGGCCCGCACACCGCGCCGCTGGCATGTCATCCTTGACGATCTCCGTTCGTATGCCCTGAAAAATTTTCTGCTGCATGACGCCGGCCCGCACGGGCCGGATGCAATGCAGGCTGTGACGGATATCCTTTTTGAAGCCGTTACAGTTCAGGACAAGACAATCTGCAGAAAGGGCATGGATGCCCTCATGTTTTACCTGCAGAAGATTCTTCTGGATGGAAGCAGAGATCGCAAAGACTACTGGCCATTGCTGACTTCTTCGTTCTCGCGATTGCTGCAGCTTGACGCGGAGCGCTTTCTGACAGTCGTCACGAATGCGCATCCGCCGAAGCGTCTGGCTCAATATATCCTTGACAAGCTGCCGGAAGAATGTTCTTTTCGTGAACTGAACGCCCTGCTCGACCGCGTGTTCCGTGAAACATATCTCTACTGGCTGAATGGGGAGGATCCGGTTCTCTGGTTTGACGACGTCGCCGCCTTCAGACCGCTTCTTCCCGCGCTGAAAGAGCTGATGCAGCCGGTTTCCCACAACAATCTTCATGCCCTGCTCCAGCATCTCGAAACGATGGGCAACACACTGGATAACGATGAACCCCGCCGCCTGCATGACCTGCTTGTCCTGCCCGGTCATCTGCAGATTGTCAAATTCTACGAAGAAAATACTGACCGCCTGCCGACAGACGGAGAAGGATCTCTGAAGATTTCCTATCTGCTCAAGGTTCTGAAGTCGCCGGGCCTTGCGGGTATTCATGAAGAAGCAATAAGGGAGATTGGCAGAACCGTGTCCCGCATCATGAAAGACGGTCCGCCCGAATCGCTCAAAAATGCCCTTGCGACGCCGCTCGACATTCTGAGGACAAGCTTCAGGATATTCCCTGAAGCGACGCTGCATTGCGTTCAGACTATCGGAACAGGAATATACGCACTCGGCAGCAGTGCGCTGGTGGAGTGGTTCAATCAGCTCATCATTTCCTTTGGATTCCAGCAGCCTGAGGTTGCTGGAATTACTGATGACTGGCAGGTGAAGTCCAACAAGTCTCACGTCAAAAACATCCGCGTCTGGCTCGCCCTGATTGAGCAGAGTCCGAAGTGGTCGAAGTCGCTTCTCTCCGCGCTCCTGATTAATCTGCGGCTCGGCGGGGTACATATCAACGATACCGATCTCTTTCAAAAGGATATCACGCGCCTGCTGAACAGCGATATCGCCCCGGTGTACCACCTGGTAAAGCAGCTCGCAAAAGGATTTCCCGCCTACTTCAATATCATCAACGCCGAAGGGGCGCTGCGGGACGTCTCCACCGCCCTCGATGACGCAACCGGCGGGAGGGACCCGCTCGTTCATTTTCTCAGAAAACACTGCCATGTCGAGAGCAGCTCCATCATGGTCGATTTTATCGAGGCGGCAATTGAGTTCTGGAGATCAAAAGACAAAAGCGGACTGAAGTCGTTTCTGCCCGAGGATGTCTTCGGCAGCATAGATCCGGAAGGTTCCTGCGTTGATGATCTTCATCGTCTGATTTCCGGAATTTTCGGCACGCTGAATCTGCAAAGCGTTTCAGATCTGCTCCTGATCTCCGATGCCGCCGCGCGCGACTGCGTTGAGAAGACCACCGCATCGGAGAGAGAGCGAACGCGTGCGCTCCAGATAGTGAGGTTCTATCAGCTCCTCTGGCAGAAATACCGTCTCGGAACGCATGATTTGAAAGAACAGCTCACTGCCTCGGGAAGCATGGGCATGCCGCCCTGCGGTGATTTGATCGCAGCGCTTGACAGCGAGAGCATCCAGATAAGACTTTCGGCGACACTCCATTATCTCGACCGCCTGAAGGAGATTATTCTTTCGCGCGAACAGTTTGAAGCCATCGAGGACATCGCACGCAAGCGCCACGTGGCGGCGGGGATTCCCTCAATGTACGGCCGATATCTCGAGAAGAAGTTTAACGCGCTTGCCCTTACCTTCCGGCTCGAAAACTACGCCAACACGCTGTTCGATGAGCTGATACGGACTTTCCCGCTCCGCTTCATCACCCGGGCTACCCTTTACCAGATCGAAAAATACACAAAGCTCTTTTTCCATGCGCTCAAGCTTGACGGCATATCGTCGCACCGCCTTGAAAGCACGCTCGAACTGCTCTCCGGAGCGCTCGAGGTGCGCCGCTTTTCGTATTCGCAGTACATCGACATATTCAGAGGTTTTTCGGAAGGAGTGCAGGACATTCTGAGCACATACTACGTCGGCATGCTCAAAGCCAGCCTGCACTCCATCGTTCTGCAGATCGGCAACGAGCGTATTGTTCCGAAATACCGAGACAGCGGCGGCAAAAACGAGCATGATTTCGTGAGCGCCGTATCCGAAAAACTGCTTCGCGACCTTGTCGCGCTTTCCCCAGGGCTCCAGCAGCTCGATACCTTCATCAGCAGCATTCTTCGGACGCTCCGTGAGCAGGCCGAAGTGCTCGATGAAGTGAAGCTCGATCTGCTCATGAGCTATGATCCGAAAAAGATCGTCTCCGCGATTCACGCGCCGAACAGGGTGACGAAAGACCGCATACACCTCGGCAACAAGGGCTATAATCTCGTGAAACTCTCGGCGCTCGGCATCCAAGGGCCGCCGGGCTTTCTGATAACCACCGA
>JBBIQQ010000007.1:20593-33799 GCA_037442225.1 Nitrospirota bacterium
TCAGCAGTTCAGTTACGCACGGGAGCACCTGAAGGATGAAATTCTGAAACAGCTGAGGCGGATCGAGGAGAGCACCGGAAAGAAGCTCGGCGATCCGGTCCGGCCCCTGCTGGTATCGGCCCGCAGCGGCGCGGCGCTCTCGATGCCGGGCATGATGAATTCGTTTCTGAATGTCGGGCTGAACGAGGAGACGGTCAGCGGACTCATCAACCTGACCGGCAAGCCCTGGTTCGCGTGGGACTGCTACCGGCGTTTCCTGCAATGCTGGGGCATGTTCTTCGGCATGGAGCGAGATGTGTTCGACGGCATCATCGATTCTTTCAAGCGCCGCTTCAGGGTCGAGATGAAGCTGCAGTTCACTGCGGAGCAGATGAGGGATGTCGCGATTGCATACCGGGACAGAATCGAGCAGAGCGGCATTACCATCAGCGATGACCCTTACGCGCAGCTTGAGACGGCAATCATGCAGGTCTTTCAGTCATGGGATTCGGAGAAAGCGCGCGCATACCGGCAGATACTCGGCATTTCCGAGCAATGGGGAACCGCGGTGCTGGTGCAGGCCATGGCGTACGGGAACCTCGACACCAACTCCGGCACCGGCGTGCTCTTTACACGGAATCCCCGCGAACTTTCTGACCGCGTGATGCTCTGGGGAGACTTTACCATTGGAGCGCAAGGTGAGGATATTGTTTCGGGTCTCGTAAAAACGCTGCCGATCTCGATTGAGCAGAAGCATTTCGAGGAGCGCACCTACGACATCTCGCTTGAAGAGCTCTTCCCGGAGATATATGCGACCCTGCTTAAGACCGTTAAAAATCTTGTCTACGATGAAAGATGGAGCGCTCAGGAGATCGAGTTCACCTTCGAAGGGAAAGCAGCCGATCAACTCTTCATTCTGCAGACCAGAGACATGGCGGTCATGCGCCGCGAGAGTTTCGCAGCATTCATTCCGACGCCGGAACTCTCGGCCGCCTACTGCGCGAGCGGCATCGGCGTCGGAGGAGGCGCGCTCAGCGGCCGCGCTGTATTCGACCTGCAGGACATAAAACACTTCAGAAAACAGGAGACCTCAACTCCGCTGATTCTTATACGGGCTGATACGGTTCCCGATGATATACAGCTCATATCCGCTACGGATGGTCTGCTCACCGCACGCGGCGGCTCGACGTCGCACGCGGCGATCATTGCGCGGCGGCTCGGTAAAACATGTGTTGTCGGCTGTCCGAGGCTTTCGGTTTCTGAAGCCGAAAAGAGCTGCCGGCTGAACAAGGCGACGCTTGTCTCGGGAGACATACTCAGTATTGACGGGCGCGGGGGCGCCATCTATAGCGGCAGGCATCCGTCTCAGGAAGTCAGGCTGGTGAGAGAATAATGCGTGCGGGAGGGTTATCATGACAGCACCCAGTGTGAACATGCTTTCTGAAAAGAGGCCGGTTCTCGGCATCAATGGGCTCGGACGGATAGGCAAGCTGACATTATGGCACCATATCGGCCGACGGCACTTTTCCGGCATTGTTGTGAACATAGGACGCAAGGTCGGCACACGACTGCAGGACATCGCGATGTATATCGAAAAGGATTCGACATATGGAGCGCTTCACACATACCTGCACGGGTACAAGTCCGGGCGCGTGATAACCGGACTGAATGAAGAAAAGGGAACCATGCTCATTGACGGTATTCCGGTGACGGTGCTGCGAGAGACCCGGAACCCGAAGGACATTCCATGGCGCGAGTACGGCGTGAAGCTGGTCGTCGACGCCACCGGCAAGTACACCGATCCGACCATGATGCCTGACGCAAAAGGCGGCGCAGCGCGCGGACACATAGAAGCCGGCGCGGACAAGGTTATCGTCTCGGCACCGTTCAGGATCAAAGAAAAAGGGGTTCAGATTCCTGATGACGCAAAGACGCTCGTGCTCGGCATCAATGACGACGACTTCGATTCGAAACGTCACGTGATTATCTCGGGGGCGTCCTGCACAACAACCTGTCTCGCATACATGATTAAGCCGCTCCTCGACTATTTCGGCGCTGAGAAGATGCTGAGCGTCTCGATGGCGACCGTTCACGGCAGCACCGGCTCGCAGGAGGTCCTGGACCGGCTTCCCGGAGAGGGGGCGACAGATCTTAGGAAGAACCGGAGCATCTTCAACAACATTATTCTCACAACGACGGGAGCGGCAAAGACCCTGGGGCTCGTCATTCCGGAAATGACGAAAATCGGGTTTATCGCCGAGTCGGTGCGCGTTCCTGTTGCCACCGGTTCGCTCATAATTCTGGTCGCCACACTGCGCGACGAAAGCGAAAACCCGGTAATCAACAGAAAACTTATCAACGGCTTATATCGGGACGCGGAACAGAAAGACTCCCGGGGCTTTCTCAGGTTTACTGAGGAACAGAATGTCTCGTCCGATATTATCGGCATGTTCGGGCCGGCCACGATTATTGAAGGAAATGAGACGCACACACGCACTGCTGTTGTGAATCTCGACCTGAGGGCATTTCTGACCTCTTCGGGGATTCAGATTCCGGCAGACGCGGCAACCTCAATGAAAGTGCCTATAACCCAGGCGGTCATTTACGGCTGGTACGACAACGAACTGGGGAGCTATACCAACATGCTGGGAGGCCTGACGGCGAAAATAGCAACCAGCGTATATTAGCGAAAAGTCAGAATGGCAAGCGGAGGGGCAAGACCAGCCCCCGCTTTTATAGTTTTACGCCCTGCCGTTCATGCAATCCTTGCATGAAAATGTGCAATATTTGCACTACATGAGATGCGATTTGGACATTGCATTCACCTTCAAAAAATATTATCAGATTGATTTATCGGGATATCCAGACATACGTCCCGCGTGGCACGGTGATTGCAAATATAACGGAAAGAAACAAAAACTTTAAGGAGGTTGAAAGTATGAAAGCGAAAGGATTTATTGTTGTGGCAATCGTGTTGACGCTCGCATTTGCGGGTGCTGCCCTGGCAGGAGGAGTGGGAATGGGCAGAGGCATGGGTCCCGGCTGTTGCCCGATGCAGGCCGGAGCCGGAGCGGCAACCCTGACGCCGGAACAGGCGGCAAAGCTGGAAGCATTCCAGAAAGAGACTGCCGCTCAGCGTGAAACGATCTACAAGCTTCATCAGGAGATGTGGACTCTCCGGAACCAGCAAACCCCGAACTGGGATGCCGTAAACGCGAAGCATCAGGAGATATTCACGTTGAAGACAGATCTTATGAAAAAGGCTCAGGCTGCCGGAGTCGCGGGATACGGCAAGGGCAGGATAGGCGGTGTGGGCAAAGGCAGGGGCTGCTGCGGTTGTTTCTAAGTCGCTCCCGCGGCGGGAAGCAAGGTATAATGAGTCAGCGGCTGTGTTTTACTGCAGCCGCTGACTCATTATACGGGGGGCTGAAATGAACCTTTTCAAACACATCATTCTCACGCTTGCCGTCACTCTTGCCTGCATCTGCCTTGCTGGAGCGGCTGAAGAGAACGACGCGGTTCCGGGATATGATGAAAATACCGAGATTGCGATTACTGGCGTCATTGCTCATGTCGGCGTATACAAGCGCGGACCCGTGGTTCTCCGGGTAATAACCGACACAAAGACATACCATGTTGTCATTGCTCCCCGGTGGTATCTCACGCAGGAAGGAATTGCCTTTGCTTCCGGGGAAAAAATCGAAGTAACCGGTTCCAAATACTATGCCAAGGACGGCAGCCTCTCCCTCATTGCGCATTCGATTAAAATCGCCGGACGCACAACTGTTCTCAGCTTTCGGGACGGAGCCTGCAACCCCCTCTGGATGAAGCACCGCCACGGTAGATTCTCCCGCTGAATTTCTAATATAATATCGGACATTATGTGCCGGGCGTGCTGATAAGCCCGACAACATGCGAAGGAGGCTCATTGGCAGTCACGGTTGTCGCGCATTTCGAACATGAGCAGGTCAGGCTTGTTTATGCTGAAGTCTCCGGCAACGTCGTAACTCTCGGAAAAACCCTCGTTGTTCCTCTGCCGGATTTCGACCACTACCTCAGCAATGAACCGGCGAAATCGTTTCTGGTTACTGCCGATTTTAATGACGCCTATCAGTTTTCGATGCTCGTGCCCACGCTTAAGGAGAAGATAGCAAAAAAAATCATGGAAGCGGAAATTCGCAAGCGCTTTCCCGACCTGAAGGAGTCCGCGTATTTCTCCATCAGCAACGGCGAAGTGGCACAGGAAGGCCGAAAGATGGATGAGCGCTTTATCTGTGCCATTGAAGAGGAGGAACTCTCCAGAATCACCTCGCTTTTCGCCCGGCATGACAAGACCATCATTGCTCTCCTGCCGGGGTATCTGCCGATTTCGCGCCTTGCAGCCGATGCTGACGATGACACTCCGACACTGCTGATTGCCGCCACCCCGAAGGGAAAAACGATTCTTCTGATCAAAAAGAATGCCCTGCTGTTTGTGAGGCGGCTCGAATCGGCAGATGCCGGATACACCGCAATCGACATCCAGAATATCAACATGACGGTCAACTATTGCAGGCAGTCGCTCCGGCTAAATCCCGCGAAGGCGATATTTATCGGCACCGCGCCCGACCGCGAACTTCTGGCTGACCTGATTGTGCGCCCGGAAATTCCGCAGGATGTTTTTGCCAGTGTTTTCGGCATGGATGTCGCTTTTCTCGTCCCGGTGGCGGCGCTTCTGCACGGAGCTGCCCTGAAGCATATGTCCGTCCTGCCAGAAGCATACAGCACATATCTTCGCGACAAGAAACTTGTGATTGCGTGTACGGTTTTTTTCTGCGTGGTCGTGTGCCTGGCATTCGCGCTGACGGCATACCGGACCGCGGAACTCTTTTCGGCCCGGGCACGCCTTGATTCCCTGAAAGCAGAACTGACGCGCGTTCAGCCGAAGGCGGACGCGTATGAAAGGCAGCGGGCCGACTATCAGCCGCAGAGCCAGCTCATCGCGTTTCTCCGGAGCGCTGAATCAGCGCCGGACCTCTCGCGGCCGTTCGTCCGCCTGGCGGTCATCGGCGGCGCCGGAATGCAGGACGTAAATCTTGAAGCGCTGAAAGTGACTGCTGATACGGCTTACGTCATGGTTACCCTGCGCGGCACGTTTGCCGGAGAGAAGTTCAGTGCCATGCAGGATTCGTTCGTCCGCCTGAAGCAGATCGCGAAAGAAAGCCCCGGCACAGAGATCGTCGCGGAAAAGATGGAGCTCAAAGGACGTGCCTTTGAAGTGACGCTTCGCTCTCCGGTGCAGGAGCAGGTCAGATAGCTCATGGATATCCTTTCGATTAAATTGCGCGGCCTTCTCGTTCGGATGCTCATCGTCGGCGGCGCCGCCGCCATGTTAGTCTTTGCCGCTCTTGTCCTGGGCCGCTATAACGCATCGCTGGAACAGGGAGCCGCCCGCCTCCAGGCTGCGCGCACCGCCGGCGAACGGATAGATCGCTCCGCGCGGAATATGCAGGCCAACACCGTTACGCTCGTCTCCATGCTGCCGGCTTCGCCCTTGTCTCCGGAATCCCTGCTCATGCTGCGTCTCGACGATATCAAGGCGAGGTTCGGATCAGCGGAAATAAGCGTCACTGCGATAGAACAGAAGGGCGACGAACTGCAGATACCGGTTGCCATTACCGATACCCTGCGTGACTATTCGCAGTTCGTGAATAATCTGACCTATCTCGGCAGTCTGCGCCTGCCCGTATTTACGACCACCTCTGTTGCCGTCGAGCGTGCTGACGGCAAGAGCAAAGGCGCCCCGAAAATAACAATTCAGGGGCAGCTTCGCGTTCCAAAGTCTTTGCCGGCAACTCCGCGGCAGGGAGGGCAGCCGTAATGATCGCCGGAAAAGATCGCTCCCGGTTTCTGATGATGCTCGCCATTCCGTTTGCGGCCCTTGCGGCGAGTTTCTTCGCGGCTCAGCTCATCAATTTTTCACCGCCGGTATCTTCCCGGGAGCAGGGCCTGATAGCGCTTCCTGAGGAGGGAGTCTTGCTGCCTTTCCGCGCGCCGGAGCAGGCGGCTTCATTGCCTAATTTGTTTCGCGGAGAGGGGGCCGACGGAAAAGAGTATCCCGGCACGCCGCTCGCCGCTCTAGCGCCGGCAGGCGTCAATGCGGAGCCCGCTCTTTCATTCATTTTGATCAACAACACGCGCAGGCTGGCGATTCTGAACGGGAAAGTCGTAACCGAGGGCGAGAGCGTCGATGGCGCCCGCGTCATGAGAATCGAGAAAAAACGGGTGTTACTGAAGTCCAAAGGGGGACAGGAATGGCTCGCACTGGAATAAGATTCAAGGTCGCCGCACCAAGCTCCATGCTTTTTATGATTCTGCTTGCGGCTGTGCTGACCGGCTGTTCAGCCAAAGAAATCAGGCGGGAGGTGCAGATTCCTCCGGACACCCGCAGCGTCCAGGCTCAGCGTCCCTTGCTGCCTGAACCCGCAATTCCCGAACTCTCTCCGGTAACGGAAGAATTCTCCCCCCTGAAAACCCGCATCATCGATGTAACTGCCCGCAACACTCCGCTGCGTGATGTGCTGCATGTCATTGCGAACGCGACCGGACTCAATCTTATCCTCGAGCGCGATGTGAATCCGGACTATCCGGTTACGATGACCCTGAGAAACGTCACGGCAAAGGACGCCCTTGACACCATATTCGCCTCGGTTGACTACTTCTATGCGATTGAGAACAACATGCTTTTTGTGCGGGCATACGAAGCACGCGTGTTTGAACTCGGCTATCCCGCCATCGTCCAGACATACACCACCGACGTCGGCGGCGACATCCTGAGCGGCGGCAGCGGCTCGGGCGGCAGCGGCTCGGTCGGAGGCGGCTCGGTCGGAGGCGGTGGCGGTGGGACATCAGCCGGAGCAATCGCCAGCAATATTCGCGGCAATGTTACGCAGAGTTCCAAGAGCGATCAGGCGGCGTTTAACCTCTGGGATTCGATAGACAAGTCTCTCGCCACGATTCTCAGGGCATCGCCGCAGACGCTGACGGGCGGTGCGGCGGGAGGCCAAGAGTCATACACGATAAACCGGCTTACCGGCACTATCGTCGTCAACGCGACCAAGCGGCATCTGAAGCGTGTTGATCAGTATCTTGCAGCTATCAGGAAAGTGACAGGCCGGCAGATACAGATCGAGGCGAAGATCATCGAGGTCCGCCTTTCCGACAACTACCAGTTCGGCATCGACTGGGCTGCTGTCGCTTACAAGAGCGGTCTCGGCACCATCGGAGGCTCCAATCTGAACATGGGGAACATCTCCGGATTTACGCTTGACCCCGGAACCAGAAATCTCGGCGGCATTTCGGTCGTTCCCAATGCGACCCCTCAGGCAGGTTTCAGCAAGCCCGGATTCAACGTCGGCATCACCGGCAGTAATTTTGCCGGAATTTTAACTGCCCTTCAGGAGCAGGGAGAGCTCCGCACGCTTTCCAATCCGCGTGTCAGCATAATGAACGGCCAGACCGCGCTGCTGAGCGTGGGAAGGAATACCAATTACATTGCCAAGGTAGAGACGACCGTCAACTCCTCCACAACAACCAATCTCGTGACATACACCATCACGCAGGGCAATGTGTTGTCCGGCATTATCATCGGGCTTGTTCCTTTTGTGAGCGAAAACGGCGATATTACGCTCACCATTACGCCTATTATTTCCAATCTCGTCAGCCTGGAAGATAAATCGTTCGGCAACGCCCAGCAGAATCAGGCGACGATTTCCCTGCCGACCGTCGACCTGCGCGAGCTGAGCACGACCGTCAAGGTGCGGGATGGGCAGGTTGTGGTCATTGGCGGGCTCATCGACCAAAAAGAGCAGATTACCGATGATAAAGTGCCGGGGCTCGGCAGCCTCCCGCTTGTCGGCGATCTCTTTACCAAGCGCATCAAGATGTCTCACAAGTCCGAGCTGGTCGTTATCCTCCAGCCGGTGATTTTGTCAAGGTAGCCCATGGCACAGGCGGCTCCTATCCGCATCGGCGACCTGCTCAAACAGAACGGGCTTATCACTGAGCGCCAGCTTCAGGTCGCCCTGATGCAGCAGCGCGTAACAGGCGATCTGCTCGGCGACATCCTCGTCAGGCTTAATTTTGTCTCTTCCAAAGAGATGGGCCTGATCCTCGCGGAGCAGTCAGGATTCCCTTTCGTGGATCTGTCCGAGTTTGTGATTGCCGAGGAAGCGCTTCGCCTTGTTCCGAAAGACATAGCTGAAAAAAACCAATTCATTCCGCTTTCGGTCGATGACGGCCTGCTCCATATCGGCATCACCAATCCGAGCAACATTCTTGCGCTCGACGCGGCAACACGCCTGGTAAAACACCAGCCCTTGGTGTCGATGGTTGATGGCGAGAGTTTCTTCAAGGCTCTTGAGCTGGCGTACTACTTTCTCGTCAACCCGATTCAGAAGCGCATCGGGGATATTGTCTCCGAGATAATAACGGCAAACGCGGCGAGCGGCCAGAACATCAGCGCCCTGACCGAGGCGATCCTCATGGACGGCATCCGGCGCAATGCCACTGATGTGCATGTCAACCCCGCAGCAACCGCCGTGAATGTGTTTTACCGGATAGACGGCGTTCTCCAGAACGGCCATTGTATTCCCAAAATAGCCGCAAGCGGCATAACCTCGCGCTTCAAGATTCTGTCGCAGCTCGACATAGCCGAACAGCGGCTTCCGCAGGACGGCTCCTTTAGCTTTCTGTTTCTCTCGAAAAACTATGACATCCGCGTTTCGACCATACCGTTGATCTTCGGCGAAAATGTCGTGCTCCGCATCCTCGCGGGCACAGGAGATCTGCCCCGTCTGGAACGTCTCGGGTTCGCGCCACGGGATGCCGGCCATATCCGCTCCCTCTTTTCGAAGCCGCACGGCATTATCCTGATTACCGGTCCGACCGGAAGCGGCAAAACAACCACGCTCTATGCGGCGCTGAGGGGCGTGAACATTCTGGAGAGAAACGTTATCACCGTTGAAGACCCGGTTGAGTATAAGCTCAGCTTTGTGAAGCAGACGCAGGTGAACGAAAAGGTGGGCTATGATTTCGCGCTGGCCGGCCGGAATTTCATGCGGCAGGATCCCGACGTCATGCTTATCGGCGAAATCCGCGATGAGGAAACCGCCAAAATAGCGGTCCGCGCGTCCATAACCGGCCATCTCGTCCTCACCACCCTGCATACGAATGATGCGGTGACGGCAATCCCGCGACTGCTCGACCTCAAGGTCGATCGTTTTCTCATGTCGTCCTCACTGCTGGCCATTCTTGCGCAACGGCTTATCCGCAAGGTCTGTTTTCACTGCAGGCAGGAATGCGTGTTTGACGAAGCTGAACGCGAGCTACTCGCGGAAGCCGGAATGTCGGAGGCACACAAAGGAATGCGCGGCGCAGGCTGTCCCCAGTGCGGCGGCACCGGCTACCTCGGGAGAACCTGCATCGGTGAACTTATCGTTGTTGATGATGAAATGCGCGAATTGATTTACAGCTCCGCTTCGATTGGCCATATCAAGAATACAGCCATCCGCAAGGGCATGCGGCCGCTCCGCCTCGACGGGCTTGTCAAGGCAGCTGGAGGGATTACGACGGTTGAAGAGGTTCTGAGAGTCGCTGGATGAACTATTTCGCGTACAAGGCTGTTGATGTAACCGGCGCTCAGCGCGAAGGATTTCTTGAGGCTGACGAGGTGAGCACCGTCTACAGCAATCTGGCGGAGCGAGGCCTCTATATCGTCAGCATCCGGAAGTCGAGCCGCTTCATGGCTGACCTCAGGCGCGGATATCGCGCCCGGCGGATCAAGCGGAGTGACATCATCGAACTGGCAAACAATCTTTCGGTCATGCTCGCGGCGGGTATTCCACTTCTGACCGCGCTGCAAGACATCACCACCACCATTGAAGATAATTTTTTTGAGTCCATCATTACCGATCTGAAGCGGAATATCGAAAGCGGCACGAGCTTCTCCGACGCGCTCGCCCTGCACAGGGGCGTCTTTCCGGACATTTTCATCAGGCTTGTCCGCATTGGCGAGGAAACCGGCAGGCTCGACCGCAGTCTGTCCGATATCGCGGCACACCTTCAGAAAATGGAAGATCTGTCGGAGTCCATCAAGCGTGCCATGATATATCCGGCATTCGCTATTGTCACGACCACCGGCGCGCTCATCTTCTGGCTGGCATACGTTCTGCCGAAGATTCTGGGTGCCTTCCGGGACATGAAAGTCGAACTGCCTCTGGTGACGCGCATGCTCATGGTCGTGAGCGATTTCATGCAGACCTTCTGGTATCTTGTCCTGGCGGCGCCGTTTCTTGTCTATGCGGCGGTCAAACTCATGCAGCGCAATCCCGCGATCAAATACCATATTGACCGGCTCACGCTTTGCCTGCCTGTGGTGAAGCTGGTTGTCTACAACAAACTGCTCGCGCTTTTTTCCGAGCAGATGCGCATTCTGATTACCGCCGGCATTACCATTGACCGCTGCCTCGGCATTCTCGGCGATGTTATCGACAGTGAAGTCTTCCGGCGCGCGATTGTTGCGACAAAAGAGGATGTAACGTTCGGAAACCGCATATCGGACTCGCTGCGCCGCCACCCGGTATTTCCGCCGCTGCTGCTCCGAATGGTCGACATCGGAGAATCCACCGGCAACCTTGAAGACCAGTTCACATTTCTCTCCACCTACTACATGAAGAGGCTCGACGACGTGTCAGAACGCATCGGCAAGCTCGTTGAGCCGATTGTTATTACCGTCATCGGCCTGCTGTTCGCAGTCATCATCATCGGCCTTTTGCTGCCGATTTACGATCTGATCGGGAAGGTCGGCAAAGGGTAAGTTTGTGGGCGGCGATTACATCAGTTTTTTTGGTCTCTCCGATGATCCATTCCGCATGCCTCCGGACCCGCACTATTTTTATCCCTCGGAGCGTCACAATGAACTTCTGACTTCGCTGAATTACGCCATAGAGCAGAAGGAAGGGTTCTTTCTTGCCACCGGAGAGCCGGGAACCGGCAAGACGACGGTTCTGAAAGTATTCATCGACAACTGGAAAGATCGCGCGGAAATCGCGCTCATCATGACACCCAACCTTTCACCCGGGGAGTTTCTTTCGGCGGTGCTCGAAGATCTGGATGTTCAGGCGACTACCGCCGGCAAGCACGATGTGCTGAGGGCTTTCCGTGATTTTCTTGTCGAGACGGCTTCATCGGGAAAACAGGTTATCATCATCGTTGATGAAGCGCAGAACATTCCTGATGATACGCTTGAGGAACTCCGCCTGCTGTCGAATCTCGAGACCGAGAAAGAAAAACTGCTCCAGATAGTCCTCATCGGCCAGCCGGAACTCAGAGATCGTTTTCTGTCACGGTCGCTTAAACAGCTCAATCAGCGCATCTCCGTGCGCGCAAGCCTCGCGCCGCTTTCCCTTGATGAGACATCTGATTATCTGCTGTACCGTCTGATGAAAGCCGGAGCGCAGGCGGCCATTTTTGACAACAGCGCAAAAAAACGGCTCTATGAATACTCTGGCGGCGTGCCGCGCCTGATCAACCTGGCCGCCTCCCGCGCGCTGATGGCTGCGTTTGTGAGCGGAAGCCGTCTGATACGTGCAAGGCATGTAGAACATGCCGTCAGACATCTGAGGGATGCGCCGCGCCGGGCGGCCGGTCTGTCAATGAAAACGGTTGCCGTTGCCGCCGCAATCGTGACAGTATGCCTTCTTGCGGCGGCCGCCGTCATGAAGCACGCCGGACTTTTCCTCTCCGGTGCGCCGCCGCAGGCCGAACGAGGCTCCCCGGCAGTTCAACGGAGCGCGGAAACCGTAGACGGCGGCGGAGACAGCATCGTTGTGCCGGGCGGCAGGGCCAACCTGCGAAAGGAACCGCATGCCGGAGCACCGATCGTATTCACCGCCAGAAGAGGCGAGCGCTACCTCATAGCCGGACAGGTTGCTGAACAGCGGACAGGCAGGGTCTGGTATAAAGTGCGGGCAGGCGACGGTCAGTTTCTCTGGGTCAGCAGCAGCGTTGTGATTAAGGTTATCGAACCGGAGAGACTATAACTCCCCTCTGCCTTCTTACTTTTGAAGCGCGTTCAACCGTTCATTGGCGAAACGATGCGCTGCCGCATCAACGCTTTCGGATTGCAGAAGCTCCCGGTAGTAGCGCACAGCATCCGCCGTGCGCCCCTGTTTTTCCGCGATTCGCGCCAGACCCAGTTGCCCCTGCACGTCACGTGCTTCGGCAAGTTTCGCGTAAAACGACGCGGCCCGCTCCGGATTGCCCCGGCGCTCATGCAGCAGACCGAGATTCATCAGCAGGCTCCGGTTGCCGGGATCGTAGCCCAGCGCTTTATTCAGATACAGCTCCCCGTCCGCAAGGCTTCCGCCCTGAACTTCGGCTACTCCGAGATTGATCATCGCGGGCACATAGTCCTGACGTACAGTGAGCGCCTGCCGCGCGAACCGCGCCGCCTCACCCGCCGAGCCGAGCCGGAGAAGTGTTCCCGCGACGTTGTTCAGAATGACAAAGTTTTTCGGATCGAGTTCCAGCGCCTCGCGGTAGCTCGCAAGCGCCTGCTGATACTCACGTCTCGCCTCATGCGCCTTTGCTGCGTACAGGTGCAGCTCCAGCTCCGCTCTGCGGTCCGGGATTCCCTGCGATGGCCTCTCTGCCGCTCTGGTTCTCGATGGCTTTGCCTCACTTTCCGCGGGCTTCTCAGCACGCGGCAGTTCGGGGACTGCTTGATCCTGTGCCTGCGCCTTCTGCTCAACCGGCGTCCGCTCCGGTGCGGAAGCCGGTTGTTGCGGCGCCGGTGCTGTCCAGACCGGAGAATCAGCGGAAGATGACGGAACGGCGGGAGCGGGCTGCGGCAGCCGGGCGGCGACCTGCTCTTTTGGGGCGGAAACGTACCGGTCTATGGCAAATAAAGACGCGATGCCTGCCACAACGACAGCGAGTAAAACGAGCGAAAGAAGAACAATCCTGCGCCTCTGCGTATGCCGGTGAGCGTCCGATTCAACGACACGGCGCAATCCGGGCGGCACTTCGCCCGACGGTTCCCGACGATTCAGCTTCGCCAGCAGATCGGCAATAAGGCTCATCTACAACTCCCGTTGCCGCACCGCGAAATGCAGCGAAGAATTTTTGTGTTGCTGAGACGCACTTTCCTGCGCTGGAGTTTGACCGCGGCGGTTTTCCGCCGTGAGG
>JBBIQQ010000008.1:0-19305 GCA_037442225.1 Nitrospirota bacterium
TATTGCAGAGATGCCGTTCTTGTTGGACACTGCATAGATGTGGATCTGTTTTACCTGAATAAGGAAATGCGGAATCTTCATGGCAAGGAACTGGAAAATCCGGTAATTGACGTATATTCCCTGTATGAATGGCTGGTCCGAAGGGGTGTTCTTCAACCAAACAGTGCGTCGGGAGGTGCGAGTACCGCTCTTTTCGCCATCGCTGCAGATCTGGGGATTCCGGTGGCAGCCGCCCACAATGCGCTGAGCGATGCGTTTACAACCGCGCAGGTTTTTCAGAGATTTCTCGCGATGGTGCAGCGCGAGGGGATAACGACAGTCGGCGATCTCTTGCGCATCGGGGATCCGACCGGCGGCGGGGGCGGGTCATTAAAAAACTGGGGCGGCGCCTGACAGTCGGAATGACGCAGTGCCGTCTGTGCGGTCAAAAACCCCGGTTCACCATACCGGAGCAACAGTTTTGTTGCCGATCATATTGCAAAAGTCTTTTTATGGAAGGAGTCGCGTATGCAGAGAAGTAAACAGAGCACAAAGATGCTTGACGATCCTGATTTCAGGGAGCTCATGCGCCGAAAAAATGCGGTATCGCTTGCCCTTACCCTCATCATGCTCGTAATGTACTTCGGTTTTATCATGCTGATAGCATATTACAAGCCGTTCATGGGCATAAAGATATACGGTGCCATTCCCATCGGCATTCCGATTGCGATGGGAGTCATTGTGTTTTCATGGGTGCTTACCGGAATTTACGTAATGTGGGCGAACAGTAACTACGACAGTCTCGTGAAAAAAGTGATCGCAAAGGTAGAAATTTAGCCATGCAAGAAACCATCATCGGACAAACGAATCCCCTGGCAATGTTGTTTTTCTTTCTCTTTGTGGCGGCAACCCTCGGCATCACTTATTGGGCCGCCAAACGCACCAGGACTACATCAGAGTTTTATACAGCCGGAAGAAGCATCACCGGATTCCAGAACGGTCTGGCATTGGCAGGCGATTACATGAGCGCGGCTTCGTTTCTCGGAATCGCGGGACTGGTAGCGCTCAAGGGCTATGACGGCCTCATATACTCTGTCGGCTTTCTTGTCGGCTGGCCCATCGTTATGTTTCTCATCGCAGAACCCCTCAGGAATCTTGGGAAATATACATTTGCCGATGTGGTCGCCTACCGTTTAAAGCAAAGGCAGATACGGAGCGCGGCGGCGCTCGGCTCGATCATAACGGTTATCCTGTATCTCATCGCGCAGATGGTCGGCGCGGGAACCCTCATCAAGCTCCTGTTCGGTCTTTCCTATGAGGTTGCCATTGTCTCGGTCGGCGTGCTGATGATTCTCTATGTTCTTTTTGGCGGCATGCTGGCGACGACGTGGGTGCAGATTATCAAAGCGGTTCTGCTCATCGGCGGCGCTACGATATTGGTGTTTTTTATCATGTTGAAGATGGGGTTTAGTTACGGAGATCTCTTCGGACAGGCCGCAAAAATGTATGGAGATAAGATTCTGGAGCCGGGAGGACTTTTTACCAACCCGATAGACACTATTTCACTCGGGCTTGCGCTTATGTTCGGCACCGCCGGCCTTCCCCATATTCTCATGAGATTCTACACCGTTCCGGACGCAAAAGAAGCCAGAAAATCGGTCTTCTACGCGACCGGGTTTATCGGATACTTTTACATACTCACCGTTACAATCGGGTTGGGCGCCGCGGTGCTGGTCGGGCAGTCCGCCATCGCCGGTATCGACAAGGGTGGAAATATGGCGGCTCCGCTGCTTGCCGAGGCGCTCGGCGGACACGTTTTCCTCGGATTTCTCTCTGCGGTCGCTTTTGCGACAATTCTCGCAGTCGTTGCTGGACTGACGCTGGCAGGCGCTTCCGCGCTCTCGCATGATCTGTATATGGGCGTGATTCGCCGTGGAGTATCAAATGAAAAAGAAGAGATGAAGGTCGCCAAGGCAGCAACGCTGTCACTCGGCGTCACAGCCATTCTTCTGGGACTCCTCTTCAAGGGACAGAACGTGGCGTTTATGGTTGGTCTTGCATTTGCCATCGCCGCAAGCGCGAACTTCCCAGCATTGCTGATGTCCATCGTATGGAAAAAGTTTACGACGAACGGCGCGCTGGCGAGCATATATACCGGGCTGATACTGTCGGTTGTGCTTATAGTCCTCAGTCCGACCGTGTGGGTAGATATCTTCAAGAACCCGACAGCGCTGTTCCCCCTCAAAAATCCCGGCATCATTTCTTTCCCTGCGGCTTTTCTGATAGGGATTGTCGTGTCGTTGTTATTGCCTGAAAAGGCAGCGGAAGAGAAATTCATCGATGAAAAAATCAGGTCGTATGTTGGCATAGGCGCGGAATAAAAAGGCAGCGAGTGTCAGGCAGGCAGAGAGAAAAGATGCCTGTACTCGCCATGACAACCGAATTAAGCGTTTGCTTGATAGAGTCTGAAAAAAACGAAACGGGAGGATGAAACTATGGCAGAAGAACGGCTCGAGGTGTTGATGAGTGAGTTGCGGACTTTTCCGCCCTCAGACGAATTCAGGAGCAATGCCCATGTAAAAAGCCTTGAAGAGTATGAAGCTCTCTACAAGCGGGCGGCGGAGGATACAGAGGGTTTTTGGTCTGAGATGGCGGAGAGCCAGCTCACCTGGTTCAGGAAGTGGGACAAGGTTCTGGAGTGGGACTTTACGAAGCCCGAGGTGAAGTGGTTCGCCGGCGGCAAGATAAACGCCACCTATAACTGCCTCGACCGCTTCATGAACACGGCGACACGCAACAAGGCGGCAATAATATGGGAGTCTGACGGCGGCGATTACAAGACATACACCTATCAGCAGCTTTACCGGGAAGTGAACCGCTTTGCGAATGTTCTCAAGCGGTTCAACGTCGGCAAGGGCGATCGGGTAACAATATATATGCCCATGATTCCGGAACTCGTCATCTCGATGCTTGCCTGCGCCCGCATCGGCGCAATTCACTGCATCGTGTTCGGCGGCTTCAGCGCTCAGGCTCTGCGGGACCGCATTAATGACTGCAAGGCAAAGCTTCTTATCACCTCAGACCGCGGCGTCCGCGGCGGACGTTTTGTCCGGCTGAAAGCGAATGCCGACGCCGCGCTTGAAGAGTGCCCGTCTGTCGAGCACATGATCGTTGTAAAACGGACTATTGATGTCGACATGGAGCCGAAGCGCGACTTCTGGTGGCATGACCTCATGCACGACACGGACATCTCGGACTATTGTGAGCCGGAGTGGATGGATGCCGAGGATCCGCTGTTCATTCTTTATACGTCCGGCTCCACCGGCAAGCCGAAAGGAGTGCTGCATACCACCGGCGGCTATATGCTGTATACAAACCTGACGTTCAAGTGGATATTCGACTGCAAGCCGGAGGACATCCATTTCTGCACCGCGGACATCGGATGGGTCACAGGCCACAGCTATATTGTTTATGGTCCGCTCAGCAACGGAGCAACGAGCATAATGTTTGAAGGCGTGCCTACCTACCCGAATCCCGGACGGTTCTGGGATATCATCGACAAGTTCGGCGTCAGTATCTTCTACACCGCACCGACTGCAATCCGTTCTCTGATGCGCGAAGGTGAGCAATGGGTGGAAAAGTACAAACTCTCGACCCTTCGTGTTCTCGGCTCGGTCGGCGAGCCGATTAACCCCGAGGCATGGATGTGGTATCACCGGAATATCGGCAAAGGAAAGCTGCCGATTGTCGACACCTGGTGGCAGACCGAAACCGGCGGCATCATGATCACTCCGTTGCCGGGAGCGATGACGACAAAGCCCGGCTCGGCCTGCAGGCCGTTTCCGGGCATAGTTCCCCGTGTCATCAAAGAGGACGGTTCGGCCGCCGGTCCGAATGAGGGCGGATATTTGGTTATCGAGAAACCGTGGCCAAGCATCCTGCGAGGCACTTATGGAGACCCGGAAAACAAGCGTGTCAAAGAAGTCTACTTTTCACGATTCCCCGGCAAGTACTTTACCGGAGACGGCGCGCGTGTCGATGCCGACGGAGACTATTGGCTTTTGGGCCGTATTGACGACGTTATCAATATTTCGGGCCATCGCCTTGGCACCGCTGAAGTTGAATCAGCGCTGGTCAGCCATCCGTCCGTTGCTGAGGCGGCAGTTGTTGGTTACCCTCACGATATCAAGGGTGAAGGAATTTACGTCTTTGTCACGCTGAAAGAAGGATATGACCCGACGAAGGAGCTGTTGAAGGTTCTCGTAGGACATGTTCGTGAGGTAATTGGCCCAATCGCCACCCCTGACAAGATTCAGTTTGCGCCGGGGCTGCCCAAGACCCGAAGCGGCAAAATAATGCGCAGAATTCTCCGGAAAATAGCGCATGGAGACATCAGCAATCTTGGCGACACCAGCACGCTCGCTGATCCTGCGGTTGTCACGGATCTGGTGCAAAACCGGAAATAGCTTTCCTCATGAAAAGGCGGCCGCCTGCGAAAGGCGGCCGCCTTCCCTATCTTCCCTGCCGGGGAAACACGCTGCAACTCCTGAGCTCAATGCCACCGGATGCAGGCTTTGCTATAATAAATCTCAATGCTGCGTGATATATATATCTGGCTGACGACGCCATGTCCACCATATGTGCGGCATATGCGGTACCTTTACCAGATTATCGCCATGCGCGGCCGCTATGCGCGTCGCCGCAAAAGCTGGCAGCCGCATCTCGAAATGACCCGCCGGTTTATCCTCGCATCTGCTGAGCGCTGCGCAAATCGCTGCCGCGTTGTCGTGCTCGGCTCAGGGCTGCTGCTCGACTTCCCGCTGGCTGAACTTGCGGCGCTGTTTGATGAGGTGGTTCTTGCTGATATCGTACACCTTCCGGAAGTGCGTGATAAGATAAAACCCTATCCGAACGTACGTCTGGCGCAGTGCGACGTCACCGGAGCCGCGGAGGAGCTCTATAAAAACTGCTGGCTGAAAACGCGCGAGCTGCCGCAGGGGACGCCCTTTTTTCCTGAAGTTGACGCCGACGCGGGAATGCTGATTTCACTGAATCTTGTTTCCCAGTTGTCAGTAGTGCCGTTTGACTATGTGACCAGAAAAATACCCGAGTTTGAGAGAGACGTGCTGAGCGCTTGGTGCGATGAAATCCGCGCGGCGCATGTTCAATCCCTAAGAGAAGCTCCCTGCGATGTCTGTCTGGTTGCAGACTATGCTTACGCTTGGCTCGACCGCGATGGAAAGGTTGTTGAAGAAGGCTCGACCATCGGCAGCCTAGTCTTTCCTGAGCCTGAGCAGGTCTGGACGTGGCATATTGCCCCGCATGGTGAAATCACAAGAAAGTGGGCGAAAGACCTGACAGTTGGTGCATGGTATATGAGGCACGAGGAAAAAACGGCTCGGCATGATGCTTGACCAGCAGCCTGGCGGGCGAAGCAGAATCACATGCCCCCCTACACACAAGGCGCACGACAGCATATGCGGGGCTGGATGGCAAAGTGATGGGCGCTGGGATGATATGCTCAGCATAGATGCTGAGTGAGTGTTCAAACTGTCCGCAATCTGCCCGCCTCTTCCGAGGATATTGCTATTGTCTCCCGGCGCATTTGGTGTACATCTGCCGGAGCTTTTCAATGCGTTTCCGATTGGCGCCAAAGTCCCAGTAGCCGAGGCGCGAGGCCGAGCGAACATGCACAATGCCGGCGGCTTCATCAACAACAAAAACCACATTGTCGATAAACCCGGTATTGCCCCTGAATTCAGCGTGGATGTGTGTCTCGGAAACGGCAATGACTTTGGTGCGCGGATATGCCGCAATGACTTCTTTCAAAAGCTGCAGGGTTTTAGCGGCGTACTGGTGCAGACGAAACGGCTCAATCTTGTGACGTTTTGTTGCAGCAAGGCTGGAAACGCAATTCGGACTCGAGGGGCAGGGCTTCAGCATTTGCGAAAGGGCGTCCGCAGCCGCGCTTGCAGGCCGCGCAATCAGCATGCACGAAACCAGAAGAAAGCTGACAACAGCCGGTCGCATAATGAATTCCTCATCACTTGATGCGTTTTGACAGCACCTTGAACGCATCGCCGGCGGCTGCCTGCAGCAGCTGAAAAAGCACGATTTCAGTGCTGGTAATCACCGCTCCCGCATCGCGCATCAATTCAATTCCTGTCTTCCAGTTGGACTTGGCTCTGGAGCAGACGGCATCCTTGACCAGATGCACCTCAAACCCTTCTATCATCAGGTCCAGCGCGGTCTGCAGCACGCAGACATGTGTCTCCATGCCGGCGAGCAGCACCTTGCGTCTGCCGAGAGCCTTGACCGCATTGATAAACTCCGGCTCGCCGCAACAGCTGAACGATGTTTTTTCAATCGGCACGCAAGACGGCAGAAGCTCTTTTATTTCCGGGATGGTGGCGCCGAGGCCTTTCGGATACTGTTCCGTAAGCACTACCGGCAAACTCATCAGCCGCGAGGCTTCGATAAGGTGCCCGCAGTTTCTGATTACATCATCTTTTGCCCCCATCGCGGGGACGAGACGCTCCTGAATGTCGACGATGACAAGCGCGACATCCTTTTTATCAAGAAGAAATTTTTCCATGGGACTCCTTTTTATGGAATATCTAAGCCTCAAGTTTAGCAAGAATCTGCTCGGCAACAACCGGCACCGCAGCCGCAATTTCTCCGGAGAGCGATTCACTAAAGTGATCAACGTCTTTGGGGACAATGCCCCAGCAAAGAATGTCTTTGGGAACCGGCTCGCCAAGGGCGCTGCAGGCAGAAAGCGCGTCGCAGAATGAGGCGTCATGCAGTGAGCCGGAGTTGCGTGAGCACATGCCTGACGAAGGAGTGAACGCAACTATAGTTCCCGGCGGCCCCGCTGTTTGCGGCATGGCGTCAATGACGATGGCGCGGTCGTATCCGATGGCTGTCTCAACCAGAGACATGCCGCCGACGTATATTTCGACCACATCAATCCCTGTTCTGCCGGCCAACCGTTCCTTCAAAAGACGCGCCACCCTCAATCCAACGGCGTCATCGGCTCTCAGAGGGTTGCCAAGGCCAATAATAATGGTTTTTCTCATGGTCCAGTTATGATATCACCATGCGGGAGAGCCTGCCAAGAAAAAGATATGGTCCCCGTCGTTCGGAAAGTTTAGGTGCTGAAATAAGGTGGAAGCCACCATTACTCATGCCGCCAATGTTGCCGCCGCATAGCCTGGGCTGGGCAGGTTGAAGTATGCTTCATGGGGAGTCCGGTCGTCCAGAGTAGAATGCGGCCGCTCTTTGTTGTAGCGGTCAACCCATTTCTGCAGTCCTGCCCGTACTTCACTGCCAGTTTCATATGCGTGCAGAAAGATACTCTCGTACTTTAGGGAACGCCAATACTTCTTCTCCTTCTTCACCACCTTGCCGACAATGAGGCGGGCGGCCGTTCTGCTGTTTTTCTGGTGGATGCGCGACAGTTCAATGGTACCATGCATGCCGACGGCAGAGAGGGAAAAAAGCGTGGGGAACGTGCTGTAGGATATCCGATGCCGGGCAGTGAATGGAATGAAAAAAGGCTGCAGGAAAGCCTGCAACCCTTTGTTTCTGATAGTGAGCCATGGAGGATTCGAACCTCCGACCCGCTGATTAAGAGTCAGCTGCTCTACCAACTGAGCTAATGGCCCGTCAGAATAGACAAATATATTACGAAAAAGCCTCCCATGGCGTCAAGTCAGAGAGCTCTTTTTAAGGCAGGGATGAAAAAATGGCGCGACAAAGCGTCGTCATGTGTGTGAATGGAGGGGCAAGCCGTATCGTCAATATTATTTCATCATTCAAAGAGAGGAATCCGGCTGTCGCTGTTTTCAAAAGTTCTCGGTGTCTGCGAGAAGACCTTGCCGGGATTCAGGATGGCTTTGGGATCAAACGCGCGTTTTATGGCGCGCATAAGATCCAGCTCGCGCTCCTTCAGTTCCATTTTCATATAGGGCGATTTCAGTATGCCGATGCCGTGCTCTCCTGAAATGGAACCTCCTGCTGCTACTGCCAAGGAAAAGACCTCATGCACGAGGTCCAGCCCCTTGCGATATTCGTCAGGACTCTCTTTTTCGACCATGATGTTGACATGGATGTTGCCGTCGCCGGCGTGGCCGAAGCTTACAATAGGTATCCCGGAGCGTTCGGACAGGTTCCGGAGAGCATTCAGGACGAAGGAGAGCTGCTGGACCGGAACAACGATGTCTTCATTAATCTTCTTCCGGTTCATATGCTTTAAAGCGGGAGATATAGCACGCCGGGCTTCCCAGAGCCGTTCGCGCTCAAAACGGTCTTCCGCGACCGTCACTTCGCCACCCAGCAGGGAGCAGGCTGTCGCGACGCGGTCTGCTTCTTTCTGTATTGTTGACGGATAGCCGTCGAGTTCGATGAGGAGCAGCGCTTCACTGTTTGCGGGCAGGCCGATCGGCTTGTACTTTTCAACGACTTCAATGGCAGAACGGTCAATAAACTCGATTGCGCGCGGTATTACTTTCGCGGAGAGAATGCGCGGCACGGCGGTGCCCGCAGCCTCCAGATCCTTGAACACGATGAGCAGGGTCATAACATCTTCAGGCTGAGGCAGCACCCTGAGGCGGATTTTGGTGGTTATGGCGAGAGTGCCTTCCGCGCCGACAATGAGATCTTTCAGGCTGTAGCCGACAACCCGTTTCTGCGTCTTGCCGCCAATGTTCAGAATGCTCCCGTCTGCAAGCACCACTTCAAGCCCCATTACGTAATTCCGGGTGACCCCGTACTTGACTGCGCGCGGTCCTCCGGCATTGGTTGCCACATTGCCGCCGATAGTGCAGATAGCCATGCTTGCCGGGTCCGGCGGATAGAAAAAACCCTGGAAATCGAGTTCTTTCTGCAGGGCGGCGTTCACCACGCCCGGTTCAACAACGACCTGAAGGTTCTGAGTGTCGATTTCAAGGATTTTGCGCATGCGTTCAAAACTGAGCACGACAGCTCCCGCAACTGTCGGAATGGACGCTCCGGCCATGCCGGTGCCTGCGCCGCGAGGGATGACCACCATTTCATGTTCCGCAGCGTAGCGGACTATGCGGGAAACGTCATCTGTGTTTTTGGGCCACGCAACGGCATACGGAAGAGAGGGATCTGCAATGGATGCGTCGTAGCTGTAACAGACCAGGTCTTCCGGTGAAGTAGATATGTCGATGCCCGGCAGTTTGAATAGGTCGCTCAAAATAGTATCCGGCAAAGGCAAAATAGCAAACCGGGCAGGTGACGGAACCATGCTGCCGGCGGCCGCGGGCCCGTAATATCGGAAGCCTTCTGCGATAATTCATTGCCTGAGCGTATGTTTTCTTGCATTTTTATTTTCTGTGTTTTCTGCTTCAGTTTTTTCGGACTGTTCAGGCTGCGCCAATGGCTTCGACCCCGCTCAATTGGAGCGAGATGGTCTTTGAGGCCCCCGGTTCTTCCATTGTGACGCCGTAAAGATGATCGGCAGCCTCCATAGTGGTGCGGTTGTGTGTGATGACGACGAACTGAGTGCTGCGGGAGAGTTCGCGGATCATATGGGCAAAGCGGGCCGTGTTGGATTCGTCGAGCGTTGCGTCCGCTTCGTCAAGGATGCAGAGCGGGCTTGGCTTGAGCAGAAAGCCGGCAAAAAGCAGAGAAAGCGAAGTGAGAGCTTTTTCCCCGCCGCTCAGCAGGTTGATGTTCTGGAGTTTTTTGCCCGGGGGCTGCGCAATGATATCGATGCCGGCTTCAAGAATATTCTCCTCACCGGTCAGGATAAGGTCGGCGCGTCCTCCGCCGAAGAGCGTAGTGAAGACTTCGGTGAACTTCGAGCGAAGGGATTCATATGCTTCCAGAAGCTTGCGGCGGGTCGTCTGGTTGATCCGTGCGATTGCCTCTTCCAGTTCAGCGATCGACATTGTCAGGTCTTCCTGCTGTTTTGCCAGAAAGTCGTGGCGGTTCTTGAGCTCATCATGCTCTTCGAGTGTGCCAAGATTGACAGGCCCGAGTTCCCGGATCTTTTCATTGAGATTTTCGACCTTTTCGGCATCCTCACCCAAGTCGAATCCTTCTAGTGCTATTTCGGTTTGTACAATCTCGACGCCGTATTTCTGGCGCATGCCGGTCTCCATTGCTTCAAGCTTCATCCGCAGTTCCACCGACAGGGAGCGTCGGTCGGCAAGCTGCT
Organism: Nitrospirota bacterium; assembly: GCA_037442225.1. Classification (GTDB taxonomy): domain Bacteria; phylum Nitrospirota; class Thermodesulfovibrionia; order Thermodesulfovibrionales; family Dissulfurispiraceae; genus JAAYUK01. The sequence goes on from JBBIQQ010000008.1 coordinate 10,169, forward strand.
GCGATAGTTCATCAATCTCGGAGCGGAGCTTTCTGAGTCCATTTTCAAACCCGAGCAGTCCCTCTTTTTCCACGGCTATCGCCTCGCGTCGACGCTCTCGCGTCTGTTGCAGGGTTGCCGCCGCTTCGACGTTCGTCTTGATGGCGTTCTCCATATCCGTGAGCTTTGCTGCGGAATCCGCAATCTTTGCGGTATTTGCTGCAATGTCTTCTGCGGCGATTGAATTCTTCTCCTCAATGTCGAAAATCGCGTCTTCGGTCGATTGCTTTTCGCGGGAAACCGCTATGAGTTTTTCCTTGAATGACGCTATCTCCAGCCGCATGTCTTCGATATATGTCCGCTCCTGCTCGTACTCTTCCCGAACGCAGGCGATGAGCGCCTGAATCTCCGCCATCGCAACACTGACCGTCTGGTGCTCGATTTCGAGCTGGGAGATGTCACGGGTTTTCTCTGCAATGGCAGTTTTCAGTGTTTCCTTCTCGGCTGCTATCGTGACGAGCTCTGTATCAAGGAAAAAGCGGCGGCGTTCTCTGCGCTCGCGATCTTCTCGGTTGGCGGTGTGCTGATGCTGCAGCAGTGAGACCTTTTTTTCCGCCTCCACTGCGGCAGATTCTGTCTCGCGGATCGAATCAACGCAGGCGGACAGTGTTTCGCTGAGCAGCAGGATCTCCTGCTCCGTAGCGGAAATGGCAGCCTGCTGTTTTTCGACGGTCTGCCGGAGATCCTTGATTTCGCGTTTGCGCTTGAGAATGTCTTTCCCCTGGCCAGCAGTGATAAACCCGCTGGATGAAATCACCTCGCCGCCGAGCGTGACCAGCACGCACGGAACATCTGGGTGCATCTGAAAGGCTTCGATTGCGGATTGAATGTTTCGGGCAATGTAGACATGGTCAAATACATGGCTCACTGCACATTCGGCGGCAACATGTTCAGTTTTTATAAAGTCCGATGCCTTGCCGAGTACGACTGAGTGGCCGGCAATCGCCGGAGATTCTGTCCGGCGCGCACTGAGTTTTTCCCCGATGCCGGTGTAAAAAATTGTGGTCCGGCCAAGCTGTTTTTCCCTGACGACTTCGACCGCAGCGAGAACATCTTCAGGGCGTTCGAGGATAAGCGCGTTCAGCTTTTCCGACAGGGCAGCTTCGATTGCTGGTTCATGCTCTCTATCTGCCGAAAAGAGGTCGGACAGTGTGGTGCCGCTCACCTGCAGACGATTGCCTGAGTCGGCCAGAAAATCGAGGAGCGTCCTGTCGACAAGCAGTTCTCTGAGCGAGTTGATTCTGGACACGTTGGCGGCAAGCAATTCGCGTTCCTGAGCGAGTGCTGTCTTTTTTCCTTCAATTTGGCGGCGCAGGGCTTCGGCTTCCTCGGCGAACCGCCCGGCCTCTGTTTTCAGCCGGGCAATTTCAGCACTCTGCTCGGCAAGCTGTGCTTCAGCCTCGGCCGCGCCGGCTTCGGCGGCAGAGATGCCCTGCGCGATTCCTTCCATGTCACGGAGTGCCACGGATTCCTTGTAGGCAAGCGTCTCGCTGGAGGACTGCAGGCGGCTCAGCTCGTTTCTTCGGGAGCTGAGCCTGTCTGAAGCGCTGAAGAGATCCTTCCGTTTCTCTTCAAGGGCTGTTTCCTGCTCTGCTATTGCCGCCTCTATTGACGCCGTCGCCTCGCGCTTTTCGCGGAGGGCTTCGCTCATCTGTTCAATATGCGCCCGATGCGTCCGCTCCCTATCTTCAAGCTTTATCAGGCGCTCCGCCAGTTCAATTTTTTTAGCCGCTCCCTCGGTCTCGATCGAGGTCAGGCGGGCAACGGTGTTCCTGATGTTCTCGATGGTGGTCTTCAGGACAGCAATCTTCTTTTCGGTCTCTGAAATGGAGCGCTCCTTCTCATAAAGCGTCTGCTCAAGGGCGGTGAGGATCTTTTCCTTTTCGACCATCCCGACGCGCCGGGTTTCGAGTTCGTTTTCAGCGGTTGAAAGTTCCGCCCGCTTTGCGGCATCATTTTCGCGGAGCTGATCCAGTCCGGCAGTAACCTCTGAGAGCTGTTTGGAGAGGTGGAGAAACTCACGCCGGGCGATACGCAGCTCTATATCTTTTAATTCATCAATCAGGCGCTTATATCGCTCGGCTTTCCTGACCTGCCGGTCAAGGCTGCTGAGCTGACGCCGAACCTCATGCACGATATCACTGATTCTCTGGATATTTTCTTTTGATGACTCAAGTTTCGAAAGCGCTTCGGCCTTGCGCACCTTGTATTTCATAACTCCCGCAACCTCTTCAATAAGAAAGCGGCGATCAATAGGTTTGGAGTTGAGAATCCCGCCGATTTTCCCCTGATCGAGGATGGAATAGCTCTTGACATCCAGCCCGGTATCGAGAAACAGGTCTTTGATATCCCTGAGTCGGCAGGAGCGTTTATTGAGGAGATAGTCGCTCTCTCCGGAGCGGTAAAGGCGGCGTGCAACAACTATCGAATCGCCTGCTTCGCCATCAACGCTTGACAGCTCTGCTGAACTGCTCTCGTCTTTTGGCGGGGAGTGGGTCAGCAAGATGGTGAGCTGCACTTCTGCCATGCCTTTGGGTTTCCGGGAGGATGATCCCTGAAAGATGACCTCATCCATTTTTTCACCGCGAAGGCTCTTGGCACTCTGTTCGCCGAGCACCCAGCGGAAGGCGTCAACGATATTGGATTTGCCGCATCCGTTCGGTCCGACGATGACAGTTACTCCGCCATGGAGCGATATGACCGTTCTGTCGCCGAAAGATTTAAACCCGTTCAGTTCTATTTCACTGATTCTCATAACCCTCAATTTTACGGGCGGGGGGGGAGCACGGTCAAGCGCTAAAAAAAAGTAATAGATGAATAAATAAATTAAATTTGACGATTCGGATGGTTTCACTTATTGTGTACTATAGCCAAGTGGCTTGTCTCTATGCAGTTCACACTGTTTTTCTGCTGGAAAAACAATCAGAAAGAGGAGGATAGCATGCCAAAGAAGTATGACACGCCTTTGTTGGACGAGCTGGAAAAGGGACCTTTTCCGAGCTTCGTGACCGAGATCAAAAAGTCCGCGGCCAAGACAGAAATGGCAGCGGCTGAGCTCGGCGTGCTTGAGAAATGCTACCGCGAAAAGAAAACCCACTGGAAACACGGCGGAATCGTCGGTGTTCGCGGGTATGGCGGCGGTGTTATCGGGCGGTATTCGGATTGTCCGGAAGAGTTTCCCGAAGTTGCTCACTTCCACACTGTCCGTATTAACTCGATTTCCGGTTTTTTCTATACGTCGGAATCTCTCAGAACGATATGCGATATCTGGGACCAATACGGCAGCGGGTTAACCAATTTGCATGGTTCGACCGGTGATTTGGTCCTCCTCGGAACAACGACCGACAAGCTTGAGGCGATTTTTGCCGAGTATTCATCCCGCGGATGGGACCTTGGCGGCTCCGGCTCTGCCCTGAGAACCCCGAGTTGCTGTGTAGGACCGGCTCGCTGCGAGTGGTCCAACATTGATACATTAGATATTACCTATGGAATCGCGCAGGAATTCCAGGACGAAATGCACCGCCCCGCATTCCCGTACAAGTTTAAGTTCAAGACCGTCGGCTGCTCCGTTGACTGCAATGCGTCAATCGCCCGTGCAGACTGTTCTATTATCGGCACATGGAAGGGCAAAATCGCTGTTGACCAGGCAGAAGTTGCCAACTATGCAAAAGCAGGAATGGATATCAAGGCGGAAATCGTTGACCTCTGCCCGACCCTGTGCATCAGCTATGACGGCGGCAAGCTTTCGATTGACGATGAGAATTGTTCACGCTGCATGCACTGTATCGCAAAAATGACAAAGGCGCTCAAGCCGACCGGCGAGAAAGGCGCATCGATTCTTATCGGTTCGAAGGCTCCGTTTGTTGTCGGCGCAACCCTTTCGTGGGTTATTGTTCCGTTTATCAAGATGGAAGCACCGTACACAGAATTTTATGCCCTTATCCGCAAGATGTGGGAATGGTGGGATGAGCACGGCAAGAACCGTGAACGTATTGGCGAGCTTATTATCCGTCGCGGCATGAGAGAGTTCCTTGAGTATATCGAAGTTGATCCGGTTCCGCAGCAAGTGAAGGAGCCGAGAAGAGACCCGTTCTGGTTCTGGACAGATGATGACCTCAACCAGAAGCCGTGGGAAGCGTACACGAAATAACCACTTATTAAAAGAGATATATTAAGGAGGAAGATTATGGCATTGCCTCAGAGAAAAACCGATATCGGCCCCCCCCACTATAAAGATTTTCTCCCGCCGGTAATTCAGAAAAATTACGGCGACTGGAAATACCATGAAGTGATCAATGCCGGACTGATGGTTCATGTGGCCAACAGCGGGGATAAGATCTGGACTGTCCGCGTTGCGTCTCCCCGCGTGCTCGCAACGGATACTATCCGTGAATTCGCAGACATTGCCGAGAAATATTGCGGCGGCTACATCCGTTTCACCACGAGAAACAACGTTGAGTTTCTCGTGTCAGATGAAAAGAATATCGAGCCCCTCATCGCCGAACTGAAGGCAAAGAAGCATTTGCTCGGTGGTATCGGGCCGCGCATCTCCAACATTGTCCACACGCAGGGCTGGATTCATTGCCATAGCGCTGCAACTGATGCTTCAGGGCTTGTGAAATGTCTCATGGATGAGTTTGTAGACTATTTTACGCACAAGACGCTTCCGAACAAGGTCCGCCTGGCGGTCGCTTGCTGCACGAACATGTGCGGTGCGGTCCATTGCTCCGATATTGCTATCGTCGCGATTCACCGGAAAGTGCCGCGCATCGAGCACGAAAACATAAAGAACATGTGCGAGGTTCCATCTACCGTTGCCTGCTGCCCGACCAGCGCTATCAGCCCGGATCCGGCAAAGAAGAGCATCAAGATCAAAGATGAAAAGTGCATGTACTGCGGCAACTGCTATTCCGTCTGCCCGGCGCTTCCGATTTCCGATGCTGAGAATGATGGCATTGCAATCGTTGTTGGCGGCAAGGTCGGCAGCCTGCGTAGCGATCCGAAGTTCTCGAAACTGGTTATTCCTTACATCCCGAACAACCCGCCGCGCTGGCCGGAAGTTGTCAAGGCATTCAAGATCATTCTTGACGCATACATTGAAGGCGCCAAGAAGCATGAGCGCGTCGGTGAGTGGGTAGAGCGGATTGGCTGGGAGCAGTTCTTCAAAATCACCGGCTTCCCGTTCACCTTCCAGCACATCGACGACTTTACCATCGCCCGCGAGACCTTCAGAACCTCCGCAGCGTTCAAGTGGTAAGCTTGTAGTTGATGGTGGTATAATGACTTCAGGAGGGAGACGTTCCGACTCCCTCCTGAACCTTTGAAAGGAGAAAATCAGATGGAAATTGCTGAGCTCAAGGAAAACATGTACAAGCTTGTCGAAAGCGCGATGGGAAAAAAGAAGCTGAAAGCCGGCGATATCAAAAAGCATTACAGAAATGAAGGCATCGCTGAAGATCAGGTGAAAGAAGCGCTGAAAGAACTGGTTGACGAAGGAAGGCTTATTTATACATATTTCGGCGGCAGCTACGTCGAAATTCCGCCGAAATAAGGCTCCGGAAAAGAAGAGCTGGCTGCTTCGGGCGATCTGCCATATCGGCGGGTCGCCTGATTTATGTGTTTTGTTTTTTCCAATTTCGAAACGGGTTGCTTGCCAGCGCAGAATTCTGATAGCGGTAATCGCTGGTTACCTCCTCTGTCGCCCAGTCGGGTTTTTCAAAGTGCTCATCTGCTGATGTCAGCTCGATTTCTGCCAGGACAAGGCCCTCATTCGCACCCTGAAACACGTCAATCTCCCAGAGATGCCCTTTATGATGAACATAGTGCCGTGTTTTTTCGATAATATCTTCCTCACACATCTGCAGCAGTTCTTCTGCGTCTGAGGCAGGAATAGGGTATTCAAACTCCTTGCGAGAGGTATCGGTATTTTTTCCTTTGACCGTCAGAAAGGCGCCTTTCCCGGTCGTTCTGACCCTCACTGTCCGTTCCGGAACGGTTGAGAGGAAGCCTTGTCTGACGAAGATGCTTTTATGGACCGCTGTTTGCCATGAGTTATTTTCGACAAGAAATTTGAGTTCTATCTCAATAGCCATTTGTATGCCTCCGGATGGTGTTGCATGTCGAAGTTCATCACGGTATTATTAAACCATAAGGAGGGATTGAAATGTTCCATGTAGTTCTGTATCAACCCGAAATTCCACCCAACACAGGCAACATTGGGCGGCAATGTGTCGGCATGCGTGCGGAGCTGCACCTCATCGGTCCGGTGCAGTTCGACCTTAGCAGGCAGGCGGTGCGACGCGCCGGCCTCGACTACTGGGACCATCTTGAATTAACGATTCATACCAATCCCGAGGCCTTTCTGGAGTGGCTCGGCAGCAGAAATCCGTGGGTTGTGACGCGTCAAGGCAAGTTGAGATACGATCAGCCGGCGTATAATGATGAAGACATCCTGATGTTCGGAAGTGAAACGCAGGGACTGCCAAAGTCCTGGATTGAGCGGTGGACTGACCGGTCTGTCCATGTGCCGATTCTCGGTCCGGTTCGCAACTATAACCTTGCGAATACCGTCGGAATTGTCCTTGCTCAAGCCTGTTTGAATGCGGGGATCTACAGCAACCCTTAGGCGGTCGCAAGGGCGGGTGCCATTGCTTTGAGTTGCTGTGACTGAACCGCCTGGCTTGGCGCTTCTCAAATCTGCGCGCCGCCTTTTTATCCACACAGCGCGTTCTTCATATCCGGTATAATTAACTCTATGTTCTCCCGTCCACGACTCATTATTGCCGGCATGCGCGGCGGCAGCGGCAAGACAACGGTAACGCTGTCGGTAATTGCCGGACTGCGATCTCTCGGACGTTCAGTCAGTCCGTTCAAGAAAGGGCCTGATTATATTGATGCGGGCTGGCTCTCAGTAGCCGCCAGTGCGTCCTGTTATACGCTCGACCCTTTTCTTATGTCGCAGGAGGCCCTTCTGGACTCTTTTGTTCGACACCACGTGCATGACTTCGCGGTCATAGAAGGCAACCGTGGACTGCACGACGGAAAGGATGAGCAGGGTTCATGCAGTACGGCAGAGGTAGCAAAGCTGCTCAGCTGTCCGGTCCTGCTCGTCGTGGACTGTACCAAGATGACACGAACCGCAGCAGCACTGGTCTTCGGCTGCATGAAGTTCGATGAGGCGGTGCAGGTGAAAGGGGCGGTGCTGAACCAGATTTCAGGTGGGCGCCACGCATCGGTTGTGCGTGACTCAATAGAGCGCTACTGCGGCATCCCTGTCGTCGGTGTTGTTCCGCGCATGATGGCGGGAGAAATGCCGGAGCGCCATATGGGGCTGACGCCTCACCAGGAGCATGACAATGTTGGCCGAGTACTCGCCCGGGCTGACGAGATTGCGCAGCATTATCTGGATATGCAGAGCATTCTGAAAATCGCGCAGGCAGGCGAAGCTCTGCAGGTAGCCGGGCGTCTGACGGAAGAAGGGAGCGAGCCGGCAACAGAGCATGTGCGCATTGGCGTACTGAAAGACGCCGCATTTCAGTTCTACTACCCTGAGAACCTTGAGGCACTTTGCCGGCTCGGAGCATGTGTTGTCGAGATAGACGCGCTTTGTGCGGCTGAGCTGCCGGATATTCACGCGCTCTATATTGGCGGCGGCTTTCCTGAAACAAACGCGATCAGTCTGGCGGAAAACGAGGCTTTCCGTGCATCGGTGAAAGCTGCAGCCGACCGCGGCCTGCCGATTTATGCGGAATGCGGCGGGCTCATGTTTCTCGGCGAGTCCCTGGAGGTTGACGGAGTGCGGCATCCCATGGCGGGTGTTTTCCCGCTTGCGTTTGCCATGAACGCCCGGCCGCAGGCGCATGGCTATTCTGTTGCGCTGGTTGAGGGCGCCAATCCTTTCTACGAGGCCGGAACGCGGCTCAACGGCCATGAATTTCATTATTCATCAACGACTGAATTTCGACCTGCCGGGGGCATCTCTTTTTCGTTTCGCATGGAGCGCGGGGAGGGCATTCTGAAGGGACAAGATGGCATCTGTTACAAGAACGTGCTTGCCACGTATACTCATGTTCATGCGCTCGGAATGCCGCAGTGGGCTGAGGGCATGGTCAGAAAGGCGAAAGAATACCATGGCTGATATGACGAAATATATTCCGGATTGCCCATTCTGCGGGCGTAAGATTGAGCGGCCCGTGCTGCGGCGAATGGATTTTGGTCAGGCTGATGCGGGAGATTGTATTTGCGGAGCTGTGTATGTGTGCGACCCGACCGGCCGCAATGAGGGAGAAGCATTTCTTGACGCTCTTGTTCTGGCGAAAGGCGACTGGGAGATAGGTCATCTGGCATCGGAAACAGACTATGAAGCGAGAACGGTAGACTACGACATGAAATCTCATATCCGCATATACAATCGTAGCAGTGTTATCCACTCGGGAAGGCTTGTCTTTGTGAAGATGAAGGCCGGAATACCTTCTTCCGCAGCGGCTCAGGGAGCCGACTCATCCGGGAAGGGAGCCGGAAAGGGAATGACAAAAAAAGAGCTGATGGCTTTGCTCGACACAAGATCATTTGACGAAATAGGACGCCGGGCTGTTGACGACAAGAATGTGATGAAGTATTTGATTGCAGCCTCATACGACAAGGAAGATGTCCGGACATGGCGCGCAATAGAAGCGATGGGCTCTGTGGCGCAGCATGCCCGGGTTGATGCGGTGCGGGAGACGACGCGCAAGCTGCTATGGTCTATGATGGATGAATCAGGAGGAATTGGCTGGAGCGCTCCGGAAATGCTTGCGGAGATTGTTCGCGCAAAGCCGGCTGAGTATCGCGATCTTATCCCGCTTATCTGGAACTGCCGGGACGAAGATCTGTTCCGTCCGGGGGCGGCACGGGGGCTGTACCGAGCGGCGCAGGCTGACCGCGATACGGTAGCAGCGCTCATCACCGATATTGATGAACTGGTCAATGACCCAAACCCGGCTGTGCGCGGGTACGGTCTGTTGCTGGGGGCGCAAATCGACCATCCCGATTGGGCAAAGCATGCCGCGCAGCTTGCCGGTGACAACGCGGAATTTCTCCTCTACGAAGACGGTGAAATC
>JBBIQQ010000008.1:19334-33324 GCA_037442225.1 Nitrospirota bacterium
AAATAAAGTGAGCTAATAAGAGTATAAGGATATTTAATTTGACCGATAAGGTCATACTGTATTAATTTTTGAGCACTTGATGTAGAATATTTTGACACCAGAGCTTATTATATTGCTCTCACTTGCAATGAACGAAAGGAGGACACACAGATGCCATTTATTGAGTTTGGAGGAAAGTCAGTTGAAGTTGATGAGGACGGTTACATTGTTAACCTTGAAGACTGGACAAAAGAGCTCGCGGAGTTTATGTCCGGCGGTGACGGAATGACTCTCACTGAAAGCCACTGGGAAGTCATCAATTTCCTCAGAGACTACTATTCTAAGTATCAGATTGCTCCTATGATCAAAATTCTCGTCAAAGAGATCGGCAAGGTTATGGGCCCGGAGAAGGGCAACACCAAGTACCTGTACGAACTCTTCCCGGATGGTCCGGCAAAGCAGGCGTGCCGCTATGCAGGCCTGCCGAAGCCTACGGGTTGCGTCTAGACGTATTCAAATGCGGCGAGACAGGGAATCTCCCTGTCTCGCCGTTCACTTCTACTGCTCCGTTAAGAAAAGTGAGACAAGACGACCATGCGGAATGTCGGGCGTACCGGCGCACCTAGTATGACCATCCTGTTTTATGGATGCCCTTTTTTTGCGGGAGCGTTCCGGAGAGTTGTTTTATGAGCCTCTCACGCCTGCTTGCCTCAGAGAAGGCGCTGATTATTGACAAGTGGTTTGACCTTATTCTTTCGACATATTCTGCCGATGCGGCACCATTTTTCCGTTCCAAAGGAACCTTTACCAATCCGGTCGGCCACACTATTTCTCAAGGCATAGAGGACATTTTTGACGGTCTGGCGAGCGGCGTGCCGCTCGCGCAGTATCGCCCCTTTCTCGACAACATCATCCGTATTCGCGCAGTCCATGATTTTACCGCATCAACAGCGGTGGCGTTTGTCTTTCATCTGAAAACCGCCATCCGGGGGGCCTGCCTGAAAAAAATAGCTGTCCAAGGGTTGTATGATGAGTTGCTGGCAATAGAGCTGCGCATTGATGAGCTTTCGCTTATGGCATTCGATATTTTTATGCAGTGCCGTGAAAAACTGTACGATTTGAAGGCAAACGAGCTCCGCGACCGCACTCTCTGGATTCTGAAAAGAAGCGGGTATCTAACCGAGGTTGAAGATGAGCCTGGCATTATGTCAGGCGAACGTATGAACGACAAACCAACGAAAGAGGTTAACTGATGGGCATGTATGTAGCATTCCTCGCAGTTGCAGGGCTCATTGTGCTGGCCTTCCTGGGCGTGCAAGCGGCCGGGCTCCACTTCCTCTTCGGTGCGTTAATCCCGTATATTGCTTTTTTTACGTTCGTTCTCGGGTTTGCGTACCGGGTCTATTTATGGGGCACGTCGCCGGTGCCGTTCCGGATTCCGACAACTGCCGGCCAGATGCAGAGCTTGCCGTGGGTGAAACCGAACAAATTCGACAATCCGTCGAACGGATTCGGAGTTGTAGTCAGGATGGCGCTGGAGGTTCTTCTCTTCCGCTCGCTGTTCAGAAATACGAAGTCCGAGATTCATTCTGGCCGTCTTGTGCACGGGTCAGACAAGTGGCTCTGGCTCTTCGGTCTGATGTTTCACTATGCGTTCCTTATCGTCTTTATCAGGCATTTCAGGATCTTCCTCGAAAATGTGCCCAGCTTTATACTGATTATCGAATCTCTGGACGGCTTTTTCCAAGTCGGAGTTCCTTTTGTCTATATCACCGATCTGATGCTGGTTGCCGGCGCGACTTTTCTTTTTGCGCGCCGGGTGCTGCTCCCGCAGGTTCGGTATATTTCGCTTGCCGCCGACTATTTTCCGCTTTTCCTGATCATAGGCATTGCCATTTCGGGCATCCTGATGCGCTATTTTATTCGCGTGGATATCACTGCTGCGAAGCTGTTCGTCGTCAGCCTTCTCAGTTTCAAGCCGGTGCCGTCTGCTGAAATCGGGGTTATTTTCTATATTCACCTGTTCCTTGTCAGCACGCTGCTGGCGTATTTCCCCTTCAGCAAGCTGATGCATTTTGGCGGTGTCTTCCTCAGCCCTACCAGAAACCTAGCAAACAACAGCCGCACTGTCCGCCACATCAACCCGTGGAACCCTGAGGTGCATGTTCATACATACGCCGAGTATGAAGACGAGTTCCGCGACAAGATGAAGCAGGTCGGCATCCCCGTGGAAAAGGAGTAGGCTATGGCAAAATTACCGAAACCATCAGAGCTTGCAAAGATAGGTCTTACCCCTCCTGCCAAACCGTGGATGAATGTGGTAACTGAAATACGGCAGGGCATGTATTGCCACGGCGCAAAAGCCAAAAATCTATCGGCACTTGAACTCCCGAACGCACGTGACTTCAAGGTCGCGGAAGATGACTGGCAGCTGCCGGACGACTGGAAGCAGACGGTTCTCGACGGCATCAAGGAGCGGCTTGAAAAGTTCCGCACCTTTCATGTATTCATGGACATCTGCGTGCGTTGCGGTGCCTGTGCCGACAAGTGTCACTTCTTCCTCGGTTCGGGCGACCCGAAAAACATGCCGGTACTCCGGGCCGAGCTGCTCCGCTCCGTATATCGCAAATACTTCACGACCGCGGGCAAGGTTTTCGGCAAGACCGCCGGTGCCCGCGAGCTCGACATCCAGACGCTCAAGGAGATCTGGTACTATTACTACCAATGTACCGAATGCCGGCGTTGCTCGGTCTTCTGCCCGTATGGCATCGATCAGGCGGAAATCACGATCATCGGCCGGGAGCTGATGAACCTTCTCGGCCTGAACATCGACTGGATCGCCGGTCCGGCAGCCAACTGCTACCGTAAAGGCAATCATCTTGGTCTTGAGCCGCATACTATCAAGAGTTCGGTAGAGTTCTTCCTCAGCGATCTCGAAGACATCACCGGGATCACTATCGAGCCCACGTTCAACCGCAAGGGAGCCGAGATTCTCTTTGTTACGCCGTCGGGAGACCTCTTTGCCGATCCGGGGACATATACCGCCATGGGCTACTTGATGCTTTTCCATGAGCTGGGACTGGACTATACCTGGAGTACCTATGCGTCGGAAGGGGGCAACTTCGGCTTCTTCACGACGATGGATATGGCAAAACGGCTGAACTACAAGATTTATGCCGAAGCAAAGCGCCTCGGCGTAAAATGGATTCTCGGAGGTGAGTGCGGCCACATGTGGCGCGTATTGCATCAGTACATGGACACATTCAACGGACCTGCGAACTTCCTCGAAGTTCCGAAGTCTCCGGTTACCGGAACGGTTTTTGACCAAGCCAAGAGCACCAAAATGGTTCATATCGTCGAGTTCACCGCTGATCTTATCAAAAATAACAAGCTGAACCTCGATACGACGAGAAACGATCATCTCAAAGTCACCTTCCATGATTCATGCAATACCTCGCGCGGCATGGGATTCCTCGAAGAACCACGGTACGTCATAAAGAGCGTCTGCAATCATTTTTATGATATGCCGGAAGACACGATTCGTGAAAAGACCTTCTGCTGCGGCAGCGGATCCGGGCTAAACGCAAGCGAAAATATGGAACTCAGAATGCGCGGAGGCTTTCCGCGTGCCAACGCTGTCCGGCATGTCCATGAAAAGCACGGCGTGAATCTGCTGGCGAATATTTGCGCAATTGACCGCGCATCGCTCCCGCCGCTCATGGATTATTGGGTTCCGGGAGTCAAGGTGGCCGGAACGCATGAACTCGTCGGCAACGCCCTTGTCATGAAGGGTGAAAAGGAACGGACGGTTAATCTCAGAAATGAGCCGCTGCCTTCCGGGGCAGATGGTGAAGGAGGTGAGGCTGATGTATAATGGCGGAAAAATTATTCTTGGCCTGATCGTCTTCATCGGCCTCATGGCGTCGCCCTTTATTTTCGGCTTGGGCAAGGGCAATGCCAAACCGAATCCGAGCATTGACACTCCTGCAATCAAGGCGATGGAAAAAAAGCAGTGTGTCGAGCCGAAAGATGTCATGAAGACCGAACACATGAAGATGCTGAACGACTGGCGCGATGCCGTTGTGCGTGACGGCAAACGGCTCTATGTTGCAACTGATGGAAAGAAGTACGACATGAGTCTCCAGAATACCTGCATGAAGTGCCATTCCAACAAAGCGCAGTTCTGTGACAAATGTCATATCTATGTAGGAACGAAGCCCTATTGCTGGGACTGCCATATTGTGCCGAAGGAGGGAGCATAGCCATGAAGATTGAGAGAAGAGCGTTCCTCAAACTGGCCGGGCTGTCCGCTATATTCGGACTCGGAGGCACGGCGCTTGCGTCGAGCGCAAAACAGGCCCCAGCTTACATTCCAGATCCGAAGGAGCTTGCGGGCAAGCGCTGGGCGCTGGTTATCAACATGGACAAGTTTCAGTCAGAAGCCGACGTCAGGAAGGTGATCGACGTCTGCCACACCATTCATAACGTGCCGACCATTCCGAATACGAAGCAGGAAGTGAAGTGGATATTCACCGAGATGATGGAGAACGTATTCCCTGAACAGGAAGACAAATTTTTGACCGAACATTATAAGCGAATGCCGTTTCTGACGCTCTGCAACCACTGCGAAAATCCGCCGTGCGTGCGAGTCTGCCCAACACAGGCAACGTTTAAGAGGAAAAGCGACGGCATCGTCATGATGGACATGCACCGCTGCATCGGCTGCCGGTTCTGCATGGCAGGCTGTCCGTATGGTGCGCGCAGTCTCAACTGGGTTGATCCCCGGCCGTACCTTGATCCGAACAAGATCAATCCGGAATATCCGACCCGCATGAAAGGCGTTGTCGAAAAGTGCACGTTCTGTTTCGATCGCATCTCAATCGGACAGAAGCCTGCATGCGCTGAGGCATCCAATGGCGCGATCGTTTTTGGAGATCTCCAAGACCCGAAGTCAGATGTCAGAAAGGTTCTGGCCGAAACCTACACGATCCGCCGCAAACCCGAGCTCGGCACTCGTCCGAGCGTATATTATGTGATAGGAGGGAAAAAGGATGCTGGAAAAGGCGCTTAACGGAGGCAAGCTTTACTGGACTTGGATAGGCTTCCTTCTGGCGGTATTCGGAGTCGGTTTCCTCTTTTACCTCCAGCAGTGGAATGTCGGCCTGGGTATTACCGGCATGAGCCGTGACGTATCGTGGGGCTTCTATATTTCTCAGTTCACATTTCTTGTCGGTATCGCCGCATCAGGCGTCATGGTGGTACTCCCGTACTACCTGCACGACTATAAAGCATTCGGCCGCATAACGATTCTCGGCGAATTTCTCGCTATCCCGGCCGTTATCATGTGCGTAACGTTTATCGTTGTCGACCTCGGCCAGCCGTTTCGTGCGATGAACGTCCTGCTGCACCCGACACCGAGCTCAATCCTGTTTTATGACACCATTGTTCTGAACGGGTATCTGTTTCTCAACGTCCTGGTCGGCTGGACCTGCCTGCATGCTGAAAAGAAGGGTATCGCTCCGCCAAAGTGGATAAAACCGTTCATCATCATTTCAATCGTATGGGCGCCGTTCATTCACACAGTTACGGCCTTTATTTACGCCGGTATCCCCGGGAAACACTTCTGGCTGACCGCTATCATGGCAGCCAGATTCCTTGCATCGGCATTTGCGTCAGGACCGGCACTGCTGCTGATTCTGGCACTTATCGTCCGGAAGTTCTCGAAGTTCGATCCCGGCAGTGAAGCGATTCAGACGCTCGGCAAGATTGTCACGTACTGCATGATAATCAACGTCTTTTTTCTCGGACTGGAAGTCTTCACCGCGTTTTACAGCGGCATTCCGGGGCATGCGCACGCGTTTCACTATCTGTATGCCGGAATTGACGGCAAAGGCGTGCTAGTGCCGCTGATGTGGCTCTCGACGATTCTTGCGGCGGTGTCGATTACGATGCTGGTTTTCCCGCAGATCAGGAAGAATGAGACGCTGCTGGCCATCGCATGTGTATTCGTTTTCTTCTCGCTTTGGATTGATAAGGGCTTTGGTCTCGTAGTCGGCGGCTTTGTGCCGAACTCCTTTGAGCGGATTACCGAGTACTGGCCGACCTTCGCAGAGTTCTCTATCGGGCTGGGAGTCTGGGCGCTTGGTTTCCTGATTCTGACGATTCTTTACAAGATTGCTATTTCGGTCAAGGAAGAGTCAGGCGGCGAAGCAATTCACTAACGAGTGCATTTGTCAGAACTGAGACGGTCCTGCACAGTCCGTGCGGGGCCGTCTTTTTCGTGCATGGCGCGGAAAGCCTCCGCAGGCTACTTCGGTTCTCTTTTCTGACGAAGCAGCTTTCCTTCGCCAGGGTATACTTTGCGTTCTTCCAGCGGGGTGGGGCGCGGTACAGCAGGAAATGCATCAACCACAGGGGAAAGCCCTTCTGCTATCGCCAGAGCAGGAGATGGATCAGCCATGACAGGCTGTTTGCGAATATCCATTTCAGGCAGGCAATAGCTTATTTCAACGGCGATGCCGTTCGGATCGTATGTGTAGATGGAGTGGATGAAGCCCTGATCGATCACCTCAGATACAAAGATATCGGCAGCATTCAGCCGGTCTTTCAGTTCCCAAAGATGATCGGCGCTTTCGACTCCCAGCGCCACATGATCGAACGCGTATTGCCCCTTGCCGGGTCTTCCGGCATCTTTTTCGTCAATAGGCAGAATACCGGGCCACTCAAAAAAAGCAATCAAATCATTTTCCGAGAGGTTGAAAAAATACTGACGAAACCCTTTGCCCCCGATTCCCGCAACAATTGTCAGCCCAAGCATATCCCGCCAAAAGCGGATTGTAGCATCCATATCTCCGGTTGCAAGGGCAAGGTGGTTAATGCCGGTATAGCGGACCATGACTGCCTCCTGAAATGCCATATCTTATTTCAATTATCATGGAAAAAGCAGAAAAAATCAAAGATCGGCGCACCAGATCCTTCTCATGATATACTGTTGGCAATGTCAGTTTCGCTTTGCAGTGCGGGGCTGAAGCCGGACTGTCGTGAATTTTGAAGTTATGCATGAAAGGGAAGGCGTGGAGTTTTCTCAGTGCAGCAATCGCTGCTCTGTCTCGTTCTGTATCTCCCGGGCGGCGTTTTTTTGGCGCCGCCGAGCTTTTCGGCGCGCTGATAATGACAAAGGAGAAATAGTGTGGCAGTGGTCAATAATCTAGTCCGAGCAGCCGGAACATGGATCCGCGCATCGACCTTGTCTTAAGCATCTGCCTTGGTATCGGCCTGAGCGCTGCGTGTGGATTCCGCGTGTTCATCCCGCTGCTTGCCGCCAGTGGTGCGACCATGGCCGGCTATCTGAACCCTTCCTCAGGATTTGAATGGCTCGGCACAGAGCCGGCCTTTTGGACATTTGCGACCGCGGCCGTTCTGGAGATTGCGGCATATTACATCCCGTGGGTTGATCACCTGATGGACAGCGTCGCGGGACCGGCTGCTGTTGTTGCAGGAACGCTGCTCATGGCAGCATCGCTGACCGACATGTCCCCGTGGCTTAAATGGACACTCGCTGTTATCGCCGGCGGCGGGGGTGCGGCAATGATTCAGGGTTCAACAATGCTCGCGCGCGGCGTATCAACAACCCTGACCGGCGGGGCGGGCAATTTTGTCGTGGCACTCTCTGAAGCCGGCGGGGCGCTTTTTCTGAGCCTGCTGGCGATAGCGCTGCCGGGTGTGGCGGCGGGTGTCGTCGTACTGCTTATCATGAAGATAGGCCGGCATGGCATTGCGGCGCTGAGGCAGAAGCGGAAAGGTTAGCAGCGCAAGTGGCTTGCGAATATGAAAGAAACTTTGCGTTCTGAGTGATAATCCGGCAGCCCGGCGCAAAACCTGAGTGAAATGAATTTCTAAGAACGCGCGAATGTAATACAGACCCTGCTTCAGAATCCAGCGCCCGTCTCGCTCAGACGCTTCTCGAATTCTTTAGATCTGATCTCAACGGTTTCGGTGAGTTCGGTCAACTCCTCAAACAGTTTTTCTATCTCTGATTTGGCGTCATTCAGCATCTTTGATTGTTCGGTGATGGTCTGCCAGTCTCCCTTTTCCGAGGCCGTAACCAGCATTTTTTCGGCAATCGCGCACTGATCTTCGAGGTGAACGATTTCATTTTCTACCTGATCGATGCGATTCTGCAACGGCACGAGGACTTTTGAGCGGTCTGTGACAAGATCGGCGCGCAGTTTGCGCAGATATTTCCTTGTGATTTTGTCATCAGGAGACACTTTTTTCTGTTCGCTGCCCATCTCCTGTTCGCCTTGCCAGCCGATACGGTCAAGAAAATCCTGATAGGTGCCTTCAAAGATGCTGACCGCGCCACCGTCAAATATGATAAGACGTGTCGCTATCGCGTGCAGGATCATTTCACCGTGCGCGACAATGATAACAGCTCCAGAAAAAGCATCAATCGCCTCCAGCAGGGAGTCGACCGATTCCATGTCAAGATGGTTGGTCGGTTCGTCAAGCAGCAGCAGATTTGAAGGCTGAGCCAGTAGTTTTCCGAGCAGAACACGGCTTCGCTCGCCGCCTGAGAGAACGGATATTTTTTTGAGTGCTGCATCATCCTCGAACATCATAGTGCCGCAAATGGCGCGGGAGGTGCGGCGAACCGCATCCGGAACCACCGACATGATTTCCTCTTCAACCGTCATTGCGGGTGAAAGCCGGTCGATATTGGTCTGGCCGAAATAGCCGAGCCTGCATTTTGAGCTCAGTACGACTTCTCCGCGCGTCGGTCTGAATTCCCCGGCAAGAAGATTGAGCAGTGTGGTCTTCCCTTTCCCATTCGGGCCGATAATTGCTATTCTGTCCCCTGGGCCGACGACAAAGCTGAGATTGTCGACAAGCTGCGGACCCCCGGGCTTGAAGGAGAAGCCGAGGCTCTTCGACTCCAGAAGCCATTTTCCGACGAACGGCTCCTCATTGAACTGAAATTCGAGAGAGCGGATATTTTCGAGTTTGTCGAGCCGCTCATGCCGCTGGAGCGCCTTAATCTTTGACTGGACCGCCCTTGCCCGGGTGGCCTGCGCCCTGAAACGGTTGATAAACTGCTCAGTCTCCTGGCGCTTTTTTTCGTCATTGACACGGGTGCGTTCATAGACTTCTTCATCCATCATGATCTGCTGCCAGAATTTTTCGGTCGAACCTTCCATCTTGCGGAGCGCGCAGCGGTGAATTCCCATGATGTGCGTCGAAACGCCGTCCATGAATGCACGGTCATGGGTGATGAGCATGAGTTCATTTTTCCAGGCGCGGAGGAACCCCTTCAGCCAGCGGATAGAGAGAATGTCGAGGTGGTTTGTCGGCTCGTCGAGCAGAAGGAGATTCGGCTCTTGCAGCAAGACCTTTGCGAGGTTGAGGCGGATCTGAAAACCGCCAGAAAGCTCCAGAGGACTCCGCGTGAAGTCCGCAGCCGCAAAGCCAAGTCCGGAAAGGATCTTCTCCGCGCGATAGGTTTCGTCAGCCCCGTCATCGCGGGACGGAAGCGAAAGGGACGCCTCCGCAAGAACGGTTTCCCCGGCGAATCTGATGTGCTGAGACATGTGCCCTATTGTGTATCCGACCGGGACGCTGATTAATCCGTTGTCAGGATGTTCTTCGCCGAGCAACATTCTGAAGAGCGTGGTCTTGCCGTGTCCGTTGCGGCCGACCAGCCCGATGCGCTCGCCTGGATTGACGGTGAACGCGACGTCATCGAAGATCGTCTGGCGGCCGTATGATTTTGAGAGGTTGTATGCCTGTATCATGGTAGTAGAAGGTGCTTGTCTATTATAAAAAAGGCGGATCTGTTTTGGCATGCTTCAAAAGGAAGGATTCATTTTGAAGGAAAACTCTATCTCTGTTATTGCCAACTCTTTCAGGCAGCTATCAGGCATCGGCAAAGAATGCCGTGACGTCTGCCGCTGCAATTTCACCCTGTCCGCTCTTTTTCAGATTCTTCCACTGCAGTTTTCCGACCTTGAGTTCATTCTCGCCAATGATGAGCGCGAATTCCGCGCCCATCCGGTCAGCTCGGCGCAGCTGATTTTTCAGTGAAGCGCCTCCATAGCTCTGTTCTGTCCAGATGCCCGCGGCGCGAAGCATTTCGGCAAGCCTGAATCCCTCCATTTCCGCATCCTTGCCGAGCGATACGACAAAAACCTTCGGCCCATGCTGCGCGGGTTCATTTCGCTCTTTCAGCAGAGACGTGAGGCGCTCCATCCCCATGGCAAAACCGATTGCTGGAGTGGCAGGGCCGCCAAATTCTTCAACCAGCCTGTCATAGCGCCCACCGGCTGCGACCGCTTTCTGTGCTCCAAGGTGTTCGCTCGTTACTTCAAACGTTGTTTTTGTGTAGTAATCAAGTCCGCGCACGAGGTTCGGATTCAGCGTATGCGGGATGTTGAAGGCATTCAGAACAGCAAGCACTTCGTCAAAGTGCGTTCTACAGGCTCCGCAGAGGTGGTCTTTAATAGTCGGGGCGCCCAGCCTGATTTCACCGCAGCGCGGCACCTTGCAATCGAGAATACGAAGCGGATTCGTTTCATATCGACGCTGGCAATCAGGGCAATACTCAGAGCGCCTGCCGCCGAAAAAAGCAAGCAGCGCCTCCCGGTACGCGGGGCGGCAGTCGGCGCACCCTATAGAGTTGATTTCAAAATTCAGGTCGCGTAATCCGATAGCTTCCAGCAGGTTCTTGAGCATGATGATAAGCTCGACGTCCATGGCAGCGGCTGCAACACCAAATGCCTCGGCACCAATCTGGTAGAACTGCCGGAATCGGCCCTTCTGCGGACGCTCATAGCGGAACATCGGACCAAAATAATAGAACTTTTGCGGTGACGGCAGGGTATGCAGTTTTTTCTCGACATAACTCCTGACAACGGGTGCCGTGCCCTCGGGGCGCATGCTCACGCTGCGGTTGCCCTTGTCCAGAAAGGTGTACATCTCTTTTTCCACGATATCGGTTGCTTCGCCGATGCCGCGGACAAAGATGTCTGTCGACTCCAGAATCGGCACGCGGATCTCCTGAAATCCATAGCGGCCGAATATATCACGTGCAGCCGCCTCAACTGCCTGCCAGACCAAGATATCCGGAGGCAGGATGTCCTCCATACCCTTCAAACCGCTATGATTCATTCGCGCCTTCGCTCTCCCGTTCCTTGTCAAATTCGAGCATGCTCAGATGGCTTTCAATCAGGCGGCGTACTTCTTCCTTGAAGTGTCGGCGAATGCCTTTCAGCTCGACGATGTCTTCGTGAACCTTGACAACCCGCTCCTGTGCCTGCTTGACAGTTGTATCGGCCTTCAGTTCAGCTTCACGAATGATAAGCTCCGCCTCTTTCCGCGAGTTGCTCTTGTATTCTTCAACCATCTGCTGTGCGGTCAGCAGAGTCTCGCGGAGCGTGACCTCCATGTTGCGATACTCCTGCAACTGTGCATCTGCCCGGTTCAACTGTTCCTTGAGCGACGCGTTTTCGCGCAGCAGTTCTTCAAGCTCCTCCCGTATCACTTCTAAAAACGAATAGACTTCGTCAACATCAAATCCACGGAATTTAACCGGAAACTGCTTTGACTGGATATCCAGCGGCGTGATTCTCATCCTACCCACCTCCTTTTAATCGGTATCCGAATTCTATCAATGAACGCACGAGGAACCTCTGGAGAAACATGATCGCAAGAATCACGAGCAACGGCGATATGTCTATCGGCCCCAATCGTCCGCCTACAAGGCGGCGCACTGGCGTCAGAACCGGCGCGGTTACCCGGTGCAGGAAGCGCACGAGCGGATTGTAGGGGTCCGGATTGACCCAGCTGATAATCGCCGCGATAATAATGACCCAGGTGTATATCTCGAGAATGATGTTGAGAACTTCCGCCGCAGCGATGATAAGGTTGCCAGCCATCAGTCCCTCCTTCCAAGCTCTTCAGCGCGCCTGTGCGCGGCCTGCAGTGCCGCAGTGGTTGTTTTCATCAAGCCACTCTCTTGAAATGCCGCAATCCCTGCGGCAGTCGTCCCGCCCGGCGATGTCACCATTTCACGCAGTTTTTCGGGAGACGTGCCTTCCGCCATCTGCCTGGCGGTTCCGATAAGTGTCTGGACGGCCAATTCGCGGGCGCTGTCGGAGCTCAGACCGAGAGCTTCGCCTGCTGCGATCATGCTCTCGACAAAAAGAGCGATAAACGCGGGGCCGCTGCCGGACAATGCAGTAACCGCATCGATCTGCTTTTCGGGGAGCGTCATGACTTTGCCGACAGACATGAATATCTGGCGGACCGGCGCGATGACCTGCGCAGGCAGGCATGAGCAGAGCGACAGCACCGACATGCCCTCCAGCACCAGCGCGGGGGTATTCGGCATGACACGAACGAGACGGGTTGTTTTGAGCTTCGACTGGAAATATGCCAACGGAATCCCTGCAGCAATCGAGACAACCGTCTTGGATTCATCTATGCCGCCCGCAATTTCATCAAGCACCGGGCCCATATTCTGAGGCTTAACCGCGAGGATGATAATAGCCGAAGCCTCAACGACCTCCAGGTTCGATGCTGTCGTGCAAACCTGATAGGCGCTTTCAAGGTGCCGGCGCCGATCCTCTTTCGGCTCGGAGACGATAATGTCTCGCATTCCTTCTATGCGCATTCCCCTGATTAAGGCTTCGGCCATGTTGCCGCCGCCGATAAATCCAATCATGCTAACTCCTTTCTCCAAAAATTGAGGTGCCGATGCGCACCATCGTGGAGCCTTCTGCAATCGCGACCGAAAAATCATGCGACATTCCCATCGACAATTCCGGCAGCGATTCCCCTTCTTGTTCGAGGCAATCACGAAGTTCTCGCAGGCGACGGAAGAAGGGGCGAGCTTTTTCCGGATCCGGATCATACTGGGGCATGGTCATCAGCCCTTCCAGCTTCAGATTTTTGCAGTGCCGGATATGGGAGATCAATGCGGGAAGACCAGCCTCGGCAATTCCCTGCTTGGTTTTTTCCCCCGAAAGATTGACCTCAACAAGGATTCGCTGAATCTTGCCATGCTTCTGGGCCTGACGGTTCAGTTCGTCTGCAAGCTTAACAGAGTCGACAGAGTGGATGAGATCAAACAGCTGAACAGCGAATTTTGCCTTGTTCTTCTGGAGGTGGCCGATCATGTGCCACTGGACACCGGCAAATTCTTGCGCAGTTGTCTGGCAGGCGGCAATTTTATCGCGCGCTTCCTGCACCCGGTTTTCCCCGAACACCCGTAATCCGGCTTCCATGGCCTCACGGATGCGCTCTGCCGGAACCGTCTTGGTTGCCGCAATAAGCCCGACGGCATCAGGCTGTCTGCCCGCGCGCATGGCGGCATGGCTCATTTTTTTGAAAATTTCCGAGGCATTTGTCAGAATCATTGCTGTTTATACCAATATCAATTATAAACAAAAGCAAGGACAGAGAGCTATGACTTCCTGATCGGCAGAAATGACCTGTGGTATAGTGTATTTATGTCTGACCGCCATGCCTTCGCCCTCTCGCTGAACATGAAGCTCGTAATGATTATGCTGAGCCTCAGTTGTGTGCTCATCCTCATTCTGCTCTTCTTTTACACGCAGTTTGAAAAGAAACTGTATCAGGAACTTGAGGCGCAGGCGCGTGAACTGACAAAGGCAATCCAGATCGGCGTCGAGGAAGTGACCGGCCGGGGCGAGACCGATGAGGCCCGGCTCGAAAAATACATCAAAGGCCTTGACGCTAAGGGAGTAAGGGAAATATCGATTATCAGCAATGCCGACGAAATTATCGCCAGCAGCGACCGCGCGAAGATAGGGCCGATTACACATCGGCGCAAGGAATTGATCATCAAGGCCGAACTCGGCGAACGCGTCGATCCACGGCTGGGCGCTCGCCGGTCGCAGACGCTGGGCGAAGCGCGTCCGGGTCATCTTCGCGGCCACGGCCTTGTCGATGGGAACGAACTTCGCGAGGATCGCGGCGCTCGCGGCGTCGTTTC
>JBBIQQ010000009.1:0-31668 GCA_037442225.1 Nitrospirota bacterium
GGGTGGATGCCATCAACTGCGGCAGCGGCCGCCTCCGTATGCTTTGGACCGACACTGAAGAGGTCATGGCAATGGCGTATGACTACCCGATTCCCGGCTATCGCAACGACATCGTCAACACGCTGCGCCTCTGGTCTGCCAAGGCGACCCGTGAATTCAACCTCAGCTATTTCAACAGCGGCGACTATATGAAGGCGATGGAGGACAAAAACCAGAGCGAGAACATTTCAAAAGTTCTCTATCCGGATGATCATACTACCGCCGGGAAGGAGCTGCGGCTGAAACAGCAGTATTTCTTTGTATGCGCTACACTGCGCGACATCATCAGGCGCTATCGCAAGTTTCACCGCTCGTATGCCGAATTTCCGAACAAGGTAGCCGTTCAGCTCAACGACACGCATCCCACCATCGCAATCGCGGAGCTGATGCGCGTGCTGGTGGACGAGGAAGGCATTCGCTGGGAGGAGGCATGGGACATCACCAGAAACACGTTTGCCTATACCAATCATACTGTCCTTCCCGAAGCCCTCGAAACCTGGTCAGAGGGGCTGCTGGGATATCTGTTGCCTCGGCACCTGCAGATTGTTCAGGAGATAGACCGGCGTTTCCAGGTCGAAGTCGGCATTCAGTTCCCGGAAAATCAGCACCGCATCGCGAACATGGCAATCATCACCGGCGATGGCGACCGCCGTGTTCACATGGCGCGGCTTGCTATTGTCGGCAGCCACACGGTGAACGGCGTGTCCGCGCTCCACTCCGACCTTGTCAAGACAAGCGTCTTTCCTGACTTTGCAGCGGTTTATCCCGAAAGGTTCACAAATGTAACCAACGGTATAACGCACCGGCGCTGGCTGGTTGAGGCGAATCCCCGCCTATCGGCATTGATTACCGAGGCTATCGGCGACCGGTGGGTGCATGATCTTGCGGAGCTGCAGGCGCTTGAGCCGCTGGCAGGCGACAGTGAGTTTTGCCGCCAATTCCGCGAAGTGAAGCATAAGAATAAAGATGAATTTTCGGGATTCCTTGGCATCTACTGCGATCATACGTTCCGGCCGCACTTCATGCTCGACTGCCAGGTCAAGCGCATGCACGAATACAAGCGCCAGATGCTGAACATCCTGCATGTCATTACGCTCTACAACCGACTCCGGGAGGGCCGGGTCGATCAAACCTTCGTGCCGCGGACGGTTCTTATCTCCGGCAAGTCGGCGCCGGGCTACTGGATGTGCAAGCTGATCATCAAGCTGATACATTCAGTCGGCGCCGCGATTGCGTCGAACCAGATCGCCCGGGACAAACTTCAGCTTCTCTTTGTGCCAAACTACTCGGTGTCGCTCGCGCAGCGTATCATGCCCGCAGCAGAGCTTTCGGAGCAGATATCCACGGCGGGGTTTGAGGCGTCCGGTACCGGCAACATGAAATTCACTCTGAACGGGGCGCTCACCATCGGGACGCTCGACGGCGCAAACGTCGAAATCCGTCAGGAAGTCGGAGAGGAGAACTTCTTCCTCTTCGGACTTACCGCCGAGGAAGTCATGGCGAAGCGGAGCTCTTATCGTCCGCAGGAACATTACGAACAGGATCAAGAGCTTCGCCAGGCGATAAACCAGTTGCTTGAAGGCCACTTTTCGCCCGAAAATCCGGGCTTGTTTCATCCTATAGTCCGTGCGCTGCTGGATGTCGACTGGTTTTTTGTGCTTGCTGATTACACTTCCTACGTTGCCTGTCAGGATCGAGTCGCAGCCACATACCGCGACCGCGACACATGGACCAGAATGGCGGTGCTGAATGTCGCCCGGGCCGGCTTTTTTTCGAGCGACCGCGCTATCAAGGAATACGCGGACAGAATTTGGGGTCTCTCCTCGGTTGAGAAATAGGAGGCCGGCGGAGTTCTTGAGCGCGAAAGAGCGGATTGCAAGGGCAGCAGGCACCATGTCTGCTGCCACATTCATAAGCCGGATTCTCGGCTACATCAAGGATATGATTCTGGCCGGCTACTTCGGGGCTTCGGCAAAATCGGATGTCTTTTTTGTAGCGTTCCGCATTCCAAATCTGCTTCGTGAGCTTTTTGCCGAAGGCTCAATGTCATCTGCTGTCATTCCGGTTCTTGCGGAAACTCAGACCAAAGAAGGCAGAGAAGCAGCCAACCGACTCGTTCGGGCGGTTCTGCTCGTTCTTCTCTTCGCGGTCGGAACAATTTGCATTCTCGGCATCATATTTGCTCCTGTGATCGTGACGCTTATTGCCCCGGGGTTTCTCGATGAGCCGATCAAGTTTGCAGATGCTGTCCTCCTGACGCGCATCATGTTTCCGTTCCTGCTCTTTATCAGCCTCGCATCGCTTATGATGGGCGCCTTGAACACGCGCGGAGTTTTTTTTATCCCGGCGCTTGCGCCCGCGCTGCTGAATATTGTGACGATTGTCTGCATCGTTGCGCTGGCAGCGCAATTTGCGAATCCCATTGTAGCGGTTGCCATCGGAATCGCGCTCGGGGGGCTCGTGCAGTTTCTTTTTCAGGTGCCGGCATTCTGGCGGAGGGGTTTTGTTTTTCGGGGTGCGGGAGCGGAACGGCTGACATTCCGGCAGGCGCTTGCACATCCGGGGCTCAAGCGTATCGGCACGCTTGTCATTCCGGCGACATTCGGAATGGCTGTCGCGCAAATAAACATTTTTGTGAGCACCATTCTTGCGTCATATCTTGCTGAAGGCAGCATCACCTATCTCTATTATTCCATGCGGCTTGTTCAGTTTCCGATCGGCATTTTCGGTGTAGCGATGAGCATGGCTATTCTTCCCGCCCTTTCCGAACATGCCGCGAAGAAAGAGTTCGGGATGCTGAAAGAGGATTTCTCCTTCGCGCTGAGACTGCTCTTCTTTATCACGGTTCCTGCAATGGTGGGGTTGGTAGCGCTGCAGATGCCGATTGTAAACACGCTCTTTCAGCGGGGCGAATTTACCCACGCGGCGGCTGTTGCCACCTCGCAGGCGCTGATGTATTACGCGGTCGGCATATGGGCAATCGTCGGCGTCCGTGCGATCACATCAACCTTTTACGCCCTGCAGGACACAAAGACTCCGGTGAAGATTGCGGCATGCGGGGTGCTGATTAATATTGTCAGCAGCCTCGCGCTCATGGGCAGCATGCAGCACAATGGATTGGCGCTGGCGAATTCGATTGCCGCCGCGGTGAATTTTCTGCTGCTTTTTTATTTTCTGCGGAAAAAGCTTGGCGGCGTCGGCACCCGCCGGATTATCGCATCATTCGCGAAAACGTTGGCTGCCGCTGTCGTAATGGGAGCTGTTGCCTGGTTCGCAACTCAGAGCGAACTCTGGACCACCAGCGGCAAGAGCGGGTTGAAGGCAATTTCTCTGGCGGGGGCTATCTGTGGTTCATTCGGTGTCTACCTTATCGCCGCTCATCTGCTGAAGAGCGACGAGTTGCGGTATATGGCACAGAAGATAAGGGCAAAGCCGGGAAAATAGATTGGCGGCGCCTCATGGCGCTGTTGAGCGCCGGAAAACAGGACAGAATCTGCCGCTGTTGTATCATGACAAGATTTCAAGGAGGATTCCATGATAATTCAACCGATCGTTGTCGGGCCTTTGCAGGAAAACTGTTATGTCGTTGCTGATGAGGCGACGAAAGAAGCGATTGTTGTCGACCCTGGTGATGAACCGGATCGCATTCTGGATATTGTCAAAAAGCTCGGCTTGTCGGTCCGGATGATTGTCTGCACGCATGGACATTTTGATCACATCGGCGCGGTTGTAGATATTAAAAAAGAGACGGGAGCGCAGGTGCTGATTCACCATGATGATATGTTTCTCTACGGAGCTGCTCATGCAGCCGGTGAGCTGTGGGGGTTTGATGTTGAACCGCAGCCTGAACCGAATGGTTTCCTGAAGGAGGGGGATGCCCTCAATGTCGGAAGCCTGGCGATGACCGTCATGCATACGCCGGGCCATAGCCCCGGCAGCATCTGTCTGTATGGCAACGGCGTTCTTATTTCAGGCGATACGCTGTTTGCGGGATCGGTCGGACGCACCGACCTGCCGGGCGGCGATATGAACATGTTGAAGCAATCATTCCGCCGCCTGATGTCGCTGCCTGAGGGGACGACTGTTTTCGCCGGGCATGGAGAGAGCTCAACAATCGGTTTCGAAAAGCGCGGGAATATGTTTGCGGATGCGCTATTGTCATAGCGTCCCCGCTGTCAGGAGGTTGTGAAGCCAGAGCATGTAAGACTGATTAGTGGTTCAATATGGTTTCGTGAGCGCTGCGGTTTCTGTTTATAATGTCAGCAGGCGTGAATGCATCAGCCACCAAAGCATGACGCAGCGGACCGAATGCCGGCGGCGCGGCACAGCGTTCAGATTCTTCTCTCCTGTTTGAGCATGGCATTCTGAAGAATGCTCCGTGAAGGCACAATGACATGTGAAAGGACGATATGTCTGAAGAGCCGACGAAAGAGACCCGACTCGCTTCAGCAAAAGACGTGTTTCTTTCCCCGATTCGGGCAGTGAGGGCTATTCGAAGCGACCGCTACAAGAGCCTGAAGGTGCGCATATTCTTTACGGTCGGCACACTTGCCGGCGTCCCGCTCCTGATTGTGACGGCGGTCTGTTTTTTCTGGCTTCACGCGATCCTGATGGAGGACTTTTCCCGAAATCTCCGGTGGCAGATGGAACACTCGCAGGAAGGGCTCGAGCGTTTTCTGCATGAACGAACATCGAGCCTGCGTTTTATAGCGGCTGCGTATTCCTATGATTTTTTTGCTCAGCAGCAATCGCTCAGAACGATTTTCCGGAAGAGGCATCAGGAATTTCCGGAGTTGATGGCGCTTGAGGTGATTGACGCGCAAGGGAATGTGGCAGCGCACGCGGGGCTGTATTCCGGCATAGGCGCGCATTATGCGCAGCACGACTGGTTTATCCGTGCCAAAGTCCACGGCATGGCCATCAGTCAGGTATTCCCTGGCGAACGCGATCTCCAGCATTACATTGTTGCAATTCGGCAGGATATCCCGGGGCGAGACGGATTCTGGGTTCTGCGGGCAACATTCGATATCGAAACCTTGAATCGTTTCATCTCGGAAATCGAGCTGGGCGAGCAGGATGACGCATTTCTTATAGCAGGAAACGGCATGCTGCAGACACCTCCCCGCTTCCATGGAGCTGTTTTTGATCGGCTTGCTTTGCCTTCCCTGTCTCATCAGAAAGGCGTTACCCTTGTGAAGCACAAAGATGAAATCTTCGGCAACGTGATTTTGGGCGCGGCAAAAGTGCAGGGAACGCCATGGACTTTGGTAGCGCTTATGAAGCCCGCGACGCTGGAACGGATATACTCCATGCTGAAGCGGGAAATCCTTGCGGTTTACCTGATTATTGTTTTTGTCGCTATCGGCGTTTTTATGAATTATCGAACCACGCAGATTGTTGTGAACCGTATTCGTGATACCGAAAAAGCGCGGGCAGAAGCAATCGCTCATTCCGAGCACTCGGCAAAGCTCGCATCTGTCGGACGGCTGGCCGCCGGAGTCGCGCATGAAATCAACAATCCAATCTCGATAATCAACGAGAATGCCGGGCTCATCAAGGATCTCTTTGAGATGCATCCCGAATCGAGCGGCTGCCGGAAAGAGTTTCTGCCGCTGGTGAATGCTATCGCTGAAAGCGTTTCCCGCTGCCGGACAATAACCCACCGACTGCTTGGTTTTGCGCGGCGCATGGATATCAGCATAGAACCTGTCAATATTAATGCCGTGGTGCGTGAGGTTACCGGGTTTCTCGAACGGGAGCTCATGATGAGGAACATCAGGCTTGAACTCAATCTCAATGAAAAAATGCCCGAGATTGAAAGCGATCAGGGACTGTTGCAGCAGGTGTTTCTCAATATCATCAATAACGCAATCGACGCGGTACGGGACGGAGGAGAAATCGTCGTTTCAACCATGGCGGCGGCCGAGGGAGGGCTGAAGATCATGGTGCGTGATGACGGCGAGGGAATTCCAAAGGATGTGATGAAGCATATTTTCGAACCGTTTTTTACCACGAAGGAAAAGGGGAAGGGCACTGGACTGGGGCTCTCCCTCTCATATGGAATCATCCGGCGATTGGGCGGCACGATTGAAGCAGACAGTATCCTGCACAAAGGAACAACGTTTGTAATTACGCTTCCGTTGAAATCCGGCGGGAAGGGAGACGGCTCGTGACGCATGCACGGGTGCTTCTTGTTGATGACGAGGTTGCTCTTGCGCAGGCGCTCGTCCGGAGATTGAGCATCAGGGAATACCGGGCGACGGCCGTCTATAATGCCGCGGATGCGCTTGATACTGTCGGGCGTGACGCGCCGGATGTCATGGTGATAGATCTGCATCTTTCCGGCATGCTCGGCATCGATCTCGTCAGAGCCGTGAAACAGATAGATCCGACAATTGCGATGATTCTGCTCTCCGGATGCGGCTCTCCGAAGACGGAACGCTGGATTGAGAACGGAGATATTCTCGATTTTGTGATGAAGCCCGTCGAGATTGAAGAATTGGTTCAGAAGATTGACCGCGCGAAAAAAGAGCATGATGCGAGGTTGAAAATGAAGGAATCAAACCGTGGATAGCGCCGGGCGCTGTGCAGAAAGGGACTGCGGGAAGCTTTTTCTGGGCATTCTCATTTCCGGGTTCACGCATGAACTCAGAAACCATCTGGCTGTTATCAGGGAAACTGCCGGTCTGCAGCAGGACATCATAGAGATCGACAAGGCGGTGAACAACGTTCCGGCCATGGCGCAGGCCCTGCGTTTGATTGACGGTGAAGTTGCTCTTCTTTCGCGGCTGGCGGTCTTTCTGAGCCGCTTTGCGCACCGCCTGGAGAGCGATTGGTCGGTATTTCGCATTCAGGATGTGCTCGAAGAGCTCATTGCTCTTGTAAAGAAATCTGCCGACGAACAGAATGTGGCGCTGGAAACGGATTTTGCTCCCGATCTTCCCTTGGTAGCGGGCAACCCCGCGCGGCTCCAGATGATCCTGTTTTTTCTGCTTGATGAGAAGATTTGCTCTCTGGAACAGGGCAGCAGTGTTTCGGTGCGCATTGGCAGTAATCCGGCGGGGACCTTGATAACGATAATCCCGCGGGGGCGGCGGCGGACGGCTGCGCCGGCGGCGGGCCGATGTCCTCAGGATGTCCTGCTCTCGGCAGCCGGGGAAATCGGCGCAGAGATTAGCGCGGATGATGCTGAGCGGGAGACCAGCATTCTCCTGAAGCAGAGGAAGCATGCTCAATAGCTGGAAAAGGTTCCGCGCCTGCCGACGCGCAGGCCCACAGGAATCAAAAAGATATACACTTTGCGGAGGGGCAAGGCGATGAGAATTCTGGCGGCGTATGACGGCACACTGAATGCAAAGGATGTTCTGCGGTACGGGCTGTATCGTATCAGGAAATCGGGCGGAGAATTGAAGGTTCTTCATATGCTTGACAGCGAGATCCTGAAAGATTTTGAAGAATTTGAGGCCTGCGCATCTCTTATGAATGAGGCGGCGCGGAATCTGGAAGAAGCCCGGAAGATCGTCGATGAATCAGGCAAGGGGCGGCAGGTTGAATTCATATCGTGCAAATGCGGACTCGCGCATGAACTGATGTCGTATGCGGAGGAGGGGCGTTTTGATTTAATTCTCGTTCCCCAGAAGTTTGCGGGTGTTGCGCGCAGTTCGCTCAGCAGGGTTTCGATAGTCCCAAGGGATTACTCGACGTTCAAGGTGCTGCTTGTGGATGACGAATCTGCATTTGCAAGCGCGCTTTCACAGCGGCTGAATCTGAAGAATTTCAGGACCGAGGTTGTGACACGGGGCGAGCAGGCGATTGAATATGTCGAGCGGGAAATGCCGGATATCGTTCTTCTCGATCTCAGGATGCCCGGAATGGACGGCCTTGATGTTCTGAAAAACATCAAGGCTTCGCACCCTGAGGTGCAGGTTATAATTTTGTCGGGGCACGAAACCGCGGGAGATCGGGAAGAGGCAATCCGGTACGGCGCGTTCGACTTTGTCAGCAAGCCTGCTGATATAGATCTGCTGACGGGGAAGATCAAGGAGGCCTATTGGACAAAAATCGAGCGGCCGGCTGCCGATTTTCTTGCTGATCCTTAGGCAAGATGAAGGAAGGACTCCCGGAAGGAATAGCAGGGTGTCTGCTTTGCTCCGAATTCTGATTATGAAAATAACAAATGGACGCTCCACGGTTGGCATGGCTTGTCGTCCTGGCGCTGGCACCGGCGCGGGCGAGTGAAAAGCATGACACGTCTCCTGTGCGCATCGCTTTTGATTTTCCTCTGCTGTCTCTCATGCCAGCAGGCTCCGGTTGAAACTCCAGCGCCGGGCGCTTTTCAGGGTCAGAACGCATTGCGGGGAGAACCGCTCATTCTGTCGGTCATCCCTGTTGAAAGCCCCCGGTTTATGTACGAAAAATTTCTGCCCCTGAAATACTATCTGGAGCGGGAACTCGGCAGGCCGGTCATCATCAAGATCGCGCCTGATTATCAGTCGGCGATCGCCGATCTTGCCGCCGGCGCGACACACCTGTCTTATCTTGACCCGGCTGCATATTGTGAGGCGCGTTCCCGGCATGGCGACAAGGTTATCCCGCTTGTCCGCGCCGTCGGTGTGGATGCCGCCGCCCGGAGCGTTCTTGTCACCAAGGATATTCGCGGAATAGAAAAAGTTGTCGAGGTGCGCGGCAAGCGCCTTGCGCTCGGCTCCCGGCAATCATCATTCAGCTATCTTATTCCATTGGCTATGCTTTTGGACGTGGGCATTAATATAAAAGACTTCGCGACCGTCGATTATCTGCAGCAGGAAGATCGTATAGCCTTGTCCGTACTTATCGGCATGCACGATGTCGGCGGCATCAGCGAAGCGGTTGCAAGGAAATATACGTCGGACGGATTGCGCATTATCAAGCGGTCGGACCCTGTTCCGCAGCTGTTCCTGTCGGCATCCTCGGTACTGCCCTCCGCCGATCGGGAGACAGTGCTGAAGAGCCTTGTCGCGCTGAAAGACAGGGATATCCTTGCATCCATCGGGCGCGAAATCGAAGGCTTTGTTCCCGCGGAAGATCGTGATTTCGATCTGGTCCGCATCATGATGAAAAACCTGACCGGCAGGGATTATATTGAATACGGCCCCAAAACCGTGCGTTTTGCGATCCTGCCGCTCTACCCGGCAAGCACCATTTACCAGCGCTATGAGCCGCTTATGCGCTACCTTTCCGGGAAAACCGGCTTCGAATTCAAGCTGGTCATCCCCAGAGACTTTGACGAATTTTTCCAGATTGTGAAAGGCGGGGCCATCGATTTTTCCTATCAAAACCCATATGTCTTCGCGCAGATTGATCGCGACTACAGCATCAAAGCAATAGCGGCGACTCTCAGCGAACCGGGGGATGAGGCCGGAGGCGGGGCTGCGTTCCGGGGGGTCATCATTACCCGCCAGAACAGTCCAATCAGGACGCTGGACGGTTTGAAAGGGAAGCGAGTCATGATTGTGTCCCGCCGCTCGGCGGGCGGATTTCTGTCACAGAAGATTTATCTCGCGCAGCACGGAATCTCTGCCGAAAAAGATCTCAACATCATCGACGCAAAACGCCAGGAGAAGGTCATTCTCGGCGTATACAACGGTGAGGCCGATGCCGGCTTTGTCCGTGAAACAGCGCTCCAAGTGCTCAAGGATGAGATTGATATGGCACAAATACGCATTCTTACCGCAACCAGCGAGTTGCCGAACTGGCCGATTGCGTGGACAAAGAAAAACAATCCCGCCCTGGCGAAGAAAGTGCGCCAGCTTCTGCTTGAGCTCAATGATCCTGCCATTCTCAAAGCAGCGCAGGTCAAGGCATTCCAGGCACCTCAGGAGGCCGAACTGCAGGAACTGAAGAAGTATTAGAGACCATGCTCAACAATCTGATCATAAATGTGCAGTCGATGTTCCGAAAGCAGCCGATCGCTCAGAAGTTTCTGCTCGCGGTTGTCTGTCTTATTCTGATTATCATGGTGGCAGTAAATTCTCTGCTGCTGACCGCACAGAAATCCGCCCTCCGCGATGAGATCCAGAACGGTCATCTTCTCGTCATCAGAAATCTCGCCAAGGATGTGACCGAACCGCTCATGTTTCTCGATCCACTGCGAATTGATCAGCATCTGCAGTTTTCCGCGCAGACTCCCGGCTGTGTGTATGCAATGGTGCTCGACAAAACCGGGCGCGTAGTCGCGCACAGCGACCGCAGACAGCTTGGAGTGAACCGGTCCGCAGATGCGGAGCGATCCGGAGGAATGAGCGCGGAGCGCGTGAGGGAGCGGTCCGGAGACGGCGCAGATCCACTGATGCGTGAAATCTGGGTGCCTGTCCGCATCGGCAATGAAGGCATCGGCACCGCGGTCGGGGGCTTCTCGTCAAGCCTTATCGATGCTATGGTGGATGAGAATCTTGCCCAGCTCAGGCAATCGCTGATTGGCATTACTGCGGCAATGCTGATTCTCGGCATCGCGGGGGCATTTTTTTTGGCACGTTTCCTGACAACGCCGATGAAGAGGCTGCGCGAACGAATGGAGCGCGTGCAGGCGGGAGATCTGGAGCCGCCTGCCGGAAGAACGCCGTCCGGCCGCTGCTGGGAGATGATGGAATGCGGCAAATCCTCCTGTTCTGTTTTCGGGCAGGATGTGCGATGCTGGATGGTGCCAAAGGACTGCGGCGGCTGTTCCGTGTCGCCCGGGATTGGCAAGGAGCACCGTAAATGCCGAGCATGTGTCGTCTATCGGGATGCCTGCGGCGACGAGATCGGGGAGCTTGTCGAATCATTTGAAATAATGGTGACCCGTCTTCGCCGGAGTCTTGATGCGTTGGAGCAGTCCGCGCGCGAGAAAGCCCGGCTGGAAAAAATGTCGGCACTCGGCGAAATGTCGATGACGGTTGCGCATGAAATCAAGAATCCGCTCAATGCTATCCAGGGCGCGGTTTCGTATCTTCAGGACAATTTTCGGGGAGAGGTTCTCAGGGAGTTTCTCGGCATTATTGAGGCAGAGACGAAGCGGCTGAACGAGATTGCGACCAACTATCTCGTCTTTTCCAAGCCGATGCCGCTCCGGAAGGATATGGCAGACCTGAATGCCGCTGTCACGGATGTTGTCAGGCTTATGCGGCAGGAGGCGATTGAAGAGCATAAGAACATTTTGCTCCAGACTGACGAAACCCTTTGTCAATTCCGATTTGACGTGCATCAGGTGAAGCAGGCGGTGCTGAACCTTCTCATCAATGCCATCGACGCAACAAGAGAAGGGGATACCATCATGATACGGACGGTCGCCCGCAACGGTGCCGCCGATGTTATTATTAAGGACACCGGGGCAGGCATCCCCGAAGATGTGCTCCCCGAGATTTTCCGGCCGTTTTATACAACGAAAACACGCGGCTCCGGTCTCGGACTCCCTTGCGTTGAGCGTATCGTGCGGGATCATGGCGGAGACGTTATGGTTGCGAGCACTCCGAACAGCGGAACGGAATTCAGAATAACCCTTCCGATGGAGAGATAGATGACAGAGCAAAGCGGATCTATTCTTCTTGTTGACGATGAGCTGAACACGCTCCGCGTGCTCTCGGTCATTCTGCGTTCGGCAGGATATAGTGTCGCGACAGCCCGAACCGCCGAAGAAGCCCTTGATCGTTCCGGAAAAGCCCGATTCGATGCCATTGTGACTGACTTTCGCCTCCCCGGCATGGATGGAGCGGCGCTCCTTGAGAGGCTGCATCTGGCGGCTCCGGACGTTCCCGTCGTCATGGTTACCGCATACGGCTCAATCGGAAAAGCTGTGGATGCGATGAAAAAAGGGGCTTTCAGCTATATTGCCAAGCCGGTCAATCCCGACGAGTTGCTGACGATTATTCGCGAAGCGGTCACCAAGCGGCGGCTGGTTCAGGAAAACCTCTCTCTCAAATCACAACTGCGGGAGAGCCATAATTTCAAAAACATAATCGGCGCAAGCATGGCGATACAGAACGTTTTTTCACTGGTTGAGACGGTAGCCCGCTCGAACTCAACGATTCTTATTCAGGGAGAGAGCGGCACCGGCAAGGAGTTAATCGCCAAAGCGGTGCATTTTGAATCATCCCGCGCAGAGCGCCGGTTTGTTCCTATCGACTGCACATCGCTTTCCGAACAATTGCTTGAGAGTGAGCTGTTCGGCCATGAAAAAGGCTCATTTACCGGCGCTGTCGACCGGAAGATTGGTCAGGTTGAAAAAGCTGACGGCGGCACGGTTTTTCTTGATGAGGTCGGCGAACTTCCCGCGGCAATCCAGAAAAAGTTCCTTCGTTTTCTGCAGGAGCGGGAATTTCTGCGTGTCGGGGGAAACACGCATATCAAGGTTGATGTGCGGATACTCGCGGCGACAAATCGCGATCTCGAAGAAGAAATACGGAAAGGCAACTTCCGGGAAGACCTCTTCTTCCGCCTGAATGTCGTTCGGATAACCGTTCCGCCTCTGCGCGACCGGCGTGAAGACATTCCGCTGCTTGCCATGCATTTTCTCGCGAAATACGCGGCTTCCAACGAAAAGCAGATACTGTCGTTTGACAGCGACGCCATGGATGTCTTGCAGGCATATCATTGGCCCGGAAATGTGCGTGAACTCGAAAACGCGGTCGAGCGTGCGGTAGTGCTCTGCCCGGCGGCGACCATCTCTGCGGCATATTTCCCGCGTTCGCTCCGGGAGTTGCCGGTGACTTCCTCGCCGACTGGAGAGGGCCTGAATCTGCTCGAAACAGAGCAAAAATTGTTGCTTCGGGCTCTCGAAAAGGCCGACTGGAACCAGACAAAAGCAGCCGAGATCCTCGGGATTTCGCGCAAACAGCTGCGCACCAAGATGAAGCATCATGGGTTTCTGCCGGAAGAATAGCTGAGCGTTCCATCGGTGTTTAGATACATGCTTCTGTTGCAACCATAAAGCCGACCGTACGAAAGCGATGCCATTTATCAGCAAATCATTGTAAAATATTACCTCCACGAAGATACGGCCTGCTGCCAAAGGCTGATGTCATGCTTTAAGGAGGCTTGATGAAGGCGAAGGATTTGATGATCCCGCTGCATGAGTATCTGACTCCGGAAACCGCGATGTGTGAAGCGGTCAGGCTGCTGCAGACGGCGTGGCGCGGAGAAGACCGCTCCGGGGTGAAGGAACTGCCGGTGCTCGACGGCAACGGAAAGCTGGTCGGCATGTTTTCGATGCACGATGTCTTGCAGTCTGTCTGTCCGGCGTACCTGTCCGACATGCATCTGGGACACTTTACCTGGGACGGCATGGTTGAGGATCTGGCCCGAAAGGCCGGCGCAAAGCAGGTGCGCGAGTTCATGACCCGCAAAGTCGTGACGGTGCCCGAGAACGAGCCGCTGATGGGATGCATCGATCTCATGCTGAAGCAACGTGTCAAGCGTGTTCCGGTGCTGGATGCCGCCGGCAAAGTTGTCGGCATGCTCTATGAGCGCGATATTTTCTTTGCGATTGCCAAGGCGATGCTGGATCCCGCTTGCCGGATTGGATGTGCCCCATGACGCAGGAGGTTGTTCATGCATCGCCCGAGATTGTCATGGGTGCCCGGTTCTGGCTGGCAACCGCAATTTTTCTTGTCGGGTATGTCCTGATCGCTTCTGAAAAAATTCACAAGACAATCGTCGCCCTTGTGGGCGCCGGTCTGATTCTCGGCCTGAAAATACTTGAGCAGCATGAAGCTTTTCATTTAGAGGAAACCGGGATTGACTGGAATGTTATTTTTCTCCTGATTTCTATGATGATCATCATCAACCTGATGCGCCCCACGGGAGTTTTTGAGTATATTGCCATCAAAAGCGCGAAGGCCGGCAAGGGCGATCCGTTGAGGATTCTTGTGATTTTCGCGGTAGTAACCGCAGTGCTGAGCGCATTTCTCGATAATGTAACAACCGTGCTGCTTATCACGCCGGTCACCATACTTATTGCCGACGCGCTTGAAGTCGATGCCATCCCGTTTCTTATCTCCAATGTTCTGGCATCGAACATCGGCGGCACGGCAACCCTTATCGGCGATCCGCCGAACATCATGATCGCCTCGAAGGCGCAGCTTGATTTCATGTCGTTCATATACAATCTGACACCGGTCATTATTATAACGATGGTATTCTATATTTTTGCCATCAGGCTGATCTGGGGGAAGAAGCTGAGGACCCGCGATGAGCTGAAAGCGCGCGTAATGGCCATGAACGAGTCGGTAGCAATCAAAGATCCGCTGATGCTCAGGAAGTCGCTGGCGGTCCTGGCGCTGGTCATCACAGGGTTTGTATTTCACGGAGTTTTTCATTTTCAGCCTGCAACCATCGCTCTCTTCGGAGCAGCGCTTTTGCTGTTGTTGTCCGGCACCCATGAACCTCATCATATCCTTGCCGAAGTTGAATGGCCGACCATTTTCTTTTTCATCGGGCTCTTTGTGATTATCGGCGGCATTGTGAAGGTGGGGCTGATCAAGATAATGTCCGTGCAGATCCTCTCGCTTACGCAGGGTGACCTGTTTGCGACAAGCATGGTGATTATGTGGTTCTCGGCATTTGCCTCGTCGATTGTCGACAACATTCCCTATGTTGCAACCATGAATCCGCTCGTTATAGATATGGCGCGGCAGCTCTGGCCCAATCTTTCCGGCGTGCAGCTTCTGCAGCATCCGGATCTCATGCCTGTCTGGTGGTCGCTTGCGCTCGGAGCCTGTCTTGGAGGCAACGGCAGTGCCATTGGCGCTTCCGCAAACGTTATCGTTATCGGCATGTCCGAAAAGATGGGCCGCAAGATATCTTTTTTCAGGTTTATGCTCTATGGCATGCCGGTTATGATTATGACGGTTATTATTGCGACCGTGTATGTATGGCTCAGGTATTATGTGCTTCGTTTCTAAACGACCGGGGAGGAACTTCCGATGCCGTGCGGGCAATAAAAAAGCGATCCTCGTCCGCCCCCGTCGACCGTGCTGATATGCGGGGCATACTGACGTCCCGGGCGCTTGGGGGAAAGATCGAGTCAAAGGAGAAAAGATGAAAGCAAAAGATCTCATGATTCCGCTAGAGGAATACCTTACGCCGGATACAACATTGCGCGAAGCGGTCAGTCTTCTGCAGACCGCAGCGCGCGGTGAGGGCCGCATCGGGGTAAAGGGACTGCCCGTCCTTGATACAAGCGGCAGGCCTGTCGGCATGGTTTCCATGCACGATGCGCTGAAGGCCGTCTGCCCGCCGTATCTTTCCCTGATGCACCTGGGGCATTTTACGTGGGACGGCATGGTGGAGGATCTTGCCCGCAAGGCCGGGGCAAGGAAGGTCAGTGAACTCATGAGCCGGAATGTTGTCACGATAAGAGATAGTGAGCCGCTGATGGGCTGCATTGATCTGATGCTGGCAAAGCGGATTAAGCGGCTGCCGGTCGTTGACGCAGCCGGAAAGGTTGTAGGTATGCTGTATGAGCGCGACATCTTCTTCGCGATTGCCAAGGCGATGCTTGAGCCGCAGAGTTCAACAGGAGGTGAAAAATGACCGGCGAAGCTGTGCAGACATCCGGCCAGATTGTCATGGGAGTTCAGTTCTGGACGGCAACCGCGATTTTTCTTATCGGCTACGCCTTGGTCGCTTCTGAAAAAATTCACAAGACAATCGTCGCGCTCACGGGCGCTGGTCTGGTGCTTATATTGAAGATACTGGAGCAGCATGAAGCGTTTCATACCGAGCAGTTCGGGGTCGACTGGAACGTGGTTTTCCTGCTTATCGGAATGATGATTATCGTCAACCTCATGAAGCCGACCGGCATATTTGAATATATTGCCATCAAAGGAGCGAAGGCCGGCAAGGGCAATCCTGTCGCCATTATGGCCATCTTCGCCGTTATCACCGCTATGCTCAGCGCCCTGCTTGACAATGTAACGACCGTGCTGCTTATCACGCCGGTCACCATACTTATTGCCGACGCGCTTGAAGTCGATGCCATCCCGTTTCTTATCTCCAATGTGCTGGCAGCGAACATCGGCGGCACGGCAACCCTCATCGGCGATCCGCCGAACATCATGATTGCCTCGAAAGCGCAGCTTGATTTCATGTCGTTCATATATAACCTGGCGCCCGTGGTTGTCGTGCTGCTGATCCTTTATATCGGGGCAATCAAGCTTTTCTTCGGCAGGCGTCTGAAAACACGAGATGAGTTGAAGAAGCGCATAATGGCCATGAATGAGGCGGATGCCATAAAGGATCCGGTGATGATGAAAAAATCGCTCGCCGTGCTTGCTCTGGTTACTATCGGCTTTGTGCTGCACGGGGTGTTTCATTATCAACCGGCAACTATTGCGCTTCTCGGCGCCGCGGTTTTGCTCCTGCTGTCCGGCACCCATGAGCCGCACCACATCTTTGCCGAAGTAGAATGGCCCACTATCTTCTTTTTCATGGGGCTTTTCATCATGATCGGCGGCATCGCCAAGGTCGGCATGATAAAGTGGATGTCCCTCCAGATGCTGGAGCTGACCCAGGGCGATCTCTTTATGACATCGATGGTGATTATGTGGTTTTCGGCATTTGCCTCGGCGATTGTGGACAATATCCCTTATGTGGCGACCATGAATCCGCTGGTCATTGATATGGCAAAGCATCTCTGGCCCAATCTTTCCGGCGTGCAGCTTCTGCAGCATCCGGATCTCATGCCTGTCTGGTGGTCGCTTGCGCTCGGAGCCTGCCTTGGAGGCAACGGTTCTGCCATCGGCGCTGCCGCGAATGTTATCGTCATCGGCATGGCGGAGAAGATGGGCCGGAAAATTTCATTCTGGAAATTCATGCTGTATGGAATGCCGGTCATGGTATTCACCGTGATGGTTTCCACCATATATATATGGCTTCGGTATTATGTCCTGAAGATATAACTGATGTGGAGGTCATTGGCAGGCGCGACAGCGTCGCATGTTATTTTCTTCCTGACAGTCATCCTCTGGACTATCCCGGGATTACTATCAGTTCTGTATGATGAGAAATCAGAGATAGCGAAATCATAGGAGAAGCAGAAAAGTCGTTCCCTTGAACGGATCGTCGCCGATGCAGGTCGGTTGCGACGGCGGGAAGACAAAAAAGCGGCATTGCCGTTAAACTATTTGCGGATTGCGCGCTTCTGCCGATTCTGACAATACACATCCGGGAGCCGGAGAACTGAAAGGAGATTGTATGGAAAAAAAAGTAACAATTATCGGAGCAGGAAACGTGGGCGCCTCAACAGCGCAGCTTGTCGCGGCTTCAGGTCTGGCTGACCTCGTTCTGTTTGACGTCATCGAAGGCATACCGCAGGGGAAGGCACTTGACTTGGCAGCGGCATGCCCGTTTTATCGTTCGGCCTCTCAGTGCTCCGGGACTAACGATTTTGCCGACACGGCGAATTCCGATGTTGTCGTCATTACCGCCGGCCTTGCCAGGAAGCCCGGCATGAGCCGCGACGACCTGCTCATGGCGAACGCGAAGATCGTTGGCGATGTGGCCGAGAAAAGCGCGAAGGCCTCTCCGAACGCGATCTTCGTCGTTGTAACCAACCCTATGGATGTCATGGCTCAGCTTGCGCTGAAGGTGACCGGGGTTGAGAAGCACAAGGTCGTCGGAATGGGCGGACTGCTCGACTCAGCCCGCTTCCGCACATTCGTTGCAATGGAACTCGGCGTGTCGGTTCAGGATGTCGAAGCGCAGGTGCTTGGCGGACATGGAGACCTGATGGTCCCGATGCCGCGCTTCACAACAGTGAAGGGCATTCCGATCGTCGAACTGATTCCGGCGGATCGTATCGATGCTCTTGTTCAGCGCACCCGCACCGGCGGCGCCGAAATCGTCGGCCTGCTGAAGACCGGCAGCGCGTATTACGCACCGGCAGCATCGACCTTCCAGATGATTAAAGCAATACTGCTTGACGAGCAGCGCCTGTTGCCGTGCTCGCCGTATGTCGATGGGGTATACGGCCTCGACGGCGTCTGCACCGGTGTTCCGACGGTTCTCGGCAAAAACGGCGTCGAGAAAATAGTCGAGCTGAGACTGAATGAGCAGGAAGCCGCGGATTTCGCGAAGTCGGTCTCAGCCGTGCGCTCGCTCACCAAGATTATCGGCGTTTAATACGGCTGCAGAGGAAGATCTATGCACTGGGTTCAGGATTTTATACAGGCAACTGTCATCATGGCGCTCGGCATGGGGGTGACGTTCGCGTTCCTCGGCGCCCTGATTTTTGCCATGCAAACGACGGCGAAAATCATCGCCAGGTTTGCGCCCGCCCCGGAACCACCGCCTGCTCAGCTTGCCGCGCTTTCAGCAGCTCAGGATATGGATAAAGGAGCGGTTGTCGCTGCCATTGCGATTGCAGTGAAAAAACATCATGCAGATAAGAAAAGAGGCATTCTTTAAGGAGACCGCATGGCTCATGTAAAAATCAGTGAACTGGTGCTCAGAGACGCCCACCAGTCACTCCATGCCACACGCATGCTGACCAGCCACATGCTGCCCATTGCGGCAAAGCTCGACAGCGTCGGATACTGGTCGCTCGAATCCTGGGGCGGGGCGACATTTGATTCCTGCATACGCTTTCTGAATGAAGACCCGTGGGAGAGAATCCGCAGGCTGAAAGCGGCAATGCCCAAAACGCCTCAACAGATGCTGCTCCGAGGCCAGACGATTCTAGGCTACCGGCACTATGCTGACGACGTTGTCGAGAAGTGCGTCGAGCGCATGGCAGTCAACGGAGTGGACGTGTTCCGCGTGTTTGACGCGCTCAACGATCCTCGCAACTTTCTGGTGCCGATGACGGCCGTTAAGAAGGCGGGCAAGCATGCGCAGGCCGCAATCAGCTATGCCGTTTCTCCGGCGCATACGATTGAGGGCTATGTTGCGCTGGCAATCGAACTCGCAAAGATGGGCGCGGACACGATCTGCATCAAGGATATGGCAGCGCTTCTGAAGCCGTATGACGCATATGTTCTTGTCAAGGCAATCAAAAAAGAGGTCGATCTTCCGGTTCACGTTCATTCTCATGCCACTACCGGCATGTCGGTTGCCACGCTTGTAAAGTCTGCAGAGGCCGGCGCCGAGGTTCTCGACACCGTTATCTCGCCCATGTCGATGGGCACGAGCCATTCGCCGACCGAAACGCTCGTCGAGATCCTCCGCGGCACCGAGTATGATACCGGACTGGACCTGAACATACTGCTCGAAATTGCGGATTACTTCCGGGAGATCCGGCCAAAGTACAAAAAGTTCGAAAGCTCATTCCTCGGCGCTGACGCCCGCATTCTTGCCGCGCAGATCCCCGGAGGGATGCTCTCCAACCTCGAAAGTCAGCTCAGGGATCAGAATGCGTTTCATCGTCTTGACGAAGTTTTAAAAGAGAACGCGCAGGTCTGCAGGGACTTCGGTTATCCGCCGCTCGTCACGCCAACCTCCCAGATCGTCGGCACCCAGGCGGTTCTGAATGTCCTGCTCGGCCGTTACAAGAAGCTGACCGGAGAGTCGATGAACCTGCTTGCCGGCAATTACGGCAAGACTCCGGCGACGCCGGATGCGGAACTCGTCAAAATGGCGCTCAAGGGTCTGAATATGGAAAAGGCGGTTGATCATCGTCCGGCGGATGACATCCCGAACGAACTGCCGAAAATTGAGGAAGAACTGAAGCAGAAGCTCGGCGTCTCGTCGGTTAATATTGATGACGTTCTGACCTATGCGATGTTCCCGCAGGTGGCGCTGAAATTCTTCGAGACCCGGCATAAGGGTCCTGTATCGTTTGACGAACCCGCGGAGGCGCCGAAGATGGCGACAGCTCCGTATGCGTCGGCAACGGCAGCTTCCGGCCCGGCTGTTTACATTGTGAATGTCGACAATAGGGACTACACGGTATCGATTCGTGAAGAAGGAACAGTTATAGTCGCAGCGCCTGCTCCCGTTGCGCCGTCAGCCGCCCGGGCTGTGACTGCGCCGGACCCTTCCTCTGTCCCGGCAGGCGGTGTGGATGTGGAAGCTCCGGTTTCCGGCGTTGTTCTGAAATACGTAAAACGCAACGGCGACAAGGTAGAGAAAGACGAAACCGTGCTGCTCATGGAGTCGATGAAGATGGAGCTCGAAATAAAATCAAAGGCAGCGGGCACGATAACCTTCGTGGTTGAGGCCGGTGCGAGCGTAGCGGCAGGACAAGTACTCGCCAGGTTCGGGTAGGGGGGGTGCTGTCTGCGGTACTCACTGAAAAAGCTCATCATCGCGATCATCGGCAGCCTGATGATCATCGGTGGGCTGGGGCTGCATACCGGCATTTCCGAAAACAAATTGTTTGCATCGCAGGGACCGGCTGGCGTTGAGACTCTGACACAGACTGCTCCGGCATCCGTGCAGTCCGCCATTCCTTCCCCGGCTTTGCCCGCGGGCACGGCCGCGCCTGCGCCCAAGAAGGGGCACAGCGGCGAGATTTCATTTTTCAACGGACTGGTCAGCATAGCCAAAAACACCGGCATTTATGCGTTCATGACCGGCAGCGGCTGGAAGTCGCTGCTCATGATTATCGTAGGCTGCATTCTCATCTATCTCGGGGTCGCCAGGAATTTTGAGCCGCTTCTGCTGGTGCCGATTGCCTTCGGGACGATATTGGTCAACGTTGCGGGCGCTGGAATGGGTTCCGAGCCGCATGGGCTGCTCTGGCTCGTCTTTAAGTACGGGATTGAAAATGAACTGCTTCCGCTGCTGGTCTTTATCGGCATTGGCGCCATGTCCGACTTTGGCCCCATGCTTGCCAACCCGCGCGTTGCGATACTGGGAGCCGCGGCGCAGTTTGGAGTCTTCGGCACGCTGTTGGGAGTCATGGCGCTGAATCTTCTGCCGGGATTCGATTTCAGCCTGAAGGAAGCCTGCGCAATAGCCATTATCGGCGGTGCGGACGGACCGACCTCCATTTA
This sequence comes from Nitrospirota bacterium, assembly GCA_037442225.1. GTDB lineage: Bacteria > Nitrospirota > Thermodesulfovibrionia > Thermodesulfovibrionales > Dissulfurispiraceae > JAAYUK01. Next base: position 20,988 of record JBBIQQ010000009.1, read on the forward strand.
CGTCTCGTCGCTGTTCGCCCCGCATCTCATGGGCTCCATCGCGGTCGCGGCATATTCTTACATGGCAATGGTTCCTCTGATCCAGCCGCCAATAATGAGGCTGCTGACCACAGACAAGGAGCGCCTGATCCGAATGAGTCAGGTCCGCGAGGTGCACAGGCTCGAAAAACTGATGTTTCCGCTGCTCGTGCTCGGCCTCTGCGTATTCATCCTTCCTTCGGCATTGCCGCTCATGGGCTGCTTTGCCTTCGGCAACTTCGTCAAAGAAAGCGGCTGCCTTGAGCGTCTTTCCAAAACAATGCAGAACGAATTGATGAACCTTGCAACAATATTCCTCGGGTTGGGAGTCGGCATGCAGATGTCGGCCGACAAATTTCTGAATCTCCAGACCCTCGGAATTATCGCGCTCGGCCTGCTCGCATTTTCGCTTGGCACGGCAGGAGGAGTCATGTGCGCGAAGATCATAAACAAGCTGACCCCGAACAATCTGGTGAACCCGCTGATTGGCTCCGCCGGAGTTTCGGCATTTCCGATGGCCGCCCGCGTATCCAACAAACTCGGGCTTCAGTACGACCCGCATAACTTTCTGCTGATGCACGCGCTCGGCGCGAACGTCGCCGGGCAGGTCGGCTCGGTCGTGGCGGCTGGAGTCATTCTGGCCATTTTCGGCTATTAGAAGGCCGGCAGCCTGGTATCTTTTTAGACCGGGGCGTTTTTATGAGCAGGGCATCAAAAGGAGGATTTTGCGGAAGTCGCCTTTGCTTTCGCTCCCGGCGGCAGGTCGAAAAAAGCGGTGCTTGCGGTTCATGCCGGGAAATATGATTTCGGCGCAGCGCGGTGAGGGAATGCCCGCGGTAATTTCTGACAAGATCGATATCAGCGAAATTCGGGCATAATTGCAAAAACCGGGGCCTGAAAATGGAAAAACTTCATGCTGTCAATGAGAAAGCCATGATTTGACAGAATAGGGCGAGTTGAGACGAAAAAGCGCCCCTATTGTGCATCCGTAGACATCAAGATCAGGTCATTGCGCATGGCAACGGCAATCCCGAGAAAAAGAATCCCGATAAACAAATGATAGACGCGCGCAAACAATGCGCGATGGTTTTTGCCGACTCCATATGCTTCCCGCGCCTTATCGCTCGATCCTGATGATCCCTTTTGCGATGGCGAACTTTATGAGCGCAGACCGTGTCCGGAGATCGAGCTTTTCCGAAATGTTTGTCTGATGCGCTATCACTGTTTTCGAGCTTATGCCGAGCAGTCCCGCAATTTCCTTGTGGCTGTGACCCTCGGCAATCAGCTTCAGCACCTGCTTTTCGCGCTCGGTCAGCCGTTCGTAAAGATCCGGGATCTCATCCCTTTTGTCTTTGCAGAGATAGCCTGATACCACTTCGGATGCTATAGCGGAGAAGATGTAGCACTCCCCGCGGCTGACTGCCCGGATTGCATTGATCAGTTCCGTGCCGACAGCCTTTTTGAGCAGATACCCGGACACGCCTGCTTTCAGAAAGCGCGCGATATACTCCCGATCATCGTACTGGGTCAGAACGAGGATTTTGATGTCAGGATCGGTTCTGCGCAGTTCGAGCGTCGCCTCCAGTCCTCCGAGCGTCGGCATGCTGATATCCATCAAAACAACGTCCGGCTGCAGTTCGCGGGCCTTTCTGATGGCCTCCACGCCGTCAGCCGCTTCCCCGGCGACCTCGATTCCCTTGGACATGCGCAGCATGGCCGCGATTCCCTCGCGGACAAGCGCATGGTCATCAGCAATCAGAACCCGTATGTCAGACATGCTCCGCCTCCGCTTCAATCGGGATTTGCAGGCAGATGCGCGTGCCCTCTCCCGGTTTGGAATGTATCCGCATTTTGCCATCAACCAGAGAAAGGCGCTCCTGCATGCCGAGCAGGCCGAGTCCCCTGCCGGTGTCCGCCGACTGGCGCATCAGTTCGTGCGTGTCGAAGCCGACGCCGTCGTCTTCAATCGTGATCTCAAGTTTCGAGCGTTGCGCGTCAATCGTGACGAAAACATTTGCCGCCTTCGCGTGGCGCGCTACGTTTATGATGGCTTCCTGAAACACCCGGAACAGCGTCGTCTCGAGTTCCGATGGCAGTCTCCGGGTTAGCGGAGACGCAACATCAAGATAGTAGGCAATCCCTTTTTCAGCGAGGTGTCGATCCAGAAGCCACTTGATCGACGCATTGGTGCCGAGATCGTCAACCAGCGACGGCCGCAGATCCTTGATCACGACATGGATATTGTCTATGGTTCGGGTGACAATCTGCCGCATCTCGTCTATTTTTTCGACAGTGACCAGTTCGGGGCGCATCCTGCAGATGTCGAGCTGGATAAGAAACGCGGAGACATCCTGCAGGATAGTGTCGTGCAGATCGCGGGCGACGCGGCGGCGTTCTTCCTCCTGGGAGGAGATCACCTTTTTGAGCAGAAAGCGAATCTTGCGGCGTCCTTCGCGAATCTGCAGCGTGCGCTGGGCGACGCGATTTTCGAGATCCTCATTCTGAAGATGTATGCTTGCAAGAGAATCGGCAAGTTTCTGCCGCATATCCTCGAATCTTTTGCTGAGCTCCAGGATTTCATCTCCCCCATGGTCGCCGACCGGAGTGTAGATGTCTCCGGAGGCGATGCGTTGTGATGCTTCGGCAAGCGTCTGAAGCGGCGCAACCAGTTTTCTGCTGAGCCGGAACGAGATGAATGTCGTCAGCCCGATAAAGACGAGCACGACCGGGATAAACTGCATCTGAAGCGTATAAGCCGGCGCGAAAATCGCCTGCTCCTCCTGCCCGACAACGACTGCCCACGGGGCGCGGTGAAGCGGGTAGACAGCAAGGATGTACTTTGACGGCTTCTCCCCGGCCTGCTCCGCGTAGCCATGTTCGCACTCGACAATGCCGGAATGGCCGGCCCGTATCATCCCTTTCAGCACACCGCCATGATCATGGTGATGCAATATTCTCATCTGGTTGAACGATGCAAGAACCACTTCATTTGAATCGACAATCTCGGCATATCCTTCCAGAGATACTTTCGCGCTCACGATCAGCTCATTCAGCAATTCCGACGTCTGGCCGAGCATGCCCCCCGCGATGCCGGCAAGAGTGCCGTCGGAATTTTTAAGGGGGGTCAGGACAAAGAGTACTTTTTTCTTGGACGGTTCGATGGTGTAGAGGTCTGATATTACCGGCTCCCCGGTGCTGATGACCGCGCGCACTGCGGGGATATGGGAGAGATTCAGCATCGGTCCTATGCGCTGTGGCCAGGCAAGGAGCATGTTGCCATGTCGGTCAAGCAAAAACGCGCCCTCGGTGAAAACGGACACACGGTAGGCCGTCTCGAGCATCCGCTGTTCGGGAGCCCAGTCGTTGTCATTCAGGTTTATATGTTCGGCATTTGCAATGTCGACGAGCCGGTTCATGTTGCGGTTGAGCGTCATCTCGATGTGTGTGGCCATGCTGCGCGCAAGGTCAAGGCGGCTCTGAAGGCTCTGGTCAATGCTCTTGTGGATCATTACAAAGCTCATAACACTGAGCGTCACTGAAATCATGACGACGTTGAGCAGCAGTACTATCAGTATTTTCCGGAGCATATAGTACCAGCATACACTACGAGAGCTTTGGCTTCAACCGGAATTCCGCGTTCGAAACGAGTTTTCATGAACGCCGATCACCGGGCATTTCCGTCAGGTCATCCGCTTCTATCTCCCGCCGCTCAGCGCTCTGGAGCGGGTGGAGGCGTGCGACCTGTTGTTGATCCATGAATCCGGTGAAAATGCTCTTGTTGATGGGAAAGACGTCGGGGCTTAGGATTACCTCATACAGATGCCACGTCACGACAAGCAGAAAAGTAATCATCGCCTCGCTGGAATGAACTATTTTCGCCGCGGGAATGAACTGCCCCGGCAGGTATTTTGTGACGAGAACCGGGAACCAGAGCATGAAGCCGGTCATAATCATCTGTATGCCACCGATGAGCACCAGCCAGTAGACGCACTTTTCCTTGTAGCTGAAACGGCCGCAGAGGGCCGGATTCGGCAGCAGCCCGAGATAGTACCTGGCATTATGCATGGAATCCTTCATATCTTTCAGGGTAATGAGGAGGGAAGGCTCCCACTGTCTGAATACAATCCCGATGAAATTTACGGCAATATGCTGCACAGCAAGCATGAAAAACAGCACGCCCGCGAAATGATGCACGCTCCTGACCGTATCGATGCCGCCGAGCACAAGGACAATTGACTGGCAGAGACTGAACTGATGGAGTTTCTGCGGCAGTCCGGTCAGCACGAGCGTGAAAAACAGAGTGATAAGAAGCCAGTGCTCAATGATCCGATACGTGCTGAATCGTCTGATTCTCTGCGGGATTCTGGTTGACAGGTCCGGCGACATGCTGACCTCCTATCGTTTTTCGAGGCGGCGCCGGATATCCAGAACGATCTGGAATACCAGGCCTGCTACCATGACTACGAGCATAATCCGGTAAAACCACTTCAGCGCGAAGATTATCGGCATCCTCGCAAGGCTCGGCTCGTAATGCGACAACCAGGCATCCGGGAAGTTTTCGGATGCCTTCGGATGGCATGACTGGCAACGCTTCAGCAAGTTGCTCTTTATGGTAGCTGCATGTTCACCAGCGGCCCGCGCGATGTTGTGAATTCCGTGGCAGTCGGAACAGACCGCGATGGGGGCTGCCGGACGCTGGCGGCTCTGGACCTCCTTGCGGTACAACTGAAGCGTCATGCCGTGAAAGTCCGACAAATAGGTCTTGACCACGGCGGTGGAAAGACCGTATTTCGCCATGATTTCCCTGTTTCCGTGGCAGCCGCTGCAGGTGTCCGGAATTGCGTCATGAAATGCGGCCGAGCGGGTTGCCCTGATTGTGTGCGAGGAATGACAGTCGATGCAGGTCGGAACGTCGCGGTTTGAGGTATTGCTGAGAGCGCTGCCGTGGACGCTTTTCGCATATGCCGCAAAGACCTGGGCGTGGCACGAAGCGCATTTTTTTACGATAGCCAGCCGGTCCGTGCCCGGTGCGGCAACACCATGGCCGCCGTGGCAGTCAACACAGGTAGGAGCATCGAGGCGCCCGGTGCTGGCGAGTGAGTAGTGAATGCTCTCGGCAACCTTTGCCTGCTTGTCATGATGACAGCGGCGGCAGACCTCCGAGGCCGAGAGACGGTATTCCCGCGATGAGCGGAACTTTCGGCGCGGATGCTCCGACGCCGAAAAAGAGAAGTGACAGTCGGAGCAGCTGAGATTGCGGTGTGCCGAGGCTGAAAGCAATGCCGGGTCGACCTGAACCGACACGGATCCTCCGGCGGCAAACTGCATTCTCCCCGCATGGCTGTGGCATCGCATGCAGAACTGTTCTTCCGACAATGTCACGCCGCCTTTTCGGGCCCGCTGCGTGCTGTGGGCGCTGTGGCAGTTCGTGCAGATGCGCGGCTGGCCTGCCTGCTCTTTTTTGAGCAGCGATTGGTGAATGGGCCGTGCGTTGATTTTTTCGTCAGGATGACAGGCGAGGCAGCGCCGCGACTCCCGCACCTGAAACTGCTGTTTAGTCCTGAAGACCCTGTCCGGATGCCGGCGCTCGGAGAATTCTTCATGGCAGGCAGAACAGGGGAGGGACCCGTGAATTGAGCGCTCAAACGCTTTCGGGTCAACATAGGTTGATACGCTGTCGCCGTCACTGAATTTCTTCTCTCCGATTTTTTTTGCATGACAATTCAGGCAGTGCTTCCGCTCCGCCGCCGCCGCGGATTCATCAACAGCGGCAGCGGGAGCGGCGGCAATGGTCAGCCAGAGAGTGAGCAGCAGAAGAGCTGCACAGCGCGGCGACCTCATTTAATTTTCCTCCCTTTTCCAATGCCGGCATCCGCGGACGGTTCAGTGCGTTCCTTTATAGTCCGGCAACTCTTGCGTAACCGGGAACCGGTTCAAAATCCAGCGAAAAACCAGCATGTGCAGTGTAATCATAGCCATTATCATGATGGTTTCGGTCCACGGCGGAATAATCGAATTCCAGTGATCGGGCAGATGCCAGTTAAACGCAATCAGATTCACATTGACGCGATTCATCACGATGCCGATCAGCGCGTACACTGCCGAGAAGCGTATCAGGCCGATTTTCTCCGTGCGGACTCCGACGGTAAAGAGCAGCATCGGCGCGACGACGAACCCGAGCAGCTCAACAAGATACCAGTGGCCGAACGGCGTGGCGAGCAGGCTCCAGTGATTATCCTGGGCCAGTGCCAGCAATTTGAGCGCGAAATAAACATACATTGCGAGAGCAGCCCCCTTGCCGAGGCTGAGCGTCAGCGGGCGAACATGCGAAATGAACTCTTCATCGCACCGCTCCCGGAACAGGCGGACGGCTACGAAGGCGAGCAGCAGAGCGAACGACATTGCCGCATAGATAGTCGAGCTGAAGAAAAGGAGCGGCAGGTGCGAAGTATACCAGAGCGGATGGAGTTTGCCGGGCGCAATCAGGTACATCGCGCCGAGCGCCGACTGGTGCACGGTCGAGAGAATAACACCGCCGATAATCAGCGCGACGGTGATGGACGTTGCCCATCGGTGAAGGCGGCGGGAGCCAATCCACTCGAGGATTGACGGCGAAAATTCAAGCAGCTGAACCGTTACATACAGGCCGACATGCCATGCGACAACAAACAGCACCGACGATGGCCCGAAATTAATCAGCATCGGATAATAGATGCGCCACGGCCTGCCGAGGTCAATCAGCAGATATGATGCGGCAAAAGCGTATCCGAGCATGCCGCCGAGCACGGCGAGGCGCACGAGAACTCGATACCGCTTCATGCCAAAGAGATAGTAGGCCGCCGCGACAACAAAGCCTGCGCCAAAGAGCGGTTCTCCGGCGAATATCCCCCAGCTCAGGAGCAGTCCCCATGGATACTCATGATTTGCATGGATGACCGTCGCGAGCCCCTGCGTATATCTCATGTAGAAGACCGGAGCCGCAGTGGCGAGAATAGCGGCCGCCAGCAGATTAAACGGCGTAACAAGTGAACGGGAGTATTCTGCGGGTGTCATGCCCATGAAGAGCTTTGACAGAAAGCGCTCCCGGAAACTTGAGGAAACAATCGATCTTTGCTGGGCGAAGTCGGCTTGTTTATTCATGGTCCACCTCGCGGGACTCGCTCCCGGCTTTTTGCGCCGGGTCTTCTTTCTTTTCTTTCTTGTGGAGGGCGGCGTACAGCATGCCGAAGATTGCCGGAAAGGTGGTGAAAATGACCGGAACCGAGGAGAGAAATCCTTCCTGCAATTCTATCAGCGGCTTCTTCGGCAGGTTGCCCGGAAGTCCGTACTTATCGAACGGCACGGCGGAAAGATACATCCACGATGTGCCGCCGACTTCCCGCTCTCCGTAGATATGGTCGATGTAATTCTTCGGATTGTCCATAATTCGCTTGCGGGCCATTTTAATCAGATCCGTGCGCTTTCCGAAGGTGAGCGCGCCGGCAGGGCAGGCATCAGCACAGGCCGGCAGCTGATTATTCGCGATGCGGCTGCTGCAAAAAGTGCACTTTACCACCTTTGCATCCAGCGGGCTCTCATAGTCATACCCGGGAATATTGAAAGGACAGGCCATGACACAATAACGGCAGCCGAAGCAGAGGTCTACGTTGTAAACAACAGCTCCCTGCTGAGTCTTGGTGAATGCCTGAATGGGGCAGACGGTGGCGCACGCCGGTTCGAGACAGTGATTGCACTGAATTTTCCGGAACAGCGGATGTTCCTTGTTCTTCGGGTTCGGATAGCGGTTTACAACGGTGTATGCCTTTGCGGACGGCCAGCGATTTTCGTTGAAGACCGAATGGTCATCAAACGGCCGTTCGGGCTTCGCCAGCGAATTGGCATCGCCGCATGCCTGCTCACAGCTTCTGCAGCCGACGCAGAGCGTCAGGTCAACCAGCATCCCGAAGCTTTCCGGCCAGCCGGAAAACTCTGGCCGCGCAGCAGCCGGGCGCGGCAGACCGAGAGCGGCCCCTCCTGCCAGCAGAGAGAGTGAGAGAAGGCGGCGCCGGGTTATGCCGCTGTTATTCTTCCGCGTATTGTGCGGCGCTCCTGGTGTTTCAACGCTCATGGCTCATATCCTCCTCGCGTGTGCATATCATCCCTTTTTATTTCGTGTGTGGCAGATTTGCGTACATCCCTTGGGCGATGTTCCGAGGTCTCCCATGCCGATATGGCAGGGGAAGCATTTTTTGTGCAGCGCGACTTTCAGGCCGGGCAGCTCCGGTGACTGGACTGATGCTTCGGCGTGGCAGCCGCTGCAGGGCAAAAACTGCTGCTTCACCGAGCGTTTGAAATGCGCGGCATTAATTGCATGGCACTCCTTGCATGTAGCGTTCATCTTGTCATTATGCGTGTGATGGCATTGCCCGCATCCTTCAGCGAGCGCCGCGTGTTTGGCATGGTCAAACTCCACCGGGCCAAACTTTTTCTGCACTGCGTTGATCGTTATCGTCCCCGGCAAAGCGGTTCCGGTCCCGGTTGCCGGGGTGAGAAGGAAAAAAGAGACCGGAGCGATGCAGAGAAAAAGAGCGGTAAGCTTCACTGCGAGCCTGTGCATTGCTGCCTCCTTAGCTCCGGCGTTCTATGTTCTGTGCGGATCAGCGGATTCCTGCCGCTTCGTTTTTCTGGCGCCGCGAAAATACGCCCGTACCGGACTCCAGCTTACCCATGTCAATGCCGCGATGACCCGGCTGAAAATAACCGCAACTCCGTGCACGAACAGGATTGGAATGGCCGCGATGTAGAGCAGGCCGTAGATCGGCGCCGTGCAGAGCCGCTTGATGCTCCGGAAGCGCATCTCAGGGGACAGCTTTCTGACAAAGACGAGATCATCGGCCGCGATTTTCATCAGTCCGGCAAACGGCTTCGGTTTCAGCAGCTCCAGAAAGAGAATGAACCCGACGATAAATGCGAGCATCAGAATATACTGGATTCCGTTTACGGTGCTGATATAGTCGAACAATGTTTGCATACGATCACCTCCGTGCGAAAAAATAATGTCCGGTCAAAGCGAGCGACCGGCTCACTTGTTTATCTGCTTGGGGTTTGCGCGTTTTCCCCTTCCCGCAAAATAGGAGCGTGACGGCTTCCAGCCGGTGTTCGCAAGCCCGCCTGCTATCCGAACCGCCGTCATCGCGACCGATGCGAGTCCGCTTACGATAGGAACCGCGCAGAGAATGAAAATCATCCCTATGCCGAAGAGCGGCAGAAAGAGAAGAAACATGAGGCCGAAAACCGGCGCGATTATGAGAAGCCCCGCTGCGGTGATTTTCAGATACCGCCTGCTTGTGTCTCCCGGAAGCACCCCGCGCGACCGGATATGGACTTCGTGTCCATCCACCGGATTCCAGTACACCCCCCGCGCTACCGCTGTTCCTCCGCTGTACATACCCATTTGGACCTCCAGTGCTGCGCATCGGCGCCGGACGCGGTGCGTCCTGGCACGCCTCAGTTACTTCGCGTCGTTCTTGCCGGCCTCTTCATCATCCGCGCCGCGCTTCTTCGTCGTCTTCTTGCCCGCCATGTACGCAGTGGTGGGGCTGTACCCGAAGTTCGCATTCTTGCCGAGCATTTCCTTCATAAGGCGTGCTGTTGCGGCGCCGGCCGCATAGACGGCTGCGGAAAGGGCAAGCAGCGTGATGAAGACCAGAAATCCTGCTCCATACGGAAACGCCATTGAGAGCGCCAACCCGATGAGTACAATCGGGATTAACGCATAACTCTCAGGAAGCCGGAAATACATCTCTTTTGTTCCGCCCGGAAGCATGCCATCGGTCTCAAGGACGATTTTGGCATTCTTCTCGGATTCCCAGTAGGTTCCCTTCTTGACGGTCTGTCCACCTTTGTAGAGAAACATCTCACACCTCCTCGTGTATTCATGGCCTGTATCGCTTCAGCCGGGTCGGTGACGCTGTTCCGGCTGTTCCACCTGCTTCTTTTTCTTCTGCCCCCCTTTCTGTCGTTTGTTTCTGATTTCAGCTTATCACGTTGAAAAGGCGGCGATAATTGGCAGAATGTCCGATTTTCGTAGGATAAAGTTCGTAGATGCGGCGAAAGTGTTTCGCAGGGAAGAATTCGGGAGCGGAATTCCGGGACAACGCAGCATTCAGGCCAAAACCGGCATTGGGGCGGGAGACAACCGGCTCCGCTCGTTAAGAATGGCGTCCGGAGGCGTTCTCGGCGGCATCAGGCGGTTGCGCACCTCCTGTGCGTGAGCGCCGCAGAGAGCACTTTTAATGAATCATGCTTTCGGCAAGCCTGATGAGTTCTATCGGCGGACCAATGAAAAGGACGGTATGATGGACATCATTGCGCGTCCAGCGCATCTGGCTGCATGACCTGCCGGATGTGCACCTGCCGACCTGAAGCAGTGCGGTCCGGTTCTTGATGGTGTAAGCGGTTTCTTCCTGAGCGGCGCTGAGCGCGACTCTCTGGAAGGCGCGCGCATCGGCATTTCCGGACTGCTGCACAATGATGAGCGCGATGTCCGGTCTGCGCGCGGCGCGGAACTCCATTACAAGCGCAGGGAACGGTTTTTTCTGGCCGATGAGCGAGGAAGGCGGCCACGAGATGCCCTCCGGAAAGTAAGCAGGCACGCTTACCCTGGCAAAGCCGAGGCTGCGCC
>JBBIQQ010000010.1:0-30494 GCA_037442225.1 Nitrospirota bacterium
GTTCTGAGCCAGGATCAAACTCTCATTTTAATCCTGTTTAATAACGAAAAAACTTTTTTGGCATGATCTACCCGTAGTTTTCAAAGAACAAAAATCCCTCCAGCACCATCTGCTCGTTGCTGGCTGAATATCATGACCCATATTGGGGCTTTTTGTCAACTACCTCAGCTCAGCTAGAGCCTTCCGGTACTGCAGAGCACTTCACTTCAAAGAACAACTTACGAACTAAGCTTACCAGCCACCGCCGAAAATGTCAATCCCCCACCCTACATCCATCACTTAAAGCATTGGGAATGTTGACTTTTTCACCTAAAATTCCGTATGCTCAACGGATGCATATGCTCCTAATTCACCGTTCCATTCTACAAGAACTCGCGATCTCTTTTGCGCTTTCGCTCCTCTTCCTGAATTTTACCCTAATGATGGAGAAACTCCTTCGCTTGGCCCGCATTTTGTCAGGCGTAGGGGCTTCGCCGAACGATATGATGCTGATTGTCCTGTACCTGCAGCCGCAAATTCTCATTCTCACAATACCGATGGCTCTTCTGCTTGCCATTCTTCTCACCTATGGCAGGCTGAACGCCGATAACGAACTCCTTATAATGAGAAGCTGCGGCATGTCGTTCCGACATATAGCATATCCGGCTGTCTATCTCGGGATCGCTTGTTTTTTCCTGAGCCTTCTCATGAGCTTTTATCTCGGCCCGCGCGGAGCTGATGCATTACGTCAGAAGGTGACCGAAGTACTGACCATCAGAGCTCCTATGACTATTGAGGAAGGTGCATTCAATACCGCATTTAAGGACGTTACGCTGCTTGTCCGCCAAAAACCTGATCCGAACACGCTTGTCGGCATTTTTATGGTAGATGAGCGCAACAAGGATGAGCAAAGGGTAATTGTAGCCAAGAAAGGCGTTATTTTACAGGAAAATGAGACCTTAAGCTTTCTGCTAACGGAAGGGCAAGCGTATATCACAAAGAAAGATGTCGTGACCGAGCTTTTTTTCGGAACATACCATCTTAAACTGACCCCTTCGCTGGAGCCGACAAACCGTAAAAACAGCGAGCTCGCACCGTGGGAACTGCTCAGATTGGCGCAGGAGTCGCCTGGGCAAAACATGTCGTTTATCCTTGAGCTTCACCGCAGGATCTCTCTTCCAGCAGTCTGCATAATCATTATCTTCCTTGGCACAGCACTGTCGCTCATGGCCGGCAAATCCGGCCGTCTTGGCGGACTGACAATCGGACTCTCTGTTTTTGCCGTCTATTACACCATTCTCATCTATGGCGAAAAACTTGCGCGGTCCGGCAGCTTGCCGCACTATGCTGGAGCATGGCTTTCATTTATAGCATTGAGCGTTTTCTCTCTCATCGTCTTTGAGCGGGTGAATAAACGATGAACCTGATTCAGTTCATGTACTTGAAGGATTTCCTAAAAACCCTGACCGTACTCGCATTCGGGATTGCGACTATTTTCAGCATCATCGGACTTGTCGACAAACTTGATGAATTCCTGCCCTTTAAACCATCTATGAAGGTGCTCGCTTCTTATGCGCTCAATACCGTTCCAAAATATATACAGTACCTGATGCCGATAGCAATTCTTCTCAGCAGCCTCTTTGTCTTTTCCAAGGCGATACGCAGACGGGAAATAGTCGTCATCAAGGCAGCGGGCGGCAAACTGAAAATGCTGCTACGGCCCTTTCTGGCTCTTGGTGTTCTTCTTACGCTCATCAGCTTCCTGCTGGGAGAAGTCATCGTCCCCGACACATCGAAGCGGTTGCGAGCCATCTCCAATCAGATTACGAAAAAGGAGCGTAAGGTCACTTTCAAGGAAGGCACGCTCTACATTCGGGGGAAAGACGGCTCCATTGCACGAATTGGCCTGTACTTGCCGGACAAAGACGACTATCGTGCCATAACGATTTTCCGCATCGGAGAGAAAGGTCTGCAGAGCCGAATTTATGCCGATTCGGCTGTTTGGGAGCAGGAGACATGGAAACTGAAAAATGTTCAGACACTTTCGATAGAAACCGGGAAAGTGACCGAGATCGGAGAGCTTGACTACCCCGGCATCGAATCACCGATGACTTTTCAGAGCGACATGTGGAAGGTTGAAGAAATGTCAATCATGGAGCTTCTGCGCTTTAAGACCCGGCTGCAGGACGCCGGATTCAGAAACACCAAGCTGAGTACCGACATCAGCTCCCGCATCGCCTATCCGCTGATTAATCTGTTCATGCTGCTTCTCGGCATATCCCTGTCAGTCGGGGGCGATCAGCGCGTGCTGCAAAAAATTTATCAACTTCGCATGCTCCAGAATGCTGAATCACACGCAGGCGTCGTTTCCGCAGGCATCGGCCTCATGATTAGCTTGGCATACTGGCTTGGCTATTCGTTCTTTCTTTCGCTCGGCTACGCAGGAAGTATTCAGCCCGCTCTTGCGCCGTGGGTTATCCCGGTTGCATTCTCAGGCGTTTCAGCATATCTTTTTTACAAAATCCCCGAATAGTTGCGCAAAGTAACTCAAAACGCTCCTTCTATATGTTCAAAAGCGTGCGCGCCTTGATAGAGCATAATGCTGATGATATCGAAACGTACCGGGCATTCCCCGCCGTTCCGCTTCATATAGCCAAGCGCAACCTTGCGCAGTTTTTCCTGCTTTCTTTTATTGACCGCTTCGAATGGTTGACCGAACTGCGTTGATGTTCGCGCCTTCACTTCGACAAAGATAAGCGATCGACCATAACGCGCAACAATGTCGGCTTCTCCATAGGGTACGCGATAATTCCTGTGGAGTATCTGATAGCCCTTTCGCTTCAGATACTCTGCTGCAGCATCTTCTGCCTGAGAACCAAACGCAGCAGTGCTCACTGGGCAGGCATCTCCTTTTGTGCTTCGCCATCAGGGAACAGTGTCCTCTTCCCGGCAAGGCGCTCCAGCAAAGAGGGCAGGCTCTGAACGTCCTGTATGTCTTTCTGGCAGAGATTCATCAGAGAGTCACGAATCGTAGCGTATGCTTCCCATAGGCCGGTAAGCAATGCGCCAATCTGTTTCTGAAGCGCTTCGCCCTTCTCGTCCCAGTCCAGCAGTAACACGATGGAAGTATAACGATCATGAAGATCATCTGCAAATTCATAGAACCCCCGGCTGCCATGCAGCGTCAGAATCTCTCCGGCAAAGCCAATCACCCGCAACGCTTCAACATCACGGCGTCCCTCCACAAGTATCGGGACATGTTCATTGATCTGTAACAGGCGAACAAGCACATCCCGGAGCTTGTCAGCTCGCAGGACATCAAAACTCAGAACACCGACATCGCGAAGCTGTTCAGCATGCCTGAACTGCAGTTCTTTGGGAGCAGATGGCCTGCCTCGTTTATTGTTTTTGCTCATATAGGGGAATAGCCGTCTGGCGACAAGCCGCCAGACGGTTCTTTATTAAAGAGTGCCTGTTACAAGATATGCTCGAAGCGCTGACGGAATTCTTCAGGTTTCAGATGCACTGTCTTCGCGAGCGGTGCAAGCGCCTTGGCTTCAAAATCCTCGCGCTCCAGGCGGATCATATATTGCCGCGCGACTTCATAGTTAATTGATTGAATATCAACCGTACGAACCTTCACGCGGCCGGTTGAATAGTCCATCATTTCGACAAAAGGGATCGGCCGCATATGGCCTTCTTCAAGCACAATCATAGCGCCCGTACCGCCGCGCAACAGGAACCTGACCGCGCCGTACCCGAGAGTTCTGGTGTACTCGACATCAAACGGAATCGGATTCGCGGCCCGCAATTCGTAGCCGACATTCTTGTCAACGATAGTCATCCTGATGCCGAACGATTCGAGCGTCTCACCGACAAAAGATTTCAATATCCGCCCCAGCAGGATTTCGGACAGACGCAAGCGGCCGGTCTCATCCAACTGGCAGGGCTCATAGCGCCGCAACTCTTCGTAATCAAGCTTATCGGTCAAACCTTCCGCGAGAATCGCAACCCCGTGATCTCTTCCCATGGAAAGCCGCTTGATAATCGATCCTGCAAGAACATCTCCAATACTCCTCAGCGGCAGATTCTCTGCCTGAAATTCTTCAGGAATAAGCGTTATCGTTGCTCCGGCCGCCTTGCCGATACCAAGCGCAAGATGTCCGGCATGCCGTCCCATGGTTGTGATGAAATACCACCGGCCGGTCGTCTTGGCATCTTCCATGATGTTTTTCACTATCTCGACCCCCCAGTGACGGGCTGTTTGATACCCGAACGTAGAGACTCCGCCGGGCAAGGGGATGTCGTTATCAATAGTCTTCGGAACATGCGCCACGTTGATTGAACCGCGCCCTTCCTTCTCAATCCAGTTCGCCATGAAGAGCGTTCCTTCGCCGCCGATGGTAACAAGATGCCTGATGCCGATCTGCTTCAGCGTTGACATCAGGACTTTGAATCTCTCGCGGGCCTTGTCGGGATAATCGCGGGAAGTCCTCAATATCGAACCGCCCTGCGTGTGCAGACGGCTTACGTCTTGGATGGTTAGCGGGATAGCGCACTTCGCATCCCCGTCAAACAGGCGTTTGAAGCCGCCGACAATTCCCACAACCTGACGCCCTTGATTGACTGCCTCGATTGTTGCCGAACTGATAACGCCGTTGATGCCCGGCGCCGGGCCTCCTCCTACGATAATGCCGAGAACGTCCTTTTTTGCCATGTGCGCGTTCCTTTCTCATCCTGAAGAGTGCGTTGCCGATATTCAGCATATTATAGCCGAGAATGCGCTGAATCAAAAGGTCAACAGCTCCCGGCTGCGCCAAATCCTTGGAACGTTATACGCGAAGGCGGTCTATTATGTCGTCGGTTGCGGGAGATACAAAAACCGTCGACTGAGCTCCGTCCTTTTCAATCGTCACTGGAACGGACAAGCGTTTGCGGCCAGTCGAATATCGGGCAGTAAGAGCGGCGGCAGTTTGCAGGGCAGCCGCTGATGGAACCCCGACAATGGTGGTCAGCGGACTTCCGCAGTCTTTCATGAAAAGACGATAGTCGCTTAAAGAGAGCAGTCTGTCCAAGGCAGCGTTGTCCTGCTCGTCTCTCCCGACAACTGCCTTCGCGTTATCCGAGAGGCGGAAATGGCGGCCGACCCGCAACAACAAAATGTCGCGAACTGTCGCAGAAGGATTCTCCCGAAGCAGCCGGCGCAGACGCTCCGCGTAGGCAAAGTCGGTCAGCAGACAGCCGCCAGCAGGCTGCTGATAGTCCTCCAATCCGAGTTCGGCAGCCAGCGCAACCTGAGGCTTTCGGGAACGTCCGTGGAGTCTGAATAACTTTTCGCGTTCAAGCAGGCCGTTTTGCTCGGGGATGGTTGGGCTCATAAGCCGTGCGCTCAGCGGGCGGACAACCATCCCCGTCAATCCGGCTTCCCGGTCGATCACCGGTAACATATGCTTCCGTTGGCTCATGGGGCGCTGTCCAGGCACTTCTCCAGTCACCACAAAGTCTGCGCCTGTTTCGGCCATAAGCTTTTTCGCCTCTCTAAGCATCAGTATTTTGCAGTCCAGGCAGGGATTCATATTTTTTCCGTAGCCGAAATGAGGTTTTTTCACGATGTCGAGAAACTGCGGAGTGATGTCGCTCACAATCAGGTCGAAGCCGAAGCGATCAGCCGTGGCGCGTGCCGCCCGGCGAAACGCATCTGCCTGATAACACCCGAACCCGGTCTGGAACGTCACCGCCGTGACCTGAATACCGATCCTGAGCATCACAAGAACGGCGAGTGCGCTGTCAAGTCCGCCAGAATATAATGCCAAAGCTCTTGCCATTAATTTGCTTTTTCGGCAGTCATCGGAGGAAAACAAAAATGAAAATGACTAGAACCCCGAACTTTTGAGCGCTGCTATCAGACGCTCCGGAGATGCCGTAGCTGTGCCCACTTCGCCAACCACAATGCCCGCGGCATGATTTGCTATGACCGTTGCCTTCTCAAGAGAGGCACCCGCCGCGACCGAAAGCGCAAAGGCTGCTATAACAGTGTCGCCAGCGCCAGTTACATCATACACCTTCTTCGCAACAGTCGGAAAATGTTCTGCACTGATTGAGCGCTCTCCGGGTATCTTTTTAAAGAGAGTCATCCCGTCCTCACTGCGCGTGATAAGCACCGACTTGCAACCGAGGCGGAAGACTAGAGCTTTGCCGGCTTTGAGAAGGCTTTTCTCATCCCGGATCTCGACACCCGAACCTTGCGAAGCCTCCAAAAGATTCGGCGTTATCAGAGACACCTTTTTATAAAAATGGAAATGACCGACTTTTGGATCAACCGCAACAAAGGTCGTGTTCTGTTTTGCATACTTCATGATGGCACTGACGATCGCGGCAGTTATGACGCCTTTTTTATAATCGGAAATCACGACAGCGCCGTGCTCGGGAATCGCCTTTTTCAGATACGCCATCAGACCGGCAAGGCTTTTCCCTTCGATCTTTCTGCGATCTTCCTTGTCGAAGCGGACCACCTGCTGATTATGCGCGATAACGCGTGTCTTGACAGTCGTGGGCCGCTTGTCTTCTACGATACCTGCAGTTTCAATGCCATTTTCCGCGAGTAAATTCTGCAGAACCTTGCCAGCCGTACCCTTCCCGATGATGCCCGCAACCGCCACCCTGCCGCCGAGCGCAATTATGTTGTTTGCAACATTGGCGGAACCGCCGAGCAGGAACGATTCACTGACCACGTCAACAATCGGCACCGGCGCTTCGGGCGAAATGCGATTCACCTTGCCAAACAGGTAGCGGTCCAGAATAAGATCGCCGACAACCAGGACTTTTTTCCCTTTAAATGAGTTTATCAGTTCGCCATAGGGCATGGATTGAGCATACCCGACGCAATTTTCAAAAATCAAATCCGTTTGACATTCTGCCGGTTTTTTGGCTACATTTAAGCGTTTGCACAGAGGGAGGATGCATGGAACATTCCGTGTTGCAGCTTATAGCGCAGGCCGGCTATGTAGTAAAAGCCGTGCTTGTTACGTTAGTGCTTTTCTCGGTCATTTCCTGGACTATCATCTTCTACAAGTGGCGCCATTTCAGCAGAGCGGAAACTGAATCGGGCGAGTTTCTCCGCTTGTACAATTCCCTGAAGGATCCCTCCGACCTTTTCTCCGCGTCAAAAAAGCATTTAACAAGCCCGCTGGCGATGCTCTTTCGAAACGTGTATGTCGAAAAGACCTACACGGACAAGGACGAGCTGCGCCGCATGCTGAAGCGCTTCAATGCGCTGGAAGAAGCCAAGCTTGAGCGGTATCTGCACTTCCTAGCGACCACCGGTTCCACGACGCCGTTTATCGGGCTTTTCGGCACCGTCTGGGGCATCATGAATTCGTTCCGCGGCATCGGCAGTGCGGGGTCCGCTTCGCTGGCCGTTGTCGCTCCCGGCATTGCAGAGGCGCTCATCGCAACTGCGGTCGGTCTGGTGGCGGCAATCCCGGCAGTTGTCGCTTACAACTATTTTCTGAGCCGGGCGAATCGCATGATAGTCACGCTTGAGGACTTCCGTGAAGAGCTCGTGGACTATCTTCTGGCAAAGAAATGAAAACATCCAGACAAAAAACGGTTATGTCAGAAATCAACGTAACCCCACTGGTGGATGTAATGCTGGTTTTGCTGATTATCTTTATGGTAACGGCGCCGCTGCTGCAGCAGGGTATTGATGTGAACCTCCCGAAAGCAAAGGGCAAGGAGCTGCCGGCAGACGAGCGTGTCGCAATCGTTATCAAAAAAGGCGGACAGTTCTTTCTGAACGACACTCCTGTATCCCGGACTGACCTCGTCAAAAAACTTGCCGCTATCAGCAAACAGAATCCCCAAGTCTTCCTTAAGGCAGACAAAGATGTGCCATATGGCGTTGTTGCTGAAATTATGGGGGAGATAAAGGAGGCAGGCATCGAAAAACTCGGGATGGTCACAGAGCCGACCATTTCCATCAAATGAAACTTCCGGGCATGCATCGCGCTTTCAGTTTCTCAGTTGCGCTGCATCTCTCGCTGCTCATCGTCGCTATCCTGATTTTTGCAAGCTCCCCTTCGCGAAAGCTTTCGCCAAATTATGTTGTCACTCTGGTTGATACTCCCGGCAGCACTGCGGCAACCGCCGAACCTGCACCTGCTGCCGAACAGGCAAAATCGGAAGTGACGCCGCAGAAAAAAGCGGAGTCGCCCAAAGTTGTTCCCGGGCAATCAAAACAGGAAAAAATGCAGGAAGAACAGCTCCTGAGAGATCGCGTCGCCGCGCTTAAGTCAAAAAGAAAGATTGAAACCATCGTAGCGCAGCGCCGCATGGCGGAAGTGAGCGCATCCCAACAAAAGCCCCCGTCTGCATCCGCGGCAGCGAAAGCGGAAAAAGGCAAGCCTGGAGGGGGCGACTATGTGTCGCTGGTGACGACAAGAATTCGCCAGAACTGGATATATCAGGGATCAAATGAACAGGCACTGGAAGCAACCGTTCTCCTGCGGGTGCGCAGGGACGGCAGCGCCACGGTCGATAAAATTATCAAAAGTTCCGGCAGCCCGCTTTTTGACCGTTCAGTTTTGCGCGCGATAACCAAGGCGAGCCCTTTTCCGCCGCCGCCCCAGGAAATTGAAATAGAAGCGAGGTTCTTTCCATAAATGCAAAAAATTAAAAGCCCGCGCCTGCTGATCGCCGCACTCACCATGTGCATTGTTGCCGGACTGTTTCTAAAACATCCTCAGCCTGCATACGCCGAAAAGGTTTTTATCGACATTACCTCTCCCGGCCTGCGAAAACTTCCGGTGGCTGTTCAGCAGTTCACCGGAGCTCCGGAGGTCTCGGATGTGGTAAAGGCGGATCTGACCTTCACCGGCCTGTTTGAGTGCCTCGATGATGCTGCTCAGATCGAGCAGCCGCGCCAGCCCTTCAATCTGAACAACTGGCGTGGTCTTGGCGTCGAATTGGTCGTAAAGGGACGCAGCACCAGCGGCCTGAACATGCTGATAACCGCACATGATATCGTCGATGGGCGGGAAGTGCTCCGCAAGGAATATGCCGCGTCTTCATCCGCAGCGCTCCGTCAAATGGGCCATGCCATTGCAAATGATGTCTATCGCGTTTTGACCGGCAAACAAGGAATCTTTCGCACAAAGATAGCTTTTATCGGCGAAGCCGCCGGGAGAAAGGAGCTTTACACCGCTGACTGGGACGGGCACAAAATTGCGTCCACTGGCATTTCAGGGGGGGTGCTGCTCAAGCCGCACTGGTCTCCGGACGGCACAAAGCTGATTTACTCCGCGGAGCGCTTCCGCCAGTGGGATCTCTTTGTGCTCGATATCAAAAGCATGCGCGAAAAACACATCCGCACGGCAGCCGGCCTGACCATTGCCGGCACCTTTTTTCCTGACAACCGCCGTTTCGTTTTTTCATCGTCCCGCGACGGGAATTCAGGTCTCTACATTGGCGACAGCGTCAGCGGGCAGGTGCAGAAAATCACGTCCTCTCCGTGGATTGACATCTCACCGGTGGTTGCTCCTGACGGGCGGAGCTTTGCTTTTGTCTCCAACCGGTCAGGCTCTCCTCAGATTTTTGTTGCTGACAGTTCCGGATATAACATCAGACGCCTGAGTTTTCAGGGAGGATACAATACCACGCCGGCATGGTCGCCGAACGGAGATCGCATCGCCTATTCAAGTCTTTCGGGCGGCGGGCACCAGATATTTCTGATGAAACCTGACGGGACGGGAGTTACACAACTAACAAGCCGGGGTAATAATGAAGATCCTTCCTTTTCGCCCGATGGCAGACACATTGTCTTCATGTCCGATCGGGACGGAACAAAAGGCCTTTATCTGATGCATTTGAATGGAGAGGGACAGACAAGAATCACTCCTCGCGGACTCAGGGCAACCAGTCCGAACTGGTCGCCGAACTGACTAAAAAGACGGTGCACGGACTTTTCCGCGCACCGTCTGCTCACGATTTCCTGAACCCTGCTTCTTATTCCTTCGTTATCTCGTATCGTCCGTGCGGGTCGATCTTGATGTTGGCATTCAGGAACAAAACATTATAGCCGGCGTTTTTGAGTTCATGGTATGCAAGCTCGGCACGCACGCCGGTCAGGCAATGAACCACTATTTTCTTGTCTTTGGGAATTTCCGCAAGTCGTTTCGGCACATCCTGTGTCGGAATGTTTTTTGCGCCAATAAGCATACCGTTCTCTGCTTCCTCTGAATCGCGCACATCAAGAATAAATACGTCTTTCGGTTGCGTCTCTGCAATCTTCTTGAAGTCTTCGAGTGCTATTTCTCCCGGTCTCGGCTTCGGTTCGTACACTATCTTCGTCGGCATGTCGCCCGACTCTGACTTGTAGCCGGCCTTTTTCCACTCCTTGAACCCGCCTTCAAGCACAACGATGTTGGTAAAGCCTCCCCAGAAGCTTATGACCTCAAATGCCTGAACGGCTGACCTCGTGTCATATGAATACAATACGATCGGGGCTTTTTTGTCCTTCGGGAACTTTTCCACGGCATGGCTCAGCTCGGTCAACGGAATGGAAATAGCGCCGGGAATATGTTCCTTTTTAGCCTCGTTTTCGGGACGAAGGTCTACGATAATGGTTGGTATCTGGAACTTAATGCGATCGGTAAGGCACGGGACGCACGCGATTGTGAGCTGCCCGGCCCGTTTCCATGCGGGCAAGCCGTCAATATAGGTTTTTACATTGGTGTACCCGAGCTTCTCCGCCTTACTGGCAGAGGATGGACTCAGTCTTCACGTGGGGCCTGCGCAAAAAAAGACGAGCAGCTTGCTCTTGTCGGCAGGCAGTTTGCTGACGTGCTTGTCGAACTCGGCGTCGTATATGTTGATAGCCCCGGGAATTGTACCTTCATTAAAGCGTGTCGCCGGACGCGAATCAACGAGAGCAACGGTGCCTTTCTGGACGTGGTCAATCATTTGTTCAGTCGATATGATCTTCTCGGGCGGGAGTACCGCCGGCTGCTTGACCGACACGGCCTTTGCATACAACTGGCCATCCTTTTCAACATACGAGACTGCTACTTCTTTTTCCTTGGGAATCTTTGCAAGCGGCTGCCGCCAGCCGCTCACTTTCGTCGTGTCATCGAACTTGACTGTCCAGATCGCCCCCGTGTTAACCGCAAAGGTCTCAGCACGGCTGGAGATACTGCCAACGGTGCCACGCAACACCTTGTCGGCCGCCGGGTGGCACTGGGAACAGGGTTTCAGTAGCGTCGGCTTCTGCGGAACCGGCTGCTGGGCAAAAGCGGGAACAGCTAAAAGCACTGTGCCAGCCACAACAGCAAACAACCCCTTCATGAATACTGAAGGTCTTTTCATAGCTTCAAATCCTCCTTTTTTGATTTTACATAGAGAAAACCTATGTTTATATATATCATTTTATGGTGCTCCAGTAAAGCTTGCAATTCTTGTGCCTTTCCAGAACTGCATTGAAGTTTATTAGGGAAAGGAATAAAACAAGAAAAATCAACAAAAAAAAGTCTGAACTCAGCAAGAAGTGTTCAACATGTTAACCAATGTGTTAACATCAGCCATTCAAAAATTAACGGTGAACACTATGCGAGACCTTCTGAATAACCCGGATTTTCTGAACAGCATTCTTGAAACAATGACTGATGGTCTTATGGTCATTGATCGCGACAGCACCATTCTTTTCTTTAATCACGCCGCGGAAAAAATCACCGGGTTCCGCCGTGAAGAAGTTATCGGCCAGCGATGCGCAATGCTCGACGGCAACACATGCAGCAAGAAACTTGAGGTTGGCGGTCAGAAAAAATGCACGCTCTTCGAGAGCGGCAGCATGACGGATATGCGCTGTCAGCTCCAAGCGCGCGACGGAAGCGAAATACATCTTTTGAAGAACGCTGTGTTGCTCAAAAACGACGCAGGTGAAGTCATCGGCGCGGTTGAAGTTATGACTGACGTGACCTCTCTGCACCTCAAGGATCGCGAGATTGAGCAGCTCAAGACCGAACTGATGCAGGAATACGGATTCATGGGGCTTATCGGCACCAGCCTTCCGATGCAGCGCCTGTATGAGCAGATCCGCAACGCAGCCGCCAGTGAAGCCCCGGTTGTCATTACCGGCGAAAGCGGCACCGGGAAAGAATTAGTAGCGCGGGCGATTCACCGGCTGGGCAGACGGCAGGCCGGGCCGTTTATGACGGTGAACTGCGCGGCACTGAATGAGTTTCTGCTCGAAAGCGAACTCTTCGGGCATGTCAAGGGCGCCTTCACCGGCGCGGTGCGCGACCGGCAGGGTCGGTTTGAGGCGGCACAGTATGGCAGTCTGTTTCTCGATGAAGTGGGAGACATGCCGATCTCGATGCAGGTAAAGCTTCTCCGCGTGCTGCAGGAGCGGGAAATCGAAAGAGTCGGCGATCAACGCCCCATCAAGGTAGATGTTCGGCTTATGAGCGCCACCAACAAAAACATGGAAGAATTGCTCAGTACGGCAAAGTTCCGCGAGGATCTTTTCTATCGCATTAACGTTATTCCGATTCATGTCCCGCCGTTGCGGGAACGCACACAAGACGTTCCGCTCCTTGTGTCTCACCATCTTGAGCGCATCAACCAGATCAATAATAAAGCTATCCATCATATCAGTCCAAAAGCACTGGAAGCTATTGAATGCTATCCATGGCCCGGAAATGTGCGGCAGCTTATAAATATGATTGAATACGCAACTATGACCGCAAATGGGGACTCGATCGAGCTGAGTGACCTGCCGGAATATATTTTTCGCAAGGAGGGTACCGATACTGTAGCTGGCCGCAGGGGAAAAGACCGGGTTACGAAAGAAAGAATTGATGCCGCACTCCGGCGGTTCAAGGGCAGCCGGACCCTGTCCGCCCAATATCTCGGCATCAGCCGCGTTACTCTCTGGAAGCTCATCAAGGAATTCAACCTTGCTTGATCCGCTGACGCACAAGAGGGAGGGTCATCGCCTCCCCCTTTTTTCGCCTAAAACTGCACGTCAAAAGTAGCGTATATATTCTGAGCCTTCTTTAAAGGCTGGAACATGAGCGGAGCATACTGGCTGGACGTGAGATCCGAAATCTTCACCGGCGCTCCCACCCAATTGTTGCTGCCGGTGTAGTCGAAGTCATAATACTGATAGCCGACCCTGAAGAATGCCTTGCCGAGCTTCGATACCGGTTTTTTCAGCAGTTCCTGAATCGCATATATTTCGTATACGTTGCCGCGGGTTCCGAGCTTGCTTGTCCACATATCGTCGGAGGCAGGAGTGAAAGTAATCCAGTTTCTGGAACCGTGGTTGTATTCAACGCCAATCTTGGTGCCGGTTGATGCGATATCATACCGGGCGCCGAGATAAACGGCATGGCCGGTCCTGGAATTCCTGCCAGACACGTTATCCCACATCAAACCATATTCAGCCATGCCTGCCGTGCCTATCCAATTTGCGTTTGGATGTGTTTTGCTCATGGCGGGTGAAACAAACAGATTCAGGTCGCCTGGGCCCAGCCCTTCGATCTTGCCGGAAATGACAGCGCCGAACTGATCAATATCGCCAAGGTTGGTATTGCTCAACGGGCCGAAGCCCGGGAAGGTAACTGCGGAGTACTCCGGGAACGCAAAAATATCAAATCCTCTGCTGTATTGCAGCTCAACCCTGAAGTTCTCGGTTTCGTAAGGGACGATGTTGAAACCGAGGAAATTGACATCTTTCATGCTGTTGGCGGAGCTTCGAAAACCGCTGTCAAATCCCTTGCCGTAGCAGAATTTTGCATACAAACCGGGCAGTGTTTCGACATCAGGGGCAACGCCGAACGTCGCGCCGTCAAATGCGTAATCGATGAGCAGCCCCGGCACGCCTGCCGAGCCTATCTTCTGGTTGTTCAGGCGCAGATTCGTCGGCACCCCGCCGGTCGACGGTCGACGGCCAACAGAGAACCAGATCGGCTGGTCGGCGATATTGCTCCATGTTGCGTATGCCTGATCCACGCGCAGGGCATTGTCGGACGGAGTATGCGCTATGTTTCCATCAAAGATGCTCTGCTTGTCGGCAAAAAACGAGTTTCCTCCAGTTACCGGTCCTCCGGTTTCGTGTCCCCATACCTTGTACATAAGAAGCCGTGTCTTGACCTGAATATCCTCGGTTGCCTTGAACTTCATGTTCAGCCCCAGGCGGTTAGTCAGGAGCGCCTCATTCTTGAATGTTTCCGAGGGAACCAGCATAGGCACGGGAGGCACGACGCTAAAGTCCGGCGCGTAGAAAGCCGCAGACTTCCCGGTCATGTAATCAAAACGGGACCGGAAGTCGCCGCCAATTTCAAACCACGCGGGCCAGCCGGATCCTTCCGACTTTTCGGCCTTCTTTTCGACCTCGGATGCCTTTTTCTCAACGCTGACAATCCGCTCTTCCTTTGCCGCCTCTTTTTTCTGCATCTCCCCCATTTGCTGCTTCAACTGTTGCAGCTGCTGGGATAGATCTTCGATCTTCTTCATCAGTTCCGACTGGTCAGCCGCCAACGATGTGACCGGCACCAGGAGGACCAGGCAAAGAAACGTCGCTAACACTTTGCTCATTCAGCACCTCCATCAAAAACAATGCGCCCGCAAAATGCAGGAGTATATGAAAAGAACGTAAAGCAAATGTCGTTCCTTACGGAATTGGCCGGACAGATGAAGAATTTAGCATTGATTTATTTGTGTTTTTTACAAATGGGAGTGCGTCAAACACCCTGTTGCGTTAACGTGTTAACACAAGTGAACGCTTGGGCAACGCCGCCAGACGTCACAGGCGCCGCGCCAGACGAGCATTCCGTCCTGACAGCTCCGATGCTATAATGAAGCAATACGTTCAGGAGAACCAGATGGCAATCCGCTCTCTTCACACATTGGTTATACGCGCCGTTTTACTTGTCATGGCGGTCATATGCATCGTCAGCGCCGCCCTTCTGATTACGTTCAACAATCCGGCGGCGCTAAACGCTGTCGCGGGGCTGTTCGGATATGAGGTGCGGGCCGAGACGGCCTCTTTCTCCCCCTTCCTGTCTGGTGAATTCAAAAACCTGGCCATCAAAAAAACAGGCGATGACGGACTAACGCTCATATGCGAGAATGTCAGCGTCAACAATGCCCTTGAATTGATGCTGAAAGGCCATATCGATACGCTTATTCTCGACAAGCCAAAACTCGCATTCAGAATCGGCAGGAAAAAGACTGACCTCACCTTTCTGAACAAACTGCCGGACGTCCGCCTGCTGGACATCCGCAATGCTGAAGCGGTCTTTACCTTCGAGGGGAATGAACAGAAAGTGACGCTAAGCAATTTCAATTTCACTCTCAGGGATTTCTCGCCAAAGCGCGGCGGGGATATGGAGATTGAAACGTTTTTCGCATATGTGGACAGTCCGAAAAGCGAGCTTGCCGCGGCCGGTCGTTTCAAAAGCACTTTCAGGCTTGCCGGGGCGTATCCGCCTTATGGATCTGGCACAGCCGATCTCGTTCTTGACGACACGGCCTACCTGCTCGGCGGAAAGAAAGCGGTTGTGAGCGCTCTGATTCTGTCTGCTGACCTGCTGTTTGACAGGAAGACCGAGACGTTCACGCTCCGCTCGCTGAAAGGCTCCAGTAAGCAGTTCGGACAGATACAGGGGACCGCAAAAGCGGTCTTGCGCGGCGATACTCCATGGTCGGCACGCCTTGCCGTTTCTTCCATGGAATTTGCCCAGGCATTTTCTGTCGTAACCCCTCTGCTGCCTGACGAATACAGCGCTTGGACCATGCAGGGGAAAGGCGCTGTTGAGACAACCCTGAGCGGCACGTTCGCCGGAGAACAGCTTGCACTACAGGGAACCATGGCTTTCAGCTTCAGTGAAGGAGGATTCAGCTCCCCCGACGCATCAAAGGCGGCTCAGGGAGTCAGCGGCAAAGTGGTACTCAAGCTTCAGTATGGCCCGCGGGAACAGAAACTTGCGTTTTCGGGTCAGGCCGAGATTGCGGGAGGCGAATATCTCTGGGGAAAATTTTACAGCAACCTGGCAGGCAGAAAAGCCGGCCTGACTGTGAACGGCTCTTTTTTTTTGAGCGAAAAGCGACTCCGCTTCTCTTCAACCGCGAACATTTTCGACATAGCAACCTCGGCTTTTTCGTTTAACGGCAGCGCTTCAAGCTGGAAACTCGATCCTGCAGAAATCACTATTCTTCTTGACCCTGTTGCAAGTATTCTCCTCAAGGATTTTCTTGCAGACGCCGGTCCCGCCCTGAAAGGATTTTCCGCGGCAGGCGTGACAACAATTTCAGCGGAGATTGATCGCTCAACTGCCGGCATCGCTGTAAAGGGGATGCTGAACATTTCCGATGCTTCGCTCCGCGTCCCCGGCCGCGAATTGTCGGTTGACGCATTCTCGGCACAGCTTCCGCTCTGGCTGCTCCTGACACCGGACGGCAAGCCTGTTGAAAGGCCAAAAGAGAGCGAAAGCGGCACCCTAATAATGACCGGTTTCCAGAAAGGAAGGCTGAAGATTGACAGCGTCAAGGTGCCTTTATACATCAGCCGGAATTACCTGCGCATTGCGGAACCCATCTCTGTTCCGTTCTTTGGCGGCAACCTTGTGCTCTATCGTTTTGGCGTCGATGATGTGCCGCATCCCGCGTTAGGCTTGCGCCTTGGGGTTAGGATTGAAAGCGTGGATCTCGGGCAGCTGACGAAAGAGCTGTTCGACAACGAATATCGCGGAACCATTTACGCGGACACCGGCATCCTCAGGTATCGCAATGAAGTGCTTACAGGAGACGGCCAGTTTTTTATCCGCGTCTTCGGCGGCGAAGTTTCATTTGAAAACTTCTTTTTCGAAAAAATGTTTTCCGCAGGCTGGAGTTTCGGCGCGGACATCGTGTTTTCAGGCATCAGCCTTGAGCAGGTGACCCAGAAGATTCCGGTCGGTCACATGACGGGTATAATTCGGGGGTCGCTCAGAAACTTCGTCATAGAGTACGGCCAGCCGGCCGGCTTCGACCTTGAAGTGGAGTCTGTTGACACCAGCGGGGTAAAACAGCGCATCAGCATGGATGCTATCGAAAGCATCACCGTGCTGGGGACCGGCATGAAAACCTCAGTGCAGGGTGGGCTCACATCCCTGTTTCGCGACTTCCCCTATAGCCGGATAGGCCTGAGATGCAAGCTCCGCAATGATGTCTTTGCCGTCAGGGGAACGATTCTGTCCGAAGAGAAGGAATATATTATCAAACGCGGCTGGCTGCGCGGCGTTGACATCATCAACCAAAATCCGGACAACAGGATCAGTTTTCAGGACATGCAGGAGCGGATAAAGCGCGTAATGGATTCCGAAAAAGCCACGCCTGGCATCCCCGAGGTCCATTGAGATTTCCTGCTGCCGTACCCCGCGGATGGCATCTGCAAAATACGCCTGAAAAAGAGTACAATAGACCACTGTGTTTCGGGAAAACATTCGGAGTTTCGGTGCTTTTTATGATAAGCATCCTTCAGTTTGTTAGTTGTATCAGTTCAGATTTACTATCGAGGAGGCTACCATGACAAAAAAAGCAGTGCTTGCAGCAGGGCTTCTGGCGCTTTTTCTAGTTTCGTGCGTTACCGTAAACCTCTATTTTCCGGCTGCCGAGATGAAAAAGGCTGCCGACAGAATGGTTGATGAAGAGATTAAGGGCAAACCCGCAGACGCTGAAAAGAAAGGTTCTCTGAAGAATGCTGAACCGTCGCCGCTTGGGTTCATCCGGCTTGGCCCTGCCGAGGCTCATGCAGCCAATGTTGACGTCAATGTCTCCACGCCGACCATCCGGGCGCTCAGGGAATCCCTGATCAGCAGGTTTCAAGAATTGCGTCCCTATTTCGACAAAGGCGCTCTCGGCAGCACCAATGACGGCTACATCTCGATACGCGACGCTTCGTCACTCACACTCCGCGAGCGGGCGGATGTCAACAGGCTCATCGATGCGCAAAACAAGGATCGCAAAGCGCTTTATGAAGAAATCGTTGCCGCAAATCGCCTCGGACTCGATGCGATTCCCCGCGTTGAGAATATTTTTGCCGCAAGCTGGCGGGATCGCGCTCAGGCTGGTTGGTGGGTGCAGCAGGAAAATGGACAGTGGGTGAAAAAATAGCCCATGAAAATTGAGATTGGCTCTCTTTCCGCCGATACGGACATTCTTCCGCTGATTATTGCCGGGCCATGCGTTATTGAGGATGAAGATACCGTCTTTGAAACCGCCCGCCGCCTGAAAGAAATGACTGATGAGCTTGGCTTGCAGTTTGTCTTCAAGAGTTCGTATGACAAGGCAAACCGCAGCGCGGTGACTTCCTTCCGGGGGCCGGGCAGAGAGAAGGGGCTCCTCATTCTTGCGGATGTGCGAAGCCGGTTCGGCATACCGGTCATTTCCGATATTCATACGGTTGAGGACGTGGTTCCTGCGTCGGAAGTGCTGGATATGCTGCAGCTCCCGGCATTTCTTTGCCGTCAGACCGACCTGATTGTCGCAGCGGCTAAAACGGGCAGGCCGGTAAATATCAAAAAAGGACAGTTTCTGGCGCCATGGGATGTGAAGAACATTATCGACAAATTTACCTCGACCGGAAATACAAAGCTCTTTCTGACCGAGCGGGGAACGCTTTTCGGGTACAACAATCTCGTCGTAGACTTCCGTTCCTTTCCCATAATGCGTTCCTTCGGAGTTCCGGCGGTATTTGATGTCACGCACAGCCTCCAGTTGCCGGGGGGGCAAGGTGATTGCTCCGGCGGGCAGCGGGAATTTGCGGCTCCGCTCGCAAAGGCAGCCGCGGCAGCCGGCGTCGACGGACTCTTCATGGAAGTGCATCCCGACCCGGACAGGGCTAAGTGTGATGGCCCGAACATGATTCCACTCGCTGAAGTAAAAGCCTTGCTGAAGGCAGTCGCTTCAATACACACGCTCACGCGGGAGACATTCGCCTGATGCTGAAGACACCGGAGGATCTGCTCGCCATTGCCCGGCATGTTTTGCGGATTGAATCGGAAGCGGTCGCCGCGCTTTCCGGCAAGCTGACCGATAGTTTTGTTGCGGCTGTGGACATGATAGCCGCGGCGCCGGGCCGCGTCGTCGTCACAGGCATGGGCAAATCCGGACTTGTCGGCAAAAAAATTGCGGCAACGCTCGCATCCACCGGCACCCCTGCATTTTTTGTGCATCCGGCCGAAGCAAGCCATGGCGACCTCGGCATGATAACCGGGCGAGACGTAATCATCGCGCTCTCCAACAGCGGCGAAACAGAAGAACTGGCCGGACTCATCCCGTTTTTCAAACGCTTCGCCGTACGTCTGATCGCAATGACCGGTAATCCTCAGTCAACGCTGGCAAAGGCCTCCGATGTGCATCTCGATGTCGGGGTCTCGGAGGAAGCCTGTCCGCTTGGTATTGTGCCGACCGCTTCGACAACAGCGGCGCTCGCAATGGGAGATGCGCTCGCGGTGGCCCTGCTGAGCAAGAACGGCTTCCGTGAGGAGGACTTCGCTCGCTATCATCCTGGCGGCAGCCTCGGCAAGAAACTGTTCATCACGGTCAAAGATCTCATGCATACCGGAGACGCCCTTCCGAAAGTTGCTCCGGAAGCGCCGATGATGCGGGCGGTCATTGAAATCTCCTCAAAACGCCTCGGGCTTGCCATAGTGGTCGATGCCGGACAGCGCATGCTCGGCATAGTAACCGACGGCGACATACGCCGCGGCATCGAAAAGTGGGGGAAGCCCTTCTTCGACATGACTGCCGGCGAGGTGATGACGCGGAATCCAAAAAGCATTGATCCGGAAGACCTTGCCGCAAAAGCACTCGCCATCATGGAGGAAAAGCAGATTACCGCGCTTGTTGTTCCTGCGGCTGATGGTTCAGTCTTCGGCATAGTCCATCTTCACGATATTCTCAGGAAAGGCATCATGTAGGCCTCGCCATGAACGAGCAGGAACTTTTCAAGCGCGCTAAAAATGTGCGTCTGCTGATTCTCGATGTTGACGGAGTCATGACCGACGGGAGCATTATCCTCGACAATCACGGCAATGAACTGAAAGCCTTTCATGTTCGGGACGGACACGGCATCAAAATGCTTCAGAAGGCCGGCATCGAAATCGCCATCATTACCGGCCGGACCTCAGATGTTGTTGAGCGCAGGGCGGCTGAACTCGGCATCCGGCATGTTTATCAGGGGGCGCTGAATAAAGCTGTCGCATACGAAGAACTGTGCGCGAAAACAGGCATCCCGGCTCATGAGATTGCATGTATCGGGGACGACATTGTAGACATGCCGCTCCTGCGCCGGGCAGCACTGCCAGTCGCCGTCGCTGATGCCGTGGATGAAGCCAAAACAGCAGCTATGCTTATCACCAGGGCGCAGGGGGGCCGCGGCGCAGTCCGTGAAGTCTGCGACCTGATTCTCAAGGCAAGCGGAAAGTGGGAAGAGTTGTTTGATGCGTACCGCAACGGTTAACATCCCGACAGTCCTGACCGTCGGAAGGATCGCGCTTATCCCGGTCTTTGTCATTCTGACTCCCGAACGTCCCGTCCTTGGGGTCTTTTTCTTCCTGCTCGCCGCCGCCACCGATTTTTTCGACGGCTACCTCGCGCGACGCAACAGCCAGGTGACGAAGCTCGGGATCATCCTCGATCCCATTGCGGACAAGCTGCTCGTCATCGCCGCGCTGGTGTTGCTGGTCGACATGATCCGGATATCATCTTGGGTGGCTATCGTGATAATTCTTCGCGAGTTTCTTGTGACCACATTGCGCTTTGTCGCACTCTCAAAGGGAATTGTCATGCCTGCCGAACAGAGCGGCAAAGCAAAGACGTTCTTCAGATGACGGCTATCGCGTTGCTTCTGATGCCGGGCGGTTTTGCCGGCATCTTTTTCTATGACGCCGGGCTGGTAGCGATTTATATTGCCCTAACCCTTGCCGTAGTTTCCGGCATCAAACTAACCGTTTCTTTCTGGAGGCAAATATAGTGTTCGACAATACAACAATTCTGGTGCTCTGCTGGCTGGGAGCGTTCCTGCTCGGTTCGGTTCCCCCCGGTCTTTTCATTGCGCGGATGCGCGGCGTTGACCTCAAGAAAGTCGGCAGCGGCAATATCGGAACGACCAACGTACTCCGCAGTGTGGGGAAACCCGAGGCAGCGCTTACCCTTATGCTCGATATAGGCAAAGGACTGCTGCCGGTGCTGATGGTCGCTCCGATTTTCCGCTGGCTGGACCTTCAAATACCGTCACTGAACGTGTTTGTACACCTTGAACCGAACGCGCTGATTGTCGCGCAGGGGTTGGTCGGTCTCGCGGCAATTCTGGGCCACAATTTTTCACCCTTCCTGTCATTCAGGGGGGGCAAGGGAGTCGCGACGAGCATCGGTGTTATTTTCGGACTCGCTCCGCATGTCGGCCTCATGCTGGTCACCGTGTGGCTCTTCACCTTTTCAAAGAGCAGAATATCCTCCCTCGGGGCGCTTGTCTCCTTCGGCCTGCTCCCGCTCCTCATGCACTTTTACGACAAGTCTTTCGAGAAAACGGCAATTGCCGCAATAATCACGGCGTTGCTATATATAAGCCATATCTCCAACATCAAGCGGCTTCTTAACGGAACGGAGGGAAAGTTTCTCAGGAAATGAAAGCTGCTGTAGTTTTGCTGAGCGGCGGTGTTGACTCCGCCACAACAATGGCAATCGCCAGGTTTCAGGGATACCATATATACGCCCTCAGTTTCCGCTATGGACAGCGGCATTCGATAGAGCTTGAAGCCGCAAAGCTTGTTGCGGAGCATCTCGGAGCGGAAAAACAGCTTGTCATCGACTTCAATTTGCGCGATATCGGCGGCTCCGCGCTGACCGCCGCTTTCGACGTTCCGAAGCACGACAGAAAAGCGGGGCAAAAAAATGGAAGCGTTGAAGGAACTCCTCGGGGAAGCGGGAAACGGTCTATCAAGAGCAATGATCTGTCTGTTATTCCCGCTACCTATGTTCCGGCGCGCAATACGCTTTTCCTCTCCTTCGCACTCGGCTGGGCCGAAGCGCTCAAGGCCGCCGATATTTTCATCGGCGCCAACGCGGTTGATTACAGCGGCTATCCGGATTGCCGACCTGAGTATCTCAGCGCGTTTGAGGCTCTTGCCAATCTTGCGACAAAAGCCGGCGTCGAAGGAACCCTGCGATTCAGAATCAAAGCCCCGCTCTTGCAGATGACAAAGGCGGATATCATCCGCACGGGAATATCCCTCGGACTCGATTACGGGCTAACCTGGAGCTGCTACGATCCGCAGGAGACAAGCTCAATTCAACGGAACGCGGCAAGCGCGGAAGCACCAAAAGAAAAACCTGCGTCACTTGATTTTGCTGATGCCGCCCGTTCGGCTTCCGGGCTTCCGGGCTATCGAACTCGATTCTCCCCTTGCGGCCGCTGTGACAGCTGCGTTTTTCGCGCGCGGGGGTTTGCAGAGGCGGGGATTAACGACCCCGCCCTCAGATAGGAGGACTTTATGCGCAGCAGGAAGCCATTTCGTGCCGCACCCGTTCAGTCAAAAACAACCGGGGAATCTGCCGCTGACATTGCACGGAGACTGCGCGGTGAAAATACGTCGGCGGCAGGCGGCTATCGCGAACAGTCGCTCAGGATTCACGGCCTTATCTGCGCCAAATGCGCGCGGGAATTTGACGAGAAGAACCGGCACCTTCTGACCGTCCATCACAAAGATGGAAACTCCCGCAACAATCCGCCAAACGGCTCCAACTGGGAAAATCTCTGCGTCTACTGTCATGACGACGAGCACAGCAGGGGTCTGCTTGGGGATTATCTGACAAAAAAATAGCAGACTCTTTTCCGCAGGCAACCCGCGCAATAACTCTTTTTCCGGGGCAGCGTTTGTTTCATGCCCGAATTGCCATTGGCTGCTATGCGGGCGTTCCTCAGGTTGTTCCCTCTGGCGAGCGGCTAAAACTCTTTGTAATACATCAACCGGCGCGCGTAGGGTGCGACAAATTCGATGAGGGTACTCTGTTCTTCTTTTCGGAGCGGTTCGAAAAGCTCGGCATAGGCAACATTTTCCTCGAGTTGTCGGATGTCGTCGCAGCCGATGACCGCGGTCGAAATCTGCTGCGAGAGTGCGAACCGGTAAAAAGAATTCAGGTTTTCGATGCCGGGAATCTCAGCCGCAAGTCCGCGGAAGTAAACTTTCATGCCGACAATACCCATCTCTTTTCTGACCGCGACCGGAATGACCTCTTCAATGAAACTCAAGGCGACCGGTTCCGCCGCGTTCACCGGCAATAAAACAGTATCGAAGCCGAACCGTTCAATACATGTTCGCAGGACAGGCGGCGAATGATGGCCGGTTACACCGATAAAACGGACTAGTCCCTTTTCCTTTGCTTCAACGAAAGCCTCAAGCGCTCCGCCGGAGCCAAATATCTCGGCAATCTCGTCTTCTTCCCGCACGTCATGTATCTGCCAGAGATCGAGGTAGTCGGTCCACATGTTCCGGAGGGTCTCATGCAGGTGAGCAAGCGCGCCTGCCTTTGTCCTTGCGTGAGATTTGCTAGTCAGGAAGATCTGCCCGCGCCGTTCTTTCAACGCTTTGCCGTAATACGATTCGCTGCCGTCGTACGCCCGCGCGGATTCAAAATAGTTTACCCCGAGATCGATTGCGTGATTGATTAATTCGTATGCCTTGCGGTCATATCCGTATGTACGTAAAATGCCTTCGCCGCCGAGGCCAAGAATTGTTACATCAACGCCGGTTAAGCCGAGCTTTCGGGTAGGAATTGCCATGCCGCTTAGTATAGCAAATAGGCAGCCTTAATATGATTCGCACATTGCGAAGGCTTTTTTGCGGGCTGGTTGAGTATTTTTCATGCCGAACTCAACAAGAAGGCGCCAGCTTATGTGCCCATTGAAAAATAAACGGAGAAATATATCTCTATTTAAATGGAGGTCTGATTTAGCCTGATTTCATATAGCATTGTTTTTTAATGATTATTAGGCTATTGACTTTCACCTTTTTTTAGTACTAAGCTAATAGAGAAATGTTTCTCTATTAAATATCTCGCAATGGAGCTCAGGGGAAGGTCGCCATGGAGAACAAAAATAACCATAAAGAGGTGAGAACAATTCCAGAACCAACGCTCCGGCGTCTGCCGAAATACTACCAATATCTGAAAAATCTTGAACGCGCCGGCGCGAAGGTTATTTCCTGCACGACCATAGGAAAAGACCTGAGCTTTGACCCGACGCAGGTGCGGAAGGATCTTTCTCACACCGGCGCTGCCGGCAAGCCGAAGGTCGGCTACATAGTTTCAGACCTGATTCGCGAGATTGAGGAATTCCTCGGCTGGAACAAAATCAACGCCGCGTTTATCGCCGGAGCTGGAAATCTCGGCTCAGCGCTGCTAGGCTATTCCCAGTTCAAAGAACACGGCGTCGCGATTATCGCGGCTTTTGACACCGACCCGGAGAAAGTCGGCTCTGTTATTCACGGCACGCGCGTGCTGCCGCTCGAAAAGCTTCCGGGGCTTGCCCATCGGATGGGCATCCGGCTCGGCATCATTACGGTTCCCCCGTCTGCTGCCCAGGAAGTTGCCGAGCTGATGGTGCGGGGCGGTATTCAGGCTATCTGGAATTTTGCTCCCGTCTCGCTCAAGGTGACTGACCCCGTTCTTGTGCGGAACGAGGAGCTGTATTTCTCTCTGGCGGCGCTTTCGCATGCGCTCGCCAAAAACTTGAATGTTCAGATAAAGAAAGGAGAAGATGGCTATGCAAGCAGCAACTGATACGCCCGCAACGCCTGCTGAAAAGTTTGCAAACCTGTGCGCGATTCTGGAGAAGCACGGCCGGCACCCGGCCCGCCTGATCCCGATCCTGCAGGCGGTGCAGGAGGAGTACGGATATCTCCCCGAGGAAGTGCTGACCTACGTTGCCGTAGCGGTTGACGTGCCGGCGGCGCGGGTCTTCGGAGTCGCGACTTTTTACGCGCACTTCGCGCTGGAGCCCCGGGGCAAATATATTGTGCGCCTGTGCAATGGAACCGCCTGCCATGTCAAGAAATCGATTCCGATTCTTGACGCAATCTACCGCAAGCTCGGCATTTCCGAGAAAAATCCTAAACATGAACTGGTTACGGTCGAGATTGTCGCCTGCCTCGGCGCCTGCGGTCTGGCGCCGGTCGTGGTCATCAACGAAGATGTCTACGGACAGATGACGCCCGATCGCGCAGGCAGGCTGATCGACGAAATTCTTGAAAAGGAGGCTGCCCTCGTATGAGCAAGGCGACAGCAGCAAGAAAAAAGGGCGACGGGGCGGCAACGGTGGCTTCAGTGAAGCGTCGCGTCATCATCTGCGCCGGAACAGGATGCGTATCAAGCGGCGCCCTGAAAGTGTACGACGCCTTTATGCGCGTTCTGAAGGTGAATACGCTCGACTTTGACGTTATTCTGAAGCCTGAAAGCGAAAACCTGCATCTTTCCAAGAGCGGCTGCCAGGGCTTCTGCCAGATGGGACCGCTGGTAACGATCCTTCCCGATGAAATTTTCTACACGAAGGTTACCGCTGACGATGTGGCGGAGATTGTCGAAAAAACGCTGAAGAAGGGTGAAGTTGTGGAGTGGCTGCTGTACAATGACCCCGCCACAAAGCAATTCTGCAGGGGCACTCAGGATATTCCGTTTTACAAGCGCCAGATGCGCTATGTTTTGAAAGAGTGCGGATTAATCGATCCGGAAGATCTACAAGAGTATATATCGCACAAAGGCTATGATGCCGCTAAAAAAGCATTTCTTTCAATGACCCCCGAGGATATCTGTAAAGAGATTACCACGTCAGGCTTGCGCGGCCGAGGCGGCGGCGGATTCCCGACCGGACGAAAGTGGGATACCGCCCGCGTGCAGCTGAGCGCAAAGAAATATATCATCTGTAACGGCGACGAGGGCGACCCGGGTGCATTTATGGATAGAAGCGTGATGGAAGGCAACCCGCATGCCGTTATCGAAGGGGTCATGATCGCCGCCCGCGCAATCGGCGCTGATGAGGCTTATATATACGTTCGCGCCGAATACCCGCTGGCGGTCAAACGCATGCATAAAGCGGTCATGGATGCGGAAGCGGCAGGACTCCTCGGCAACAACGCCTTCAACAGCGGCATGAAAATGAAGTGCATCGTCATGGAAGGCGCCGGGGCGTTCGTCTGCGGTGAAGAGACCGCGCTCATCGCCTCTATTGAAGGCATGCGGGGCATGCCGGTTCCGAAGCCGCCGTTCCCGGCGCAGAGCGGCTTGTGGGGCAAGCCGACGGTCATCAACAACGTCGAAACCCTCGCACAGGTTCCCCGCATTCTCCTTGAAGGCGCGGAGGAATACAGGAAAATCGGCACCCCAACCGCTCCCGGAACAAAGACGTTCGCGCTGACCGGCCATGTGGTGAACACCGGTCTTATCGAGGTGCCGTTCGGCACTACCCTGAGAGAGATTGTCATGAACATCGGCGGCGGAGTGACCGACGACCACGGCAAGACGACAAAGGATCTCTTCAAAGCGGTCCAGATTGGCGGACCGTCGGGCGGATGTCTTACCCCGGATATGCTTGAACTGCCGCTCGATTTTGACTCGCTTCGCTCGGTCGGCGCAATGGTCGGCTCGGGCGGCCTTGTCGTCATGAACCAGAAAACCTGCATGGTGAGCGTAGCCCGGTTTTTCATGGAATTCACCCAGCGCGAGTCATGCGGCAAGTGCGTTCTCTGCCGGGAGGGAACCAAGCAGCTCCTGTCGCTACTGGATGACGTCATTGAGGGACATGCCACTTCCGCAACTCTGTCCCTCATGGAGCAGCTCGGAAGAGCGGTGCAGAAGGGTTCTCTCTGCGGACTCGGGAAGACCGCGCCGAACCCGGTTCTCTCGACGCTCAAGTATTTCCGGCATGAGTACGATTCTCATGTGAATGATAAACACTGCCTGACCGGCCGGTGCAAAACCCTGGCAAAGCCGCTGATTAATGCGGCGAAGTGCAAGGGCTGCACGATGTGCGTCACGATCTGTCCGACGGGGGCCATCACGGGCGGCAAAAAACTGCCTCACAAGCTGAATCTGGAACTCTGTATCAAGTGCGGAGCGTGCACGGCCAAATGCAAGTTCAATGCGATTGAGGGGATTTAAGCTATGACCAAGAAACCTGTTGAGAATAATGTCACGATAAACGGACGCGCGGTTGCGATTGAAGGCGAGCGCAACCTGCTGGAGGTTATCCGCAAGGCGGGCATCGACCTGCCGACGTTCTGCTACCATTCCGACCTGAGCGCCTACGGCGCGTGCCGTCTCTGCCTGGTTGATGTTGAAGGGCGCGGGATTATCGGCTCCTGCTCAACTCCGCCGGAACCGGGGATGGCGATCAAGACACACACTGAGGAGATCCGAGAGATCCGCAAGATTTCGGTGGAACTGCTTCTCGCAAATCACGACAACAACTGTCCGACCTGCTACAAGAGCCACAACTGTCAGCTCCAGAGAATAGCACGCCAGCTTGGTGTTGACAATGTCCGCTTCAAGCAGGTACTCGACAGAAAGCCGGTGGATACCTCATCGCCTTCAGTTACCCGCGATCCGAACAAATGCGTACTCTGCGGAGATTGCGTCCGTGTCTGTTCCGAAATCCAAGAGGTTGGCGCCATCGACTTCGCGCATCGCGGACATCAGGCAGCTGTTTTGCCTGCGTTCGGAAAGGATCTGGGGGAAGTTGAGTGCGTCAACTGCGGACAGTGCACGGTCGTCTGCCCGACCGGGGCGCTTTCACCCCGCTCTGAAATGGAAGAGGTCTGGAAGGAGCTTACCAATCCGGATATGTTTGTTGTCGCGTGCGTTGCCCCGGCGGTTCGCGTCGGTCTTGGCGAGCCGTTCGAGATGGAGCCCGGAACGATCACGACCGGGCAGATGGCGGCTTCGCTGAAGATGCTCGGGTTCGATCAGGTCTATGACACATCGTTTGCGGCCGATCTGACCATCTTCGAGGAAGGAAATGAATTTCTGCAGCGCAAGACAAAGGGCGAGAAACTCCCTCAGTTCACGTCATGCTGCCCTGGTTGGGTGAAGTATGCCGAACAATACTACCCCGAGCTGCTGGACAAGCTCTCGTCCTGCAAATCCCCGCAGCAGATGTTTGGCGCACTGCTGAAGGACAGGCTCCCGGACATGTTCGGCATCCCGAAGGAAAAGCTTAGAATCGTATCGGTTATGCCGTGTACGGCAAAGAAGTATGAAGCGAAGAGGCCCGAGTTCATCCATGACGGCATTGCCGATGTCGACCATGTTATAACGACTCAGGAACTTGCCCGCATGATCAAAGCCGCTGGCATTCTGTTTAGCGATCTGACGCCGGAATCTTTTGACATGCCGTTTGGATTTGCGACCGGCGCGGGAGTGCTCTTCGCCAACTCCGGCGGCGTCACTGAAGCCGTACTCCGCTTTGCCGCGGAAAAGGTCACCGGAAAGCCGCTGCAGTCGTTTGAATTCAAACAGGTGCGCGGCGAGTCCGGCCTCCGCGAAGCCGTTATGAACATTGATGGAGTTCAGCTGAAGCTGGCGGTCGTTTCCGGACTGAAAAACGCGAAGACCATAGCTGAACAGGTTCGCAAAGGCACCTGTGAGTACGATGTCGTTGAGGTCATGGCCTGCCCGCAGGGATGCATCGGCGGCGCCGGACAGCCGGTAAGCCGCAATCCGCTGGCAAAGAAACTGCGCACGAAAGGAATTTACGACGCCGACAAGATGATGCCGCTGCACAAGTCGCAGGAGAATATTTTCATCAAGGACTGCTATGAAAAATTCCTTGGCGAAGTTGGCGGGCAGAAAGCGCACCATCTTCTTCACACGCATTACCAGAGCCGGCGCAGGCTCCCCGAAGAGGGAATCGCCCTGTTCAGCGGCAGCGGCGGCAAGCGATTGAAAGTAGATGTCTGCCTCGGAACAAGCTGCTATATCAAGGGCGCGCAGAATGTCCTCAGCGGGCTTCTGAAACATGCTGACGAACATAAGCTGGAAAACATGGTCGATATTCGCGCGTCTTTCTGCTTTGAACAGTGCGAGGATGGCCCAACGGTGAAAATAGGCGATGTGACGCTGAATCACGCGACGGTCGACAATGCCGTACAGACGCTGAGCAGCGAAGTTGAGAAGCAGCTCTCGGGCGAACCCGCGGCAAAATAAAGAATGCACAAGCTGTTCAAGCTGCGAGGAACAGAGGCTCATTGCCGGGCGGCCCTCTTCACTGCTGAACTGTTCGCGGGCCGCATCCAAGCCTTAAACAGGAGGCCATACATGAGGAGCCGGAACTGATTGGTGCGACCTCTGATACCACCGGGACGCGCATTTGGCATCCCGTTCACAGACTCACCCCAGGGGCGGGCGGCGCGCCCGCCCCGAAAGGAACCAAACGATGATGACGCATACAGAAGACAGAAAGACGTTGGAGGCCGCCGGATGGCTTAACGAGGCGAAGATTCGCACATGTCTTGCGGCAGCGGAACCTCGCACGGAGCCGGTTCTCGAGATCCTGCGGAAGTCTGAGGAAATGAAGGGGCTGACGGCCGAAGATGTGTCGGTTCTGATGAATCTGAAAGACCCTGCGCTGCTAAATGACCTATTCAGGACCGCAGAGATGGTCAAGGAGCAGATTTACGGCCCGCGCATTGTCCTGTTCGCGCCGCTCTATGTTTCCAACCGTTGTGCGAATGAGTGTTCATATTGCGCTTTTCGCGCCGGCAATACTATTGAGAGAAATTCCCTTTCCCGCGCAGAGGTTGTCCGCGAGGTCGAGGAGCTCGTCAGGCAGGGCCACAAACGGGTGCTGCTGGTTTCCGGCGAGGATCCCTCCCCCGATGGATTTCAGCACATACTCGACTCCATCGCCGCAATATATAGCGTAAAGGTTGGCAACGGAGAAATTCGGCGCGTCAATGCAAATATCGCGCCGCTGACGGTCGAGCAGTTCCGCCGATTGAAGCAGACAAGCATCGGCACGTACCAGCTTTTTCAAGAGACGTACCATCGCGAAACCTATGAGAAATATCACACCGCCGGACCAAAAAAGGATTTCTTCTGGCGCGCGACGGCACTCGGCCGCGCCATGGAGGCAGGAATCGACGACGTCGGCATCGGAGTGCTCTTCGGTCTGTACGACTGGAAATTCGAGGTGCTTGCCATGCTCCAGCAGATCAGGCACCTTGAAGATGTCTTCGGCGTCGGACCGCACACAATCAGCGTCCCCCGGCTCGAGCCGGCAGATGGCTCCGTTTTTTCGGAGGCGCCGCCTTTTATGGTGGCGGATGCTGATTTCAGAAAGCTCGTCGCAATCTTGCGCCTCGCGGTTCCCTACACCGGCATCATCATGTCAACCCGCGAAAACGCAGAGATGCGGCGCGAGACGCTCCGGCTCGGCGTCTCGCAAATATCTGCCGGCAGCCGCACCGATGTCGGAGGATATACTG
>JBBIQQ010000011.1:0-2994 GCA_037442225.1 Nitrospirota bacterium
GCTGATCCAGACATCTGCTTCTCTCAGCTTCTTGACGATCTGTTCCGGCGTATACGCGTTCTTGCTCATCGCTGCCTCCCGTTTTGCTGCCCAGATACAACTTAATATCTGGAGCTGCTTTTTGGGGGGCACGTCAATACCACTCCGCCTTGTTTTTAGGCACCCGCCAGTGGATGAAGTCGTGCCAGATGCCGAGCGGGGCTTTTTCTACGCCCTTGAACCGCTTGTGCAGCACGGGAAGGGCATCCGGTACGTACAGGAAAGCATAGGGCTGTTCGGCGGCGAGAATCTCGTGAATCCTGTGATAAATCTTTTTCCGTTTTCCAATATCGAATGTCTGGCGGCCTTCAAGCAGCAGCCGGTCAACTTCGCTATTGGAGTAGGAAATGAAGTTGAACTCCTTTTCTTTCGTTTTGGACGAGTGCCATATTTCGTACAGGTCAGGGTCGCGCGACAGCCCCCAGCCCATGAGTATCACTTCAAAACGGCGCTTGTCGATAAATTCGTTCAGCATGGCCTGCCACTCCAGCACCTTGATGTTCATGTCGATGCCGACGCGCCTGAGCTGCTCTTTCAGGATCTGCGCGGTTTTGAGCCGCGCTTCATTTCCCTGATTCGTTATGACGGTAAAAGAGAAGAGCTTGCCGTCTTTTTCGAGCATACCCCGCGTATTTTTTTTCCAGCCGAGTTCTCCGAGCAGGGCAATCGCCTTTTCAGGAGCATAGGCATAGTCGCGGACGTTCGGATTGAAAGCCCATGATTCCGTCGGAAACGGTCCGGTGCAGGGCGCGCCGAGCCCGAGCAGCACGCCCGCAATGATTTCATCCTTGTTGATGGCATGGGCAAGCGCCTGGCGGACTTTGAGGTCGCCGAACAGCGGATGCCTGAGGTTGTAGCCGAGATAGGTATATCCGAATGAAGGGTACTGGTATGTTGCAAAATACCGCCGGAAGAAGTCAGTGCTGATCTGGAGCTTGAACTGCGGCGGGGTGACGCTCATGATGTCGATGCCGCCGAACTTTAATTCGAGAAACATTGTCGCGGTGTCCGGAATTACGCGGACAACGATGCGATCGATGTTTGGGCGGCCTTCAAAGTAGCCTTCAAACGCCTCAAGGACGATTTTCTGCCCGGTGACCCACTCTTTCAGACGGTATGGGCCGGTTCCGACCGGAGCGCGGTTCAGCTCCGATTTCCCGATATCATTTCCTTCAAGCAGATGTTTCGGCACTATCCCCATTGCCCACGATTCGAGCGCGGGGGCATAGGGTTTCGCATATACGACGCGAACGGTATGGGTATCCAGCGCCTGAACAGACCTGACCGGACCATAGTTGCTGCCGTACGGGGTGGGAGTTTTTGGACTCGTTACCGTTTCATAGGTAAACACTACGTCTTCGGCGGTGAAGTCCCTGCCGTCGTGCCACTTCACCCCTTTTCTGAGATGAAAGGTGATGGTCAGTCCGTCAGGGCTGATATCCCACGATTCGGCAAGCTCACCCCTGATGCGGATATCTTTATCATACTTCGTCAGTCCGTTGTGGATATAGCCGCTCACCTGTCCGGACGCAGAGTCGGACGCAAGCATCGGGAGCAGTCTTTTTGCGTCCGCGAGCGACCCGAGCGTGATGGTGTTCGGATTTTTTATTTCAGGTTCTTTGGCGCATCCGGGCAGAAGCAGCAAAAAAAGAAGCAGGCCGCTGAACGCCGAAAAAACGACGCTCTCCCTGCTTCTCACAGATCTATTTGCCCTGCGGCTGCTGGGGAACCTGCTGCATCGGCTGCTGCGGGAGCTGCGGGGCTGCCTTCTGCTCCGCGGGGATGACCGCCTTGTCGATGACCGAACCGCTCTTGCTGGTAACAACCGTCAGAAGCAACGAGGTGAGCATGAAAACAACCGCCGCGCCGGTGGTGACTTTATTCAGAAAATCGGCCGGTCCGCGGCTGCCGAACAGCGTCTGGCTCGAACCGCCGAATGCCGCGCCCATTTCAGCGCCTTTGCCTCTTTGCAGAAGTACAACGCTGATCAGAAACAGCGAGACAAGGACGTGAAGAACTGTAAGAAATATCTCCATTTTACCTCCAGAATATTCTAAGACGAAACGTTATCGCTTGAATTGCACGAGCTGTGCAAAACTGTCGGGTTTCAGGCTGGCCCCGCCGACGAGCGCGCCGTCGATATCCGGGCATGTCATAAGGCCGGCTATGTTGTCCGGAGTTACGCTGCCGCCGTAGAGAATGCGGATATTCGCGGCCGCGCCGCCGTAGTTTCCCGCAAGGAGCGAACGGATGAAGTTATGCGCTTCCTGCGCCTGTTCGGGGGTTGCGGTTTTTCCGGTGCCGATTGCCCAGACCGGTTCGTAGGCAACCACAATTCCTTCAGCAGGAATTCCGGCAAGTCCCGCTGTTATCTGGGTATGCAGCACCTCATTCGTCTTGCCCGCTTCGCGTTCGGCAAGCAATTCTCCCACGCAGAAGAGGACTTCCAGTCCGTGGGCAAGCGAGGCTTTTATCTTTTTATTGATAACCTCATCGCTTTCTTTCAGTATGTGGCGGCGCTCGGAATGCCCGATAATGACCGCTTCGCACCCCGTATCAATCAGCATGACCGGTGACACTTCCCCGGTGAATGCTCCTTTTTCCTCATAAAAGACATTTTGCGCGGCGAGTTTGGCCGACGCTGTTTTCATCTTTGCCGCAGCTGCGGAAAGAGCGGTAAACGGAGGGGCGATAATGACATCAACATCCGCAACTTTCGAGACAGTCGGCAGAAAAGCGTCCAGGAATGCCTCGGTTTCGGCAATCGTCTTGTTCATTTTCCAGTTGGCTGCGATAAGCGGTTTTCTCATGCCGAATATTATAGAGGGAATGACGGTTTTAGTCAAGCCGCTGTTGACTTCACGGAGAAACGGCGGGTATACTTTACATTCATGGAAGAGATGAATGAACTGGCAGCAATGCGCCATAAGAAGCTCGCCGAGCTGCGAGTCCTCC
>JBBIQQ010000011.1:3004-4951 GCA_037442225.1 Nitrospirota bacterium
AAGCCGGCATAGACCCGTTTACCGCCAGCTTTGAACCCGATACTACGACCGCGGCAATACGCGCCG
The DNA here is from genome assembly GCA_037442225.1 of Nitrospirota bacterium. Classification (GTDB taxonomy): domain Bacteria; phylum Nitrospirota; class Thermodesulfovibrionia; order Thermodesulfovibrionales; family Dissulfurispiraceae; genus JAAYUK01. Next base: position 3,071 of record JBBIQQ010000011.1, read on the forward strand.
CAAACGAAGCCGCAACAAAGGATGAACTGGAGGCGGAGCGCCGCTTTGGAGCGATAGCCGGCCGTATTGTCGCGATGCGCGATTTCGGCAAGGCGGCTTTTGCCCATCTGCAGGACGCCTCGGGCAAACTTCAGCTCTATTTCCGCAAGGATCTGCTGGGAGATAGCTATCCTCTCCTGAAGAAGACGGATATCGGCGATATCATCGGTGTCCGGGGCCGGATTTTCAGAACCAAAACCGATGAACTGACGCTTGAGGTGACGGAACTCGTGATTCTTTGCAAGGCGCTCCTTCCGCTGCCCGAAAAATGGCACGGCCTCACGAACATCGAGCTGCGCTATCGCCAGCGCTATGTTGACCTCATCGTCAACCCGCAGGTGAAGGAGACATTTGCGAAACGGAGCGCCATCATCAAGGCGGTTCGCGATTTTCTCGAGTCCAAAGGCTTTATCGAGGTCGAAACGCCGATGATGCATCAGATTCCCGGCGGCGCCGCGGCGCGGCCGTTTTCGACACACCACAATGCGCTCGATATCGATCTTTTCCTGCGTATCGCTCCGGAGCTGTATCTTAAGCGTCTTTTAGTCGGCGGCTATGACAGGGTGTATGAGCTGAACAAGAATTTCCGCAACGAAGGCATTTCAATCAAGCACAATCCCGAGTTCACGATGCTCGAATTCTATATGGCGTATAAAGATTATCGATTTCTCATGGATTTCACGGAGGAGATTTTAGCCTATACTGCAAATAAGGTGCTTGGTACCCTGAAGGTGCCATACGGCGATGCGGTTATAGATTTTACCCCGCCGTGGCCGCGTATCCCGCTGCTGGAGTCATTGCGCCGCAAGGGCGTTCCCGACGAGGTGATGAAAGACCGTGATTTCGCGCTTAAGTGGGCGTGGGAGCAGAAGCTCGAGATCAGGAAGGACGCATCGCACGCCAAGATTATCGACGAGGTTTTCAAGGAATTTGTTGAGCAGCATCTTGTGCAGCCTGCCTTTATTATCGATTATCCGGTAGAGCTTTCGCCGCTCGCGAAGCGGAAGCCGGAAAGTCCGGAGCTTGTCGAGCGTTTTGAACTCTTCATCGCGGCGCGGGAAATTGCCAATGCCTTCTCTGAACTCAATGACCCGATTGATCAGCGCGGGCGTTTTGAAAAACAGGCCGAAGAAAAAGAGAAGGGCGACGATGAGGCGCACGCAATGGACGAAGACTTTGTGCGTGCTCTCGAATACGGCATGCCGCCGGCTGCCGGCGAAGGCATCGGCATAGACCGCCTTGTCATGCTGCTGACGAATTCACCGTCGATTCGTGACGTCATCCTCTTTCCGCAGATGAAGCCGGAACAATCCTGATGCAATGACAAGAACCCCGGAACTCAGAATCCAGAATCCGGAAGCTTGCGGACGGCACCTTCCGGCGCTGCGCTCCTGACGTGTCATGAGAATTCCCTACCAGCTCTTCATTGCTCTCCGCTATCTGAAGTCCAGAAAACGGCACGGGGGCATTTCGTTCAATACCGCCGTATCAATCGGCGGCGTGGCGGTCGGCGTCATGGCGCTTCTGGTCGTGCTTTCCGTCATGACCGGATTTCATGAGGATCTTCAGGGCAAGATCCTGGGCGCAAATGCTCACGCCGTTGTGCTGAATCACAAGGGTGCCATGGAAGACTACCAATCGGTCATTGAGACGCTGAAGAGCGACTCGCAGATTATCGCGGCCTCGCCGTTTGCGCTTGGGCAGGTGATGCTTTCATCCGGCAAAAGGGCGCACGGGGTTTACATGCGCGGCATTGAGCCGCAGCTTGAAATGAAAACGACCGAAATCCTCCGGAGACTGAAAGTCGGCTCTGTTGAAAATTTTCAGCCGAAAGACGGCAGA
>JBBIQQ010000011.1:4986-30010 GCA_037442225.1 Nitrospirota bacterium
TTGCCGGAATGCTCGGCATTATCCCTGGAGATGTCGTTAATGTGGTCTCCCCGATCGGTGAAGTGGGACCGCTTGGCATGCTTCCGAAGGTGAAGCAGTTTGTGGTGGTGGATGTGTTCCAGATGGGCATGTTCGAGTACGACGCGAATCTCGTGCTGACCGATCTCAGGTCAGCGCAGGGCTTTTTCGGCTACGGGAGCGCCGTGACCGGCATTGAACTGCGGCTGCATGACCCTCACAAGGCAAATCTCGTGCACCCGCTGGTTACGGAGAAGCTGGGGTTTCCTTTTTACGCGCGCGACTGGATGCAGATGAACCGCAACTTGTTTTCCGCACTGAAGCTCGAGAAGATCGCGATGTTTGTGATTCTGGTGCTGATTGTTCTGGTCGCGTCGTTCAATATCGTCAGCACGCTCATGATGAATGTCGTGGAAAAAGAGCGGGAGATCGCGATTCTGAAGTCAATGGGTTCGACCAATCGCGAAATCATGCACATATTCATGCTTCAGGGGCTGTTTATAGGCCTTGTCGGCACGGCAATCGGCGTTACCCTCGGCTCGATTCTGTGTTATATTCTGAACGAATACAAGCTTATCGATCTGCCTGCGGAGATTTACTATCTGAGCAAGCTCCCGGTAAAAGTGAATCTGCTTGATTTTGCCATAGTAGCGGTGTCGGCGATCAGCATCAGTTTCCTTTCGACGATCTACCCGTCGTATCAGGCGGCAAAGTTAAATCCTGTAGAATCGCTGAGGTATGAGTGATGAAAACTATCCGCAAACTGGGGTGTCTGGGATTGATTGTTGTCATCGCATTTCTTTTGATGGCGGCTTTCAGCGGCGGAGAGCAGTTCCGGGAGTGGGGCGACAAAGTTCCCGTGGCAACTGCGAGGAAGTATTTTGAACAGGCTGCGAAGAAGGCTGATGCCATCAAGGAAGACCTTGACAAATGGAAGGAAAGCGTCGGGCGCAGCACCGGAGCGAAGAAAAAGTATGAATAGGAACGCATGGCTGAGCTGATAACGGTCCGGAATCTTTCGAAGTCCTTTACCATGCCTTCCGGCGAAGTGCCGGTGCTGAGCGACCTTAGTCTGACATTTGTTTCCGGTGAAATGGTGAGCATCGTCGGGGCTTCGGGAGCGGGGAAAAGCACGTTTCTGCATATTCTCGGCACGCTCGACACGCCGACGAGCGGATCGGTGGAGTTTCACATTCCCTGGCAGGGAGCTGATGAAGGCGGCGTTAATCCTTTTTTGCTGAGCGGAGAAGCGCTCTCCATATTCAGGAACAGCGCTATCGGCTTTGTCTTTCAGTTCCACCACCTGCTGCCTGAATTCAGCGCGCTTGAAAATGTGATGATGCCGGGCTTCATCGGACGCAGGAGAGGGCATGCCGGAGCCGGGAAGATTCAGGAGCATGCGGAAAACCTCCTTACCCGGCTTGGTCTCGGCAAGCGCATGCATCACAAGCCCGGGGAATTGTCGGGGGGAGAGCAGCAGCGTGTCGCTGTTGCCCGGGCTCTGGTGAATCAGCCGAGGGTGCTGCTTGCCGATGAGCCGACCGGAAATCTTGACACAAAGACCGGCGAAGAGCTTTTCGCACTACTTGAACTGCTGAACAGGGAACGGGGCATTACCATTATTCTCGTGACGCACAATGAGGCTCTCGCAGGTCGGTGCCACCGGCGTCTGCAGATGGCCGACGGTAAGCTGTTGAATAGTTAGTCTGAAATGGGCTATAATACTTATCTATTTTTGTGCATGGAGGAATTGCCATCAAACTGATCCTGCCTGACGGTACGGTCGCAGACCGTGAGCCGGCTGAGCTCAAAAAGGATATCGAAGCATCACGGGCGCTTGCCCTCAAGATCAACGGTGACCTGACTGACCTCTCCGCCGCAGAAACGGCTGCGCATGACGCCGCCGTCGAACTCATTACCTTTGCATCCCCCGAAGGAAAAGAGCTGTATCGTCACAGCACGTCGCATATCATGGCGCACGCGGTGAAGCTGCTGTTCCCCGATACCAAAGTCACCATCGGCCCGGCTATCGAAGATGGATTCTATTACGATTTCGACCGCGCGGAGCCGTTCACTCCCGAAGACCTCGCGAAGATTGAAGCGAAGATGAAGGAGATTGTCAAGAAAAATTCGCCGTTCGTCCGGAAGGTTGTTTCCAGGGCGGACGCGATTGCCATGTTTGCGGGCATGGGAGAAACCTATAAGGTCGAGCTGATTGAGTCTCTTCCCGACGAAACCGTATCTCTTTATGAGAATGACGGTTTTATCGATCTCTGCCGCGGCCCGCATCTGCACCGCACCGGCCGGGTGAAGGCTTTCAAGCTGCTGAGTGTTGCCGGCGCATACTGGCGCGGCGACGCAAAGAACAGGATGCTGCAGCGCATTTACGGCACGAGTTTTGAGACGAAGGACGAACTGAAGGCATACCTCGACTTCCTCGAAGAGGTGAAAAAACGTGACCATCGCCGCATCGGCAGGGAAATGGACCTTTTTTCGACGGACGAGGAGATCGGTTCCGGCCTGATCCTCTGGCATCCCAACGGCGCCATCATGCGCAGGACGATTGAAGACTTCTGGCGCGATGAGCATGTGAAGGCGGATTATCAGATTCTGTACACGCCCCATATCGCGCGGCTGAAACTCTGGGAACGGAGCGGCCATTGGCAGTTTTACCGCGAGAACATGTACGAGCCGATGGAGATTGACGAAGTCGCCTATGAGCTGAAGCCGATGAACTGTCCGTTTCACATCAGCATTTACAAGAGCTCGTTGCGCAGCTATCGCGACCTTCCCGTCCGGTACGCGGAACTCGGTACGGTATACCGCTATGAGAAGTCGGGCGTTCTGCACGGGCTTCTTCGGGTCCGCGGTTTTACGCAGGACGACGCGCACATTTTCTGCCGGGAAGATCAGGTCAAGGATGAGATTCAGAAAATCCTGAACTTTACGCTCTTTGTGCTGAATACGTTCGGTTTTGATTGCTATGACATTTACCTGTCGACGCGGCCTGAAAAGTTTGTCGGCACGCCGGAAATATGGGAGCGCTCCACTGAAGCGCTGAAGCTCGCGCTGGAGGCGAATAATCTGCACTACGAGGTTGACGATGGCGGCGGAGCTTTCTACGGCCCGAAAATCGACATCAAAATCAAGGACGCGCTGAATCGGTCCTGGCAGTGCAGCACTATCCAGCTTGATTTCAATAATCCCGATCGGTTCGACATGAACTATCGGGGCGGCGACGGCAAGGAACACCGTCCGATCATGATACACCGGGCGCTTATGGGCTCGCTTGAGCGATTCTTCGGCATTCTTGTAGAGCATTACGCCGGAAACTTTCCGGTCTGGCTGACGCCGACGCAGGTCGCCGTGCTCAGCATTGGGGAGCGGCACGAGCCGTTCGCGCGGGAGGTGGTCCAGCAGCTGAATGGGCAGGGGTTCCGCGTGCAGATTGACGCTGACAATGAGAAAATCGGCTACAAGATTCGCCGCGCAACAATGAAAAAAATACCGTATCTTGTTCTTCTTGGCGACCGTGAGGTCGAGGAGAGAAAAATCACTGTGCGTAAACGGGACGGTGAGAACATCGGTCCCTACACCATAGAGGAGTTTGCAGGCTTTCTCTCGGAAGCCGTCCGGAACAAACAGTAAACGCGGACAGACGGAGCTGCCGTCGGAATCCGCACGCACGGAGGTGACAACATCAGCAAAGACATTGTCAGAGTGAATGAGCAGATCAGGGTTCGCGAGGTGCGGCTGATCGACGAAGATGGAGCACAGCTCGGAGTAATGCCGATTTCCCATGCTCTCCAACTCGCACGGGAAAAGGGATTTGACCTTGTGGAAGTCGCTGCAGCGGCTGCCCCGCCGGTTTGCCGGGTGATGGACTACGGCAAGTATAAATACCAGATGGGCAAGAAGAATACCCAGAAGAAGACGACCGACCTCAAAGAGGTGAAGCTGCGCCCCCAGATTTCGGAGCACGATCTTGATCTGAAAATCCGGAATATGCGGCGCTTTCTCGATGAAGGGGATAAGGCGAAGGTCATCATGTTTTTCCGTGGACGAGAGATTGTGCGTCCCGAGATCGGCATGAAGGTATTTGAGAAGATCAAGGTTGCGCTTCCCGGAAAGTACACCATTGAACAGCAGCCGCGGCTTGATGGCAACCATATCACCATGGTGCTTGCGCCGAGCAGCAAATAGAGGACAAAAGCGGCTTTTTTAGAACTGCCGATTATTCCGGCTTTTGATGATTAATGCATCGACGGTTCATTTTTGCGTAAAGGAGGGAGAACCATGCCAAAAATTAAAACGCACAGAGGCGCTGCCAAGCGATTCAGCATAACCGGCAGCGGCAGGGTCAGGAGATACAAGGCATACAGAGGACACCTGCTCACCGGCAAGAGCCCCAAGCGGATTCGGGGTCTGCGTGTGAGCAGCCTGATCCCCAAGGTGTTTGAGGACAGAATCAAGAAACTGCTTCCTTATCAATAGCAAAGGCATGCAGCAGCCCGGCAGCGGCCGGGTGGCGTCCCGTGCATCGGCCAGAGCAGGTCTCATTGCCCGGTCCGTGTTATTAAAATTTCAGTTCAATTTTTGAACAGTAATGAATCCGTCCCTGGCCGACCAGGACTGCCAGAACGGATGCAAGGAGGAACAAATGCCAAGAGCACGTGGTGGATTCAAGACAAAACAGCGTCATAAAAAAGTCCTTGACAGAGCAAAAGGGTATGTGGGCGGGAAGAGCCGTCTCTTCGTAAATGCCAAGGAGCAGGTCAACAAGGCCCTGCTTGCTTCCTACAATGACAGAAGGCTGAAGAAGCGTGAGTTCCGTGCGCTCTGGATTGCGCGCATCAATGCCGCAGTCCGTCCGCTCGGTCTGACATACAGTCAGTTCATGGATCGCCTGAAAAAGGCGAATATTGAGCTGGACCGACGTTCGCTTGCTGAGCTTGCGTACAGTGACATGGATGCCTTTAAGGCGCTTGTCGCACAGGTCAATCGCTGATTCGTAAATGCCGGGATAGCGTCTATCCGGGCACAAGTGTCCGGATTAGACGCTTTTTCTTACCTACAGATACAGACTGGAACTCTGGTATGAATGAAGAACTGAAAAACAGTGTTGTCGAAGAGCTGAAAAAGATTGCCTCCCTGCCTGAACTGGCGCAGCTGAAAGCCAGGTATCTCGGCAGGAAGGGGCTCGTCACGCTGCAGGTGAAGTCTCTCGGCGCGCTTTCCGCTGAAGAACGTCCCCTTGCGGGCAAGCGCATCAATGAACTGAAAGAGGCTGTTGAAGCGGCCTGCGCTGCGCGGGAAGACGAGCTGACCCGACAGGATCTTGCGAAGCGCCTTGCCTCCGAATCCATTGACATCACCCTTCCGGGACAGACGTCCGGTATCGGCCGCGAGCATCCCATCAACACCGTTCTCAACGAAATTATCGACATATTTGTCCGCATGGGCTTTTCTGTCGAGGAGGGGCCCGAAATAGAACTCGACCGTTATAATTTTGAAGCCCTGAACATTCCGAAGGACCATCCTGCGCGCGATATGCAGGATACCTTTTATGTGAGCGATGATGTCGTGCTGCGCACGCACACCTCGCCGGTGCAGGTGCGGGTGATGGAACAGAAACGGCCGCCCCTCCGGTTCATAGCACCCGGAAAAGTCTACCGGTGTGACGCCGATGTTTCGCACACCCCCATGTTTCATCAGGTCGAAGGGCTGATGGTCGATGAGGGCATCACCTTCAGCAACCTGAAGGGCGTGCTTGAGGCATTTGTCCACCAGATGTTCGGGCCGAACGTGCCGGTGCGTTTCCGGCCGAGTTTCTTCCCGTTCACCGAACCGTCGGCTGAAGTTGATATCGGCTGCATTCTCTGCGGAGGATCGGGCTGCCGTGTCTGCAAGGGATCAGGGTTTCTTGAGGTGCTTGGTGCCGGAATGGTAAACCCGAAAGTGCTCGGCTTTTGCGGCATCGACACGGAGAGATACACAGGGTTTGCGTTCGGCATGGGCGTTGAGCGTATCACGATGCTCAAATACCGCATCGATGACATACGGCTCTTTTTTGACAATGACTTGCGATTCCTGAGGCAATTCTAATGCGTATTTCATTAAACTGGCTGAAAGAATTTGTTGAAATCAGCGATACGCCGGAGGAGCTGGCGCACCGGCTGACCATGTCTGGCCTGGAGGTTGAGGCAATTGAGCGTGCTGGCGATGATGTGCTCTTTGAGGTGAATGTCACGCCGAACCGGCCTGACTGCCTGAGCATTATCGGCATAGCGCGTGAGGTCGCAGCACTGCATGGCGCATCCGTGCATCTGCCGGATCTCACTATCGTATCTGAGGCGAAGGCGCTCGACTTCAATGTTGATATTCTCGACGCGGACCTCTGCAACCGTTACGCGGGACGCATTGTCCGGAACGTGAAGATCGGACCGTCTCCCGACTGGATGAGGGATCGACTGGAAAAATGCGGCATCCGATCCATTAACAACATCGTCGATGTGACCAACTATGTCCTGCTTGAGTTCGGTCATCCGCTGCATGCGTTTGACCTGAATCTTCTGAAAGGCGGTGTCATCAGGGTAGGCACGCCGCGCACCGTTCTCCGGACGGGCTCTGCGATGACATTTGCCACGCTTGACGGCGTTGAACGCCAAATCGGACCCGATATGCTGCTCATCTGGGACGCGGAAACTCCGGTTGCCGTGGCTGGAATTATGGGCGGATGTGACAGTGAAGTGAGGGAAACCACGACCGACATCTTTATCGAAAGCGCATATTTTGAGCCGACCTCTATCCGCCGGACATCAAAGTCGCTTGGTCTGAAGACCGAATCTTCCTACCGTTTTGAGCGCGGCACCGATATCAAAATCCTGAAGAAAGCGCTTGACCGCGCCGCGTTGATGGTCAAGGATCTCGCGCAGGGCGAAATTTACGGCAAACTGGATATTTATCCGAAAAGGTGGCATCCTGCCGAGGTGAAGGTTCGCTATGACCGGGTAAACCGTTTTCTCGGGCTTGCATTGACGCATGGGCAGATTCTTGACTCTCTGAGAGGTCTGAATCTTGAAGTTGTGGAGGATGCCGGCGAGTTTTTTGTGGTGAAACCCCCGCCGTATCGCCGCGATATTGAGATGGAAGAGGATGTCATTGTTGCGCGCATGTTCGGCTTTGACAATATTCTGCCGGAATTGCCGCGGACAACCTTCGGCGCAGACAGCACGGTCAGCAGTGCGGGAAGGATCATGCCGCTTAAACGCCGATTCCGAGCGGCTTTTCTGGTCTCGGGGTATGCCGAGACGATTAATTACAGCTTTATCGGCCGGAGCGATCTTGATCTGATCCGTCTCGGCGGGGACGATGTGCGCAGAGACTGTGTGGCTGTGCAGAATCCGCTTCGCGAAGAAGACTCGCTGATGCGGACCTGCATGGTTCCGTCGCTCCTGCGGAATCTGGTGACGAATGTTGCCCAGGGCAACCGGGAGTTTCAGCTTTTTGAGCAGGCGCGGGTGTTTCTCAGCCGCCCGGGCGAAGCGCTTCCCGAAGAGCGCGAACATCTTTCGGCACTGATTTATCGTGAGAAGGGAAAGAGCTTCTATCGTGATGAGACACCGGACTTTTTCCGCCTGAAAGGACTGCTTGAGGCGCTGTTTGCGGACATGCGGATAGCCGGCGTTTCCTGGAAGCGATCGGCCGAACCGTTTCTGCATCCGGGCCAGTCGGCGGATATCGTTCTGGGGGGCCGGAAGATAGGATTTGCCGGAGTGCTGTCTCCGCTTGTTGTCAAGGCACTCGACATCAAAGCTCAGAAACCGTCCATCGTTTTGGGTGAGCTTGACCTGACTTCCCTGATGCCGCATCTCGGCACGGCAGTGCACTATCGGGCCATCGCCCGTTTTCCGTTTGTAGAGCGGGACACCGCGCTTGTGGTGGATGCCGCACTTGAGGCTGCAACCATTCTTGAGCTTGTCCGGGCGTTTCGCTCCGACGTCATTGAGGAGACCTCGATTTTTGATGTCTATGAGGGGGTTCCCCTGGGTGAAGGCAAAAAGAGCGTTGCATTCAGTGTCCGCTACCGGGCGCTTGACCGTACGCTGACGGATGATGAGGTGGACGGAATGCATGCAGACCTCGTTCGTCATGTTTCCGAAAAAACGGGAGGTCATATCCGGACCTGAAAAAGGCCTGGCGTTCAAAAAAAGGCTCCGAAGGGTTTGGCGGAGCCTTTTTTATCCGGAAATTGTCATTAGCGTCTGCAACCGGACTATACGGCTCTGGATTGCTGTCTTTTTTCGTAATTTCGGCGTGGAAGAGCATGGGTTCCGCTCATTCCCGAACGGCGTCCAGCAGTGCTCGCCGAGGGATTCCGCGGTCATGTGCCTCCTGATAGCGCCTGGCCGCTGTATAAGCCCTGTTTTAAGAAGCCTCAATTACCGGATATCCGGCCTCTTCAACCGTTTTTTTGACGGCATCGGCGGAAAGTTTCGCCCCGTCAAATTCGATGGTTGCGCTGCCGACAAGCACATCTGCATTGATAACGCCCAGCGCATCGAGAGCTTTTTTCACGCGATTCACGCAATGCTGGCAGCTCATGCCCGAAATCTTTAGTGTCACTGTCATTAATGAACCCTCCCGAAATAAGCAGTCAGCGTCTGCCGGCTGTTTGTGCGGCAGATTGACGCTTCTTTTATTGATATACCACTACGTCCTTGCCGATGACATGCTCAATAATTTCTCTCGACGTTTCTTCGACCGACTTGTTTGTCGTGTTGACGACTTTCCACTGGCGGTGTTTCCTGAGCAGTTCTTCCACATATTCGGCTTCTTCGTATATCCGCTTCAGGCTGGTATAGGCGTTGTCAGACGCATGCGTACGATGCAGCCGCGCAAGGCGCACTTTCTGTAAAACTTCAGGATCCATCTTGAGGCAGACAATCTTTCCCTGGTCAGTTTCAAAAAGCGTATCAGGAAGGGAAATGGGCGGCGTAATGGGGATATTTATCACCTTGTATCCCTGCTGGGCAAGGAAGAACGATGTCGGCGTCTTGGATGTGCGCGAAAGCCCTATAATGATAATATCAGCAGCATCGAGGCGTTCGATGCTTTTGCCGTCATCATGCAGAATCGAGAACTCAATCGCATCAATGCGGCGGAAATAGTGTTCGTTCACCTTCCGCAGGAGCGTAGGCTTTTCAAGCGGCGCTCCGCCGAGATATGAGGAGAGCACGCCGATGAGCGGACCGAGAATGTCGAAATGCATGATGTGATTGCGCACGCAGTATTGATGCACGTAGAATCGGATGCTTTTTTTGACGAAAGTGAAGGCCACAAATGCATTCTTCTTTTTCGCATCGGCCAGGATATCCTTGACAGTCTCCCGGGACTCCACGCGCGAATGAATCGTGAACGTCACCTTCTGGTCATGAAACTGCGCAAGGGCGGCGCGCAGAAGGTCTATACCGCTCTGGCCGGTGCCGTCGGAAAGGATGAAAATTTTCTTCATGGGCGAGCTTCTCTCTGCTGTATCATTGGGTATCATGGGCTATAGTGTATCAATCCTTCCGCGATTTTTCCATGTGATATAGCATCAAATCCTTTTATTTGCCCTATAAATTGTTATACAATAGCCGCATATGCCAAGGATTCTCGTCATATCCGACTCAAAAGAGATTGAAAGCCTTCTGAATCCCTACTGCTCGAGATGCACCGTTTTGGAGAGCAAGTTCCGGAATACGCAGCCGGAGGGCAGCCTGCTTGACCAGTATGACATATCGTTTGTTGACCTTTCATGCGAAGACTGGCGTGAAAGTATTTTCACGCTCCGGCAGCGCCTTCCTGTTGTCGCCTTCTCCGCCGCCGACATCACCGTTGCGGTTGAGGCAATGCAGCTCGGCGCAAGCGACATTGTTGAGAAGGTGCTGACGCGCGAAGCTATTGAGCGGGTTGTCTCGAAACACAAGCGCAAATTTCTGACGCACAGCGAGGGTTTCGACGAGATTATCGGAAAAAGCGTGCTTATGCAGAATGTCTTCAGCCTTATCAAAAAGGCGGCGCTGACAGAGAGCAACGTGCTCATTACCGGAGAGAGCGGTACCGGCAAGGAGCCGGTTGCCCGCGCAATCCACCGCTGGAGTCCGCGCAAACAGAAGGCCTTTATGACGATTAATTGCAGCGCGATCCCTGATACGCTGCTCGAATCCGAACTGTTCGGCTTTGAAAAGGGCTCATTTACCGGAGCGAACTATACCAAGAAAGGCATTCTTGAACTGAGTGACGGCGGAACTGTTTTTTTTGACGAAATCGGCGATGTCTCCCCGCTCTTTCAGACAAAAGTGCTCAGGGTGATTCAGGAGGGTGAATTCATGCGGGTCGGCGGCGCCCGAACCCACCATGTCGATGTCAGGTTTATTACAGCGACCAACCGGGAACTGAAGGCGCTCTGCAAAAAGGGAGGGTTTCGTGAAGACCTTTACTACCGGCTGAACGTCATCAATATCCATCTGCCGACTCTGCGCCAGCGCATGGAGGATGTGCCGCTTCTCGTGCATCACTTTATCGTGAAGCATGCTCCAAAGCGCAAGGACATCATGATTCGCGACATTTCCGACGACGCGCTCGGCATACTTATGAACTATACGTATCCTGGAAATGTACGCGAACTGGAAAACATTATCGAGCATGCGGTTTCATTTACCAGCGGCCCGGAGATTGTCCCTTCGAGCCTGCCGCAGTTTCTCCAGCAGACACCTCCCAAAAAGCGCAGCGCTACCCCCAGAATGCGCGAAGCGGTCGCTTCCTATGAAAAAGAGCTCATCTGGTCGGCACTTCAGGAAACACGCGGCAATATTTCAAAGGCCGCTCAGATTCTCGGCATTTATCGTCAGCAGCTCCAGCGCAAGATTAAACAACTTCGTATGACAGCATAATAGTACAAAGCAATGCACCATAATAGGATAAAGCAACAAATAGTTTCTTTATAGAGTGCTGTTTTTTAAGCATTCCTCATCCCAATGGCGCTCTAGTGCAACATCATGATGCCATTAACATCATTATCACCGGTCTTTATAAAGATATGTTTACTGAAAAATCAACGGGTTCCATTTCTGGCATTTCTATTGCATAGAAATTCCCTGACGTTTGAAGCGGCTGAACAAAGCCTCTTCCGCGGCATGCAAAGAGCCAGAAAGGGATGCGCATATGATTGAAGGAATAGTGGATCGGAACAGTCATGAAAAACTCTATGTGCAGATCTATGACATCGTGAAGCGCAAAATAGCAAAGGGTGAGTGGCTGGTCAGCTCCGTTATTCCATCAGAAGATGAGCTCTGCCGGATGTTCAACGTAAGCAAGGCAACGGTCCGGCTCGCCATCACCGATCTCGTGCGGGACGGCTACCTGAAGCGCCAGCAGGGGAAAGGCACCTATGTGCGAAGCTCGGTCCCGCATCTCGGCATGACGATACGCACGCGTTTTGCGGAGGATACCTTTGGAGCCGGCCTGCGGCTGCAGCGCAAGATTGTGAAGCGTACTGCCGGGGAAACGAACGGCGAAGCGAAGCGCTACCTGAATGACGGGGGACCGGTCCTGCATGTTCAGTGCCGCGGCACTATACGGGGCGAACCGGTCTGCTGTGAGGATATGTATGTCTCTTCCCGGCTTGTCCCGGAAATAGAGCAGGCCGATTTGACTGCGCAGCCGTTTTTTGATGCCATCCAGGAGCGCGCTCCCCGCAAGATTGCAAAGGTTGTGCAGTCGGTGGATATTGTCAAGTCACAAGGCGATGTGGCGGAATTCCTCGGGGTGAGAGAGGGAGCCAGTGTTATTGCAGTTTACCGCATTTTTATAGACGGTGATGACAACACTCTTGCCTTCGTGAAACTGATCGGCAAGGTGGGCAAGTATAAACTGCAAAACGAATTTGAACGGATACTGTAGAATATGGTCACAAGAATTTTGCGCATTGAGTTATGTCTTCCGCCCGTTACGGCGGGTGGGAGCGAAAGGGGGAGCAAGGAGGTGAGGAACGGCTGGTAAAGGATGAGTTCGAGGAGGCGTTGACACAGTTGCTTCGCACTTGCAAAGAAGCTTGAATAAGGAGGAAAGAAAAATGCTCAAACTGTACACACTGGTAGTAGCGGCCCTTGCGATGCTCCCGCAGATTGCCATCGCAGCTGGGCCGGCGGCAGCGCCTATCGTCATTGTGGCGGACACGCGGAAATTCACGGGATGGGAGGCATGGTTCACCAACCTTTATAACGAAAGCCACATCTATTTCGCGCTTCTCACCGTGGCGGTTATTCCTATAGTCGGCGTAATTCTCGGGATGCTGGCAGATGTCGTGATGAGCCGCATCGGCATAGACCTGCATTCCAGGGATCTGGCAGAACACTAAAACCGGGTTAAGGGAGGTTATTCAATGGATTTTTTATATGTTCTAATGCCTATATCGGGTGTAACAATATTCTGGCCCGGGCTCATAATCCTCGGACTCGGCGTCGGCGTAATAGGCGGGTTTTTCGGCATGGGCGGTGCCTGGATGATTACGCCGGGTCTTAATATCCTCGGGTTCCCCATGGCGTTCGCCATCGGCACCGACATTGCGCACATGGCGGGCAAGTCGCTCGTCTCGACGATGCGGCACGGGAAATTCGGCAATGTTGACTATAGATTGGGTGTTGTCATGATTGTCGGCACCGTCGTCGGTTTCGAGGTCGGCGCGCAGATGGTCATGTGGCTTGAGCGCATCGGCCTGGTCGATCTGTATGTCCGCTGGCTTTATGTTGGTCTTCTGACCTTGATAGCATGGACGGTCTTTCATGATGTCGCCAAAAGAAAAGCGAAGGACAAAGCGGCATTGGCTTCCGGCAAACAGATTGACAAGCTTGCCACCGGCATTGAGTGGCACAAGACATTCCACCGGATGAAAATCCCCCCGATGATGGAATTCAAGGTTGCCGGATTCACGATGTCTATTTGGGTGCCCATTGTTCTCAGTTTTCTTACCGGCTGGCTTGCCGGCATTCTTGGCATCGGCGGCGGGCTTATCCGCATGCCCATGCTGATTTACCTTGTAGGCTGCCCGACTCATGTCGCGGTCGGCACCGACCTTTTTGAAGTCATGATTTCCGGTCTGTACGGAGCAGGAACTTATACATACAAAGGAAGAACCGAGCTTGTCGCCGCGATGATCATGCTGGTCGGCGCTTCCATAGGAGCCCAGATGGGAACCGTCGCCACAAAATACATCAAGGGATACGGCATACGCATAGCGTTCGGCATCGCCGTTTTAGGATGCAACATCTCCATTATCATGAAGCTCATACCGAGATATGTCGAAGGAACGAAGGCAGTTATGGATTTGGCCTCTACAGTGCTGATCCTAGGACTGGTGAGTGTTCTCTCGATGTATATTGCAGTTCGAATGATTATGGGCGCTCGCGCTGAGATTGCCGAAAAGAAAGGGAGGGCGTAATCATGATAAAAGCGTTTCGCATGCTTAAAAAGCTCTGTCTGATCGCACTGCCGGCAATACTGTTCGTTGCCTTTGTTTCCGGGTGCGGAGAGCTGGGCAAGGTCGATCAGGGGCGGGTTATCGAATATGACAAGGCCAAGAGAGTAGTCACGCTTATCCAGGACAAAAAGGCGGATCCCGGCAAGCCGGACTATAATACGCTGCCGCCGCACACCTACACGGTGCCGTCGGACCCCATGGAGATGGGAGCAGAGCCGAAGGCCGGTTACCGGATGAATATCAATACCGAGACGAGCAAGATAACCGTGTTCGATCCTGTGACGCAGGGCTTCAAGGTCATCGATTTTAAGCTTGTCGAAAAAAAGGAAAAAGTTGAGCGGGATAGCGAGCTGGTGAAAGGAAAAAAATTCCCGGCCGTGGACAAGGAAAAGAAGACCGTCACACTATATTCAGCCAGGCTGAAGCAGCTAATAATATTCTCGCCTCCTGACGAATACCTTACGCTGCCCGAAAAGACCTGGGATGCCGGAGATGAAGTCCGCATCTATTACAAGGAAGAAGGCAAGGCTCTGCGGTTCATGAATATTACGAGAACCGATATTTTCAAAAAATAGCTTTCGTTTTTTCTTCGCCCCGCCTGCCCCTGGCGCAGCAGCCAGGGGCAGTTTTTTTGCCTGTGGTACAATACATGATATTGTCTTAATTCCGGAGGAGCTGTGATTTTTCGATGAACATGAGACAGAAGATAGCGGTCGTGATTATCGATGTTCTGATTCTTATAGAACTCTGCGTCGGCATGTACTTTGCCGTCGGGGACCCCGATAATTTCCAGTCGGTTTTTTTCAAGGTCTTTCTTGGCACGTTTATCCCCACGATTGCCCTTGGCATATTTATTGTAAAGAAGCTGAAATCCTCGGAACCGGAAGAAGTTCAGGAAAAGGTTGAGTCATGAATCTTCAGCGGCTGATGGCCTTCAGGAAGCTTGCCCGCCGGATGGGCGCGGTTTTTTTTATTCTTGTCTTTGTATCCCTGCTTGACGCATGCGTCGCGAAATTGAGGGAGCCGATTCATGTCTATAATACGCTTGCCGACCGGAAAATCAGCGTTGACGGTGCCGTCGACCCGAAAATTACGAATGTCGGAGATCTTGTGTATACCAGTTTGTCTGAGCAGATAAGCCTCTCCATTCACGAAATCAAGGCGGGATACTGGCTTGGCGGGACCATGTGGATCGGTGAAGTTACCGTCGGCAGCGGGACAGCCCCCGGCGAATACAATATATCCGTTTTTGGAAAAAACGAAACAGATATCAAGAAGCGTTTTGTATTCCGTGTCATTGTGCATCAGGACGCTGCAAGTCTTCGCAAAAGCCATCGCTCCGTCATCCACAGAAATATCGGTCTTGCTCCCTGGTGGTTTCCGTTGTTCTGTCTGCCGCTTGGGGGGCTTACCATGGGGGCGCTATTTTTAGCCTCGAAAAAAATCGAAGAGATGCTGGCCGCGGAGGGAAAGTCTGAAATTTTCAGGATCGTGCGGGGAACGAGCGTTCAGGAGGTTGCGTTCGGGCTCGGCTCGCGCCACGGCATGCAGGAGGGAATGCGCCTGTCTCTGATGAATGTGGATGGCAGCCACAAGGGTACTGTTGAGGTGCAAAAGGTTTTTGAAGGGGATTCGCTTGCGTTTGCAAGTCTCGATTTGCAAATTCAGGAAGGAGATATTGTCTCGTCTGCCGGTGTGGCGGCGAACCCTGTTCAGCGCTGATGGCGCTGCAATTGCCTTCAGGCCGGGGTTCCGGCATACGGAGCCGATATCTCAGCGGTACAGAGCAGTGTGCGAGAATCATGAATAAGGAGTAACCATGGACTACCTTCTTGTCGCAATTATTGCTTTTGGTTCGATTTTTCTCGGTATGGTGCTGGGCGCCCGCTTCAGAAACAGACGCAAGAAGTAAGACGTAAAAAACTCAGACCCTGTCCCGCTGCCCTGCACCTTTCCGCCTGTGGCTGTTCCCCCATTTATTGCCTTATTGAGAATAAAACCGTGTTGGAATCCCGTCTTTTTCGTGATAGGATTAAATAGTTTGGTAAATCGTTCGGCGCAAATGCAATTAGAAGTTGCACGTGAATCAATTAAGTGCGGCAGTATCAGCGGTCAGCATAAAAGCTAAAAGCTTTCTGGCAGTGCATTTGTGAAAATAAGCCGGTATGATGCTATGCAACTATATGGTGCAGAGCATGAGCTGGCATGATGCAAAATGCGCTTGTGGCAAGGGATTCAGGAACTGGCACACAATTTGATATAAAAGTTCGGTTTTATAATTATCCGGTCAGCGCGGTTATCGGAGGAATGACCTCGCATTACCCGAAGAAATCCTGTGGGAGGTTGTACGATGAGCTTTCCAAGAAAGCTGTATGATTGCATGATGGCAGCATCCATGCACTATGCGCGATGGGACTACGAGGTCTCGATGAATATTCTCCGCAGCAAAAAACGCATGCTTGTGCTTATTGCGCTGGCTGCTCTTATCTCTGTACATTGCCGACGCATCGGAGCTGTTGGGCGGCAAGAAGGCATATGCTCCGTCATTTTATACGCCGGTCGTGTTTCTTGTTTCGATTGCAGTCGGATTCTGCGCCGGACTGATTACCGGATGTATCGGCGCGGGCGGCGGCTTCATTATCACTCCGGCGCTTATGGCAGCCGGCGTCAAGGGCATTCTCGCCGTCGGAACCGACCTGTTCCATATCTTTGCAAAAGCGATCATGGGGTCGGTGCTCCATAAGAAGATGGGCAACGTTAACATGAAGCTCGCGTTCTACTTCCTGTGCGGTTCCATTTTCGGCGCAACACTTGGCGGATACATCCAGAAGACTATTTACGAAAAGGATCCGATTCTGAGCGATGCGGTTACCAGTATCATTTACGCATTGATTCTCGGATTCCTCAGCTGGTACGGTGTTTCGGACTTTTTCAAGAAACGGAAATCCGGCGTGCAGCCGGCCGGCCACGGGGATGCTGACGCGCCGAAGGTGCCGAGTCCGACCGGCCTGCCGGGCATTGCCGGAAAACTGCAGGCTATCAGCATTCCGCCGATGGTGAAGTTCGATGAAGATATGGTGCCGGGAGGCAGGAGCATCTCGGGATGGATTCTCGCCGCGGGCGGATTTATTGTGGGTATCGCCTCAGCGATGATGGGCGTGGGGGGCGGCTTCATTACCTTCCCGATGTTTGTGTATGTCTTTGGTATTTCGACCTTCACGACCGTTGGAACCGATATTTTCCAGATTATTTTTACCGCAGGATATGGAGCTATCACCCAGTATGCGATATATGGTTTCGTGTTTTACACCCTCGCGATGGGCATGCTGCTCGGCTCGCTGCTCGGCATTCAGATCGGAGCACTGACAACGAAGGTCGTCAGCGGCATGACTATCCGTATGTTTTTTGTCGTAACCATTCTCGCCGGCTTTATCAACCGCTTTTCGACGCTTCCCAAGCAGTTTACGGACATGGGCTATCTCAACTGGCCAAAGGACCTCTGTGCAATTATTGAAACAGTCGGCAACTATCTGTTCTGGATTACCGTTATTGTCTTTGTTGGATGGGTCATGTGGAGCTTTATCAAAAATATCAAAACATTCAGGGAGGGCTAGGCCATGTTGATACGCGATAAAAGACACTTCAGTACCGGTGTTCTCATGGCGCTCGCATTTTTTGGTCTTTTCGGCGTAATCATGTCGCCGATATTCGGCAACGGCATGAACGGTCTTGAGTTTTCAGACGATATGTTCAACAAGCTTTCAAAAGGCTCGGCCTATTTTGTTCCGAAAGTCTCCAAGCAGAATGAACTATATGTCGGAAAGCAGATTTCGGCAACGGTGAAATACGAGAGGCCGGAGGATGCAAAAGCAGCGGCGGCACTTGTCACGATTGCCGGCGGCACTCCGGAACTGAGAGGTGGCGACCTTAAGGTGACCGGCGATATCGGAAAGATGCTCTCGGTGGTTATCCGCGACGGTGATCTCTTGTATAAAAACGACGGCGCCAAACTGAAAGAAACGTATGGGTATGATGAGCGCCAGGCCATGAAAAACTGGTGGGCTCTGCTGAGCAAGATCGATAAGTCGCTTCAGCTCGCGAGGGATTTTGAGAATGCAAAGATGATTAATGAAGTCAACAAGAAGATTGTTGAGCCTGCGTACAATTTTTATGGCATTCAGGCTCAGAACGTAACCGACCGTATCGGCATGATGACGGCACTGCTCCTTTTTTATGTGTGTTATACCATCTGGTGGGGCTATGCGTTGTTCCATCTTTTCGAAGGACTGGGACTCACGGTTCACAAAAAGGTGAAAGTCAAGAAAGAGCTTTAGGAGGCTGAGCGATGAAAGTGGTGGTCTCAATAGATGGTTCCAAATACAGCGACATGTGTCTTGCGGCGGCGGCCTTTCTCTGCAGGGACCGCGAGAATCTCGATGTCCATGTCATCAATGTCGTACCGCATTTTTCGGATCTTGAGGTTGGGTTGTTGCCGGGCGACCGGGACACTACACGCGATGATTTTGCGCAGCGTGCCGGGCAGCTTCTCCGCACGGCGATTGAATTTCTCGAAAAGCAGGGGATTAAAAACGTCAAGGCCAGAATTATCAAGGGCCCGTCGCCTGCTGAAACTATTGTGGAATATGTGGAGCAGGAAAAAGCCAACCTTCTTGTGATTGGCGCGCGAGGCGCTTCGGAAGGAGCGCGTTTTCTGCTCGGATCTGAAGCTCCCAAGATTGTCAAAAACTCTCCATGCTGCGTGTATGTCGTCAAGGAGAGCTGCATGGAGTTCTGCGCTGCTCCCAATCTCGGTTTGTAATCATATATTGGGGCGGGAGAGAGACTCTTCTCTCTTTTGCCCCAATTGTGCCGCGTTTGTTCTGAATACGTTATAATCTCTTTTATGGATCATACGCCTCCGACCTGCAAGATCCCGATCGAGCCTGAACAGAACCAGCATACCGCTTTTGAGCGGTGGTTTTCTTTCTATACCCGGCATTACAAGCTTCTTACGTTTTTAGTAACCGTTGTTATGCTTGCCGTCATCCTTGTACTCGGCTGGATTTCGTCGCAGGCGGTGCGTGATACCGTCATTGAGGACTTCAATAATCAGCAACTTGTCATTGCCCGCCATGCGGCAAGCATGATCGAGAACATGCTTGCCGATTTCAAACGTGAATTGACCCTTCTGAGTTTTTCTCCGGCGGTCCAATATTCTGAACGTGTTCAGATGCAGCGGCGGATTTCGATAGTCTATTCGAGTTTTCAGGACGACGGCATGCGGGAAATACGCTATGTCGGGAAAAAATCTGGCAAGACGCATGTCATCGGCGCTGATGGTGCACGCCTTGTTGAGCCTTCGGAGTCCGACAATTCTTATCTTGAACTGGCCAGCCGCCCTGATCTGAAAAACAAACTCCAGATGAGCGATATTCTTGTACAGCCGCTGAATGGAGGGCATACAGCATTTATTGTCATGGCAATGCCGGTCTGGCAGGTATCGGTCGATGATGCGCATCCTGTTGCCACGAATGATTTTGCCGGGGTGATTATCTTTTTCATCGATGCCTCGCGTCTGACGGGAAAAGTTGCGGGAGCTCTCAGATCCGGCAAGACCGGCTATACCTGGGTGATTGATGACAAGGGCATTTTCCTGTACCATCCGGAGGCTGACTTCATCGGGAAAAATGCCGTGGAAGCCCGTCGGGAGAAGAATCCTGCCATCTCCTTTTCCCGTATTAACGAAATCCAGAAGGAAATGATCCTGACCGGCAAGGAGGGGACGAGCTGGTTCATTTCCGGCTGGCACCGGGGGCAGCAGGGAGTAATGAAGAAACTGATCGCGTATTCTCCCGTTTCCCTTGCCCGTAACGGCTCCGCCAAGCATTGGTCGGTTGCTGTGGTGGCTCCAATCAGCGAGGTGCAAGACGCTATCCACGATATTACGTTCCGTCAGGCACTGATGCAGGGTGTTGCTGTCCTGATCACCCTGATGGGCGGACTCACGATTGTCAGCATTCTGGTCCGCTGGTCGCAAACAATTCAGCATCAGGTCGAGGAAAAGACCTGCGCGCTTCAAAAGTCTGAGTATCGCTATCGGTCACTGATTGAACATGCCAAGGAAGTTATATTCACAATTGACCGGAACGGCTTGATTCTGTCGATGAACAGCAGCGGCTGTTCCTTTTTCAAAATCGACCAGGCTGATTTTTCCTCAATGTGGGCGCATGATCTTTTTGACGCACAGTCCGCAGCGGCGCAGATGACGATTGTAGAAAAAATATTCGATCGCTCACTTGCCGAAGATGAAGTAACGAGTCAGGTTGAGATTGACGATGAAGAACGATGGCTCAGCATCAACTATAGCCCACTTGCTGATGAAAAGGGCGCCGTGTACTCGGTGCTCGGCATCGGGCGTGACATCACCGAGAAGAAAAAACTTGAGCAGCGGATGTCACATACGGAAAAGCTGGCGTCGGTCGGAACACTGGCCGCCGGAGTTGCGCATGAGATTAACAATCCTCTGGCGGTGATTCTCGGATTCACGGAGATGATGCTTGAGCAGACTCCGCAGGATTCCGATAACTATGAACTGCTGAAAACAATAGAGCGGCAGGGGATGAACGCAAAGCGTATCGTAGAAAATCTGCTCGGCTTCGCAAGGTTTACCGAACACAAGGAGCAGGATGTAGACCTCAATGAAAATCTTGGATTGGTACTGAAGGTCGTAGCCAATAATCTGAATATCAATAAAATAACTGTAGAAAAGAGTTTTGCGACCGATTTGCCCCATATTCAGGGAGATCCCGGAGAACTGCAGCAGGTGTTTTTCAATCTTATCGCGAATGCCGCATCGGCCATGAAAGGTTCGGGCGGCACTCTGACCGTTCAGACCGTTTTTGTCCCCGTATCCGGGTGTGTTGATGTCACATTTGCAGACACGGGGTCCGGAATTTCCAGGGATGTGCGATCCAAGATATTCGATCCGTTTTTCACGACCAAGGAAGTTGGCGAAGGAACCGGTCTCGGTCTCTCCATTTCGTATGGTATTATAAGCAAGCACGGCGGTTCCATAGCATTTGAGACAAAAACTGCGGAAGAATCAGCAGTGACCGGCACGAAGTTTATTGTTTCTCTGCCTGTAACTGCTCAGGACAAACAGGAGGATACATGGCAGAAAAGTTATTAATCGTTGATGATGAGCCGGACATGCTCCGGCTGCTCAGCATGATTGTCAAGGCGAATACTCCCTATGAATTCGTTACCACAAACAATCCGTCCGAGGCACTGGAACTTGCGAGGCAAGGCGGATTCGACGTTTTGCTCACGGACCTGAAGATGCCGGGGCTTGACGGTATTGAGTTGCTCAATGCCGTGCGGAGCTTTGATCAGGATATCCCGATTATTATTATTACCGCATATGCTACCGCTGAATCTGCCGCGGAGGCCATGGACAAGAATGCCTTTGACTTTATCACCAAGCCGTTCAGGAAAGAGCAGATAATTTTTACCATAGAAAAGGCGATAAAGTGGCTCCGGACGCAGCGTGAAAACAAGGCGCTCAGGGAAAAACTCGGGAAAAGCTGAAAGAGAGGATAATGACAGCCATTCAGGAATTTGTAAAACCGGTTCCTGAATGGCTGTCAGAGGCTATTTTGTCGGCGTCTGGATCAAAAGCCCGTTTCTGACCGATTTCACGCCCCGTGTAGAGTTCGCATAGCCAACTGCTTTGTCAGCAGCAGCCTGGTTTTTGACCGTCCCGGTCAGTGTAACATTGCCTTGTCGTGAATCGACATTAATCTTCCAGTAGCTGAGGTCCGTATCACCGATAATCTTCCTGTTGATTTCAGAAACGATTACTGTATCATCGACGACCTCTCCGGCAGTGCGTCCGCTTGAAGCGCAGCCGGCAATAAATGAAAAGCAGAGACACAACGCGAGAGTTGCAAGAAGCATTCTTTTCATAAGTCCTCCTTGGCTATCTTAGAGATGCGGCGAAAGTTATTAAGCCTGCTGAAAATACTATAGCACACTATAACTGACGCTGCAACGGCACATGCGATCCTTATTTATCAGAAGAGGGAACCCTTTATAAATGCTGAGTTCTCAACCGGCTTTTTGAGGAATATGCTGTTTGATGAATTGCTTGATGTAGCCGTCGGTGATGGCGTCATTATACATAACCATGTCGAGCTGCTTTGTAAAAACCGTGAACTTGCCCATAATCTCAAGCTTTTCCTGAATGGTATCTTTCCTGTACTTCATGAGTGACGCATCGACCACATCTTCAACTACCTTGACATTGAAGTCCATATATTTCAGTATCTCGCTGATAAGGCGGACTCTGCGCAGCCTGCGGTCGATAGCCGCTCCTCCGCCTTTAAAGTGAAATCGAATGTAGTTATCGTTGATGTTTTCACCCGCAAACGCCTCAATAGTAGAAAGATGGTAACCGAGACGGATGGCGAAAGTCATGTATTCATCCGAAAGAATGGCAAAGCTCTTTTCTGCCGCGCGCCGGAGCTGGTCTTCGTTGGTGGTGACGGTATGAGCGATGGCTCCCATAAAACCGGAGACGTCGAACGGCTTTGCTTCCGGCCAGCGCATTGAAGTAAGCCCCTTAAACAGCGCCTGAAACGGCAGGCACCGGATATGATCGATATTCAGATGTTTCGGAGATCCATCAACCGCCCCGCCGAGATCGAGCACCCAGATGTCTGTTGGGATAGCAGCAACCAGCTTCTGTGAACTGAAGTCATCTGCTGAGATGTTCTCAATATTGAAGAGTTCCCGAACTGCCATTTCATGACAAAAGCGAGTGATATCGTGCAGAGTGCGACATGACTCCGGTCTGAACTCCGGGACATCAGGATCAATGAGGTTGAGCGGTGCAATTAATGTGAGCGCTTTTTTGAGAGATCGGAAAAGCTGCGTACTTTTGAACGGATCTTCTTTCGGGTTCTCAAATTCCCGAAGCTCTTCGACCGTTCCTGCATAGACGTTGCAATGCACTGCATCAACGGTTACCAGCTCCCCCTGCCTGAGCGTGGCTGTAGCGGTCTCCGCATCGAGAATGGTCGGCACTTGGTATTCCCGCGCGAGGGATGCCATATGGCCTGTTATGCCTCCGATATCGGTAATGATGGCTGACGCCCGATTCATCACCGTGACAAACTTCGTTGAGGTGTGTTTTGCGACGAGGACTCCGCCATCTGGAAACGTGTTGAGATCTTCATGGAGACGGACAAGATGAACCGGCCCGAATCCTATTCCCTTGCAGGCAATGACGCCGCGGGAGAGCCTGATCTCATAGCCGTGGACGCGCATGGGAACCGTCTTTTTCGATTCTCTGGCAAAGATATGCAACGGACGGGATTGCAACAATATCGGCTTGTCATCAGCGTCAACAGCCCATTCGATGTCCTGAGGACAGCCATAGTGCTGTTCAAGCGCATCGGCATAGGCGGCAAGCTGAGATATCTGCGTAGCCGTTATGCACTGATATTCCTCCTCCTGCGGCGTGAGCGGACGCCGTGCAATGCCGCCTTCAGGCGTGCAAACGGCGGCAGTCTGCTGGGAAACGGCGCTCTTTTTGGTTGAAATTTTTCCTGTCGTTCGGGAGAACAGATGCGTTTCGGGCGTGACGGTTCCATCCACGACACTTACACCGAGCCCATGAACCGCGCTGATAAGCACAGCATCGTCTTTTGGATTGTTCGGATCCCGGGAATACATGACGCCTCCGGCTTTTGCGTCGATCATGCGAAGAACACCGACCGGCATTGCCATGTCGAATTCCTGGAACCCCTTGGTTTTCCAGTAGAAGAGGGCGCGCTGATTGAACAGGCTTGCAACAACATCTTTGTACCGGGCCGGTATGTCGCTGCCTGCAACATTCAACACTGTGGAATACTGTCCCGCAAAGCTGAATTCACCGTCTTCCTGAAGCGCGCTGCTGCGAACTGATACCATTACCGGTCTGCCGACGGATTGTTCAAGTCGCTGATATGCCGCCGCAAGCTCGGTTGCAAGATCTTCGGGCAATTCCGCACCGCGCACCATATCCTGTATGGCTGCGCTGGTTGCCTGCAGCGCAGCCAGATTACTGACGTGCGCCTCATCAAGTTTTGCGGCTATTTTTTGGGAAAGCTCGTTATGTTCCAGAAAGCGCCTGAAGGCATATGCAGTTACCGCAAAGCCCTCCGGGACCGGAATGCCCGCACGTCCGAGCATCTCTCCGAGGTTTGCCATTTTTCCGCCGACGCGATCAGCAGCTTCTTTTGTCAACTCGGAAAGCGGAACAGTAAGTGCATCTTTGACATCATCTCTCCTGCGCCCGATACTGTGATTGATTCCGGTGACAATTTCCCTATGACGTTCGACAAGAGAGGCATAATGGCTGTGACAGACAATGTTGAGGTTCTCAATCATCGCGCTGACGTTCCCGGCAACTTCCATGGTCTTTGCCTCAACGTACCTGCGGTCAAACAGATACTCGCCGGTGAGCTTCTCCCCGAGATCGGCCATGGCGGAGAGAGCGGCATTGTTATGATCAAGCAATTTCCGGAACGCGAAAAATCGCTCCTTGAACGGAGCCGAGGTGTCACGGTTCTCGTGTTCTGAGCGATCCATGCTGAACATAAACTTGATATGATCCAGTATTTTCATGCATTTGTGCCATTCACTGCACGGCGCGAACCGGCGGGGGATGCCTTTTATAAGGTTAGCATAGTAACTGGTGAGGAGCAAAGAAAAATGATATAAGATTTTTTTATATATAAAAAGCCAAAACTAATTTGCGAACGCATTTGGCGATATACTATGATGTCAAATGATACTTGATGGACCATGACGCCCGGAGGCACTATGGAACAGATGCAGAAAGTCAGCGATATCATGGAAGACATTTTTGAATTTCCGCACCTGCCTTACTGGTTCACGCTGCGGCAGGCGATTGATATTATGAAGGCTACCGGCATGGCGGTCGGAGTGAGCGACTTTCCCCGGGCTATTCTCGTATTCGATGAAAAGTATAATCTTCTCGGAACGCTCGATATCCGGGATATCCTGCGGGGGCTGGATCCGCAAATCACGGAATGCGAAGCTGAGTCACCGCTTCCGGAACCTTCAGCGCTCTATGAGAAGCCGGTGCTTGAGCTTTTTGACAGACCGGTAAGCGAGTTTATGCGGCCTGCTGAACTGTTCATCCGGCCTGATGATCCGGTCACGCTCGCGGCGTATTATATGGTGACGCAAGGCAGGGCCTATCTGCCGGTACTGGAGGATAAGCGCAAGCTGGTCGGCATTGTAAAAATGATGAATGTTTTCAATTCCGTTACGAATACGCTCCTCGCTGAATAGCTTGCCTGCTGCATCAGCGCCATTTTTCTGGTAGACTTTAACCAATACCTGTTTGCGGGAACTTATGGTGCGCAGGAGTTATGCATGCTATCCGGTTTCAGGATGCTGTTGTCGTTGATGATC
>JBBIQQ010000012.1:0-29314 GCA_037442225.1 Nitrospirota bacterium
CGTTGCCGATTCTTCCCGTCTCTTGTCTCATTCTGTTTCCTCCTTAGTCCTTATTGCGTCGGGACTGATTATCGCAAGCAAGTCGTTTGCATGGCCATAAGAGTAGCATAAAGAAAAACCGCAAAGCAAGGGAAAGCCTTGCGGGAAGCCATATTGCAGGGCTTCCCGTTGACAAGAGCGCCTTCATCCATTAACGTAGTTGTATGCTTTCCTATGTCTTGAAACGATTGCTGCTCATGATTCCTCTTGTTATCGGCATTACGCTGATTACCTTTATCGTAGTGCATCTGGCGCCGGGAGGGCCGGTTGAGGTCGAGACCGAGATGTCGATGAAGGCATCGGCGCAGGCGCGGGAGAACCTCAAAAAACTCTACGGGCTCGACAAGCCGCTCCACGAGCAGTACCTGGACTGGCTGAAACGTCTGGCGACGCTCGATTTCGGCACGTCGTTCGTTGACGGCCGTCCGGTTATCGGAAAAATCGCGGAGAGGATTCCGGTGACCCTCGAGATTAACCTGTTGTCGCTGCTGCTCATATTCGCCGTTGCGGTTCCGATCGGCGTGCTTGCGGCGACCCGCCAGTATTCTCTCTTTGACAAGGCGACAACGGTCTTTGTATTCATCGGCTTCTCAACGCCGACCTTCTGGCTGGCCCTGCTCTGCATGATTCTGTTCGGCGTAACCCTCGGTGTGCTGCCGATTTCCGGCATCCGCAGCATCGACGCCGCCGAGATGGGAACGCTTGATCGCGCGGTTGACCACCTTCGGCATCTGATTCTGCCGGTCGCGCTCAGTGCTTTCGGCGGCGTTGCGGGGCTCAGCCGGTACAGCCGCTCAAGCATGCTGGAAGTAATCAGGCAGGACTACATCCGGACCGCGCAGGCAAAGGGGCTGCGCCGGTCAACCGTCCTGATCCGCCACGCGCTCAGAAACGCGCTGATGCCGGTCGTTACCATTCTCGGCCTGTCTGTTCCGGGATTGATCGGGGGTGCGGTAATATTTGAAACCATATTTGCGATCCCCGGCATGGGGCAGCTTTTTTATTCATCAGCAATGTCGCGCGACTATCCGACCATCATGGGCATTCTTGTCATCGGCGCCGTGCTGACCCTTGTCGGAAATCTGCTCGCGGATATTTCCTATGCGCTTGTCGATCCGCGCATCCGGGCAAGAGGCGAAGCATGATGCCCTCAGGCGCCCCTTCAGAGCTTGCCTGGAGGCGCTTTTCGCGCAACCGGCTGGCTGTCTTCGGCCTGGCCGCGATTGTGCTTCTCGCCCTCGGCGCGCTGCTTGCGCCGGTCGTCTCTCCCTACGCCCCGACGGCAATCAATGTCTATAAGGTTCTGTCTCCTCCGTCTTCAGCGCACCTGTTCGGCACCGACGAACTCGGACGGGATGTGCTCGCGCGCATGATCTGGGGAAGCCGCGTTTCGCTGAAGGTTGGGTTTGTCGCGGTCGGCATTGCCATATCCATCGGCATTCTAGTCGGCTCGGTCGCGGGATTCCATGGCGGCCGGATTGATTCGGTTCTGATGCGTTTTGTCGATATTATGCTCGCTTTCCCGACGCTGTTTCTCATTCTGGCGGTCATCGCTATTCTGGAGCCGAGCATTTCGACCATCATGATTATCATCGGGCTGACCGGCTGGATGAATGTCGCCCGGCTGGTGCGGGCGGAGTTTCTCACGCTCAAGGAGCGCGATTTCATTGCCGCCGCGCGCGCCGCGGGAGCCGCGGATGCGCGCATTATTTTCCGCCACATTCTGCCGAATGCCCTTGCCCCGGTTTTCGTTTCGGCGACATTCGGCATTGCAGGCGCCATTCTGACCGAATCGGGACTTTCATTTCTCGGGTTGGGGGTGCAGCCGCCCGACCCGAGCTGGGGAAATATTCTCACGGCCGGCAAAGACAATATCACCGTCGCCTGGTGGCTCTCGGTGTTTCCCGGCATCGCGATTCTGATTACCGTGCTCAGCTATAATCTTGTGGGCGAAGGACTGCGCGACGCCCTGGATCCGCGGCTCTGGCAGGGACATGATAAATAGCCCGGAAGACGGGAAGGACAGAAGGGCGGAAGGCGGAAAGGCAAAAGACAGTATGCGGAAGTTAGAAGGCAGAAGTCAGAGGAAAAGAGAGCTGAAGAATGAAACAAGAAATTTGCCGCCGGCAGACAAAACCGCTCATTTTGCCATTTCGTATGCAAACAGCGCGATTTTACCCCCCGTCTTCCGCCTTCTGTCTCCTGAATTCAGGCTTTTCTTTCCGGGTCAGCAATGATGATGCAGCTCTCCAGGCCTGTCCCCGATCAGGAACGCGCGCTCGCGAGCATCGAGTCGCTTATCACCGGCCATCCGCGCCTGCGTGCTCGCGTCATGGAGCATCTCGACGCTGTCGCGGCATTGTTTTCGTGCAGCCAGTTTATGGCCACTTACGTCATAAACCACCCCGCGCCGCTGCTGGATGAGGCAGCCGGAGCGCTGGCCCGCATGGGCAGGCCTCTGGATGAAGCCGCCTGCGCCGTTGAGCTGGAGGCGATGCTTGCCGCCTGCACAACCCGCGAGGCGGGCATGCAGGCGGTCAGGAGATTCCGCAAAGACAAACAGCTCATTATTCTGCTGAACGATGTGCTGCACCGCCTTGAGCCGCAGGAGATAATGCTCGACATGAGCGGCCTTGCCGACGTCATCATCAGGGCTTCCCTTGACTTCATCGACCGGATGCTCCGTGAGCGCTTCGGCGAGCCGGAAAACAATGCCTTTCTTGTTGTCGGCATGGGGAAACTCGGCGCGCAGGAGCTGAATTTCAGCTCGGATGTTGACCCGGTATTTGTTTATCGCGCCGACGGCGAGACGTCCGGCATCGCAACCTCGCCGGGCGTGACGCGCAACCGCATATCAGCATTTGAATATTATGTGAAACTTGTCGAAGAACTCTCGAAATTCCTCTCTGCCAATACTGCCGACGGCTTCGCCTATCGGGTCGACCTGCGCCTGAGGCCGCAGGGAACGCGCGGAAGTCTGGCGCTTTCCTTGAGCGGGTATGAAGAGTATTACGAGTCGTGGGGGCAGCTCTGGGAGCGGGCCGCCCTGCTGCGGGCGCGCCCGGTGACGGGAGACGCGGGCCTCGGAAGGGAGTTTCTCGAGATGATCGCCCCGTTTATCTATCGCAAGTATCTGGACATAGATGCTATTGAGGAAATCCGCCGCATGAAGGCGCAGGTGGAGCAGCTCAGGGCCGGCACCTTCAGCCGGGACATCAAGCGCGGCTTCGGCGGCATCCGCGAGATTGAGTTGTTTATCCAGATATTCCAGCTGATGTACGGCGGCAGAGAGCCGATGCTGCGCGAACGCGGCACGCTGAAGGCCCTGCACCGGATTCTCCAGAAAGGATTGATCGGCCATGAAGACAGCTATCATCTGTCCGAAAACTATCTTTATCTCCGGACACTGGAGCATCGCATTCAGCAGGTGAACGATCTGCAGACCCACGCGCTTCCGGCGCAGGATCGCGACCTTGAGGATCTCGGCGCAAAAATGGGATACAGCGGCAAGCGCGCCTTTCTTGAGGATCTTCAGATGCGCCGCCTGAAGGTGCGGGCAATTTATGATTCGCTTTTTCAGCAGACGGGACCGAGGGCTTCTGCCGGGCCGGGACTCTCGGATTCCCTGTTCGGAGGCCGCTTCTGGGATATCGACACCCCGGATCAGGACAGTCTTTCGGATGAGCTGTCCCGGCACGGCGTGCGAAGTCCCGACAGGGCGTTGTATCATCTCGCGCAGATCCGGAATACCACTTATTCTTTTCAGACGCTTCGCGGCCGCAGGCTGATGGAAGAGATAATGCCCCGCTTCCTTGATGAAGCGCTGAACACGCCGAACCCCGATCGCGCGCTGCTTCAGCTCGTTGACTTTTCCCGTCTTCTTGCCACCAGCGAATCGTATCTTGAGCCGATTGTTCAGAATCGCGACCTCATCAATTTCATCAGTTCGATCTTCGCGCAGAGCGATTATCTGGCCAAGCTCGTCATGAGCAATCCAGAGTATATGGGGTCTCTCGTGGAGGGCGAGATACGCTGGCGCACGCGCTCGGAGATTGTCCATGAGCTGTCGGTCCTCGCGGAACGGAAAGACCCTATGCAGGCAGTCCGGCTGCTGCGCCGCCTTGAGGAGATCCGGCTCGGAACGCGCTTTCTGAACGGCGCGATCAACGTCATCCAGTTGACGCATTCTCTGACGACCATCTCCGAAACGATCATCACAAAGCTTCTGCGGACCGAGCAGAGCCTTTCCGCAAGGACCGAGGACGAGTTGATCATCCTCGGGTACGGGAAGCTCGGCGGCCGGGAAATCAGCTTCAATTCGGATCTCGATCTTGTGTTCATGACAGCCCAGGCGCCGGAAGTGCCGCACATCCGGCAGGCCGAAAACCTGATGAAGGCCGCCATGTCATACACGCGCGACGGTGTCGCTTACAGCATAGACACCCGGCTCAGGCCTGACGGCAACAAAGGACCGCTGGTCATCCCATTTGCGGGACTGCGCCGGTATTACGAGAAGCATGCGCATCCCTGGGAGCTGCAGGCGCTGCTGAAGGCCCGCCCGGTCAACGGAAGCGTTTCAGTGCGCAGGGCTTTTATCGCGATGCGGACGGATGTGCTGACCCTGCGCGGGCAGGAGGTAACTCTTGGCAGCATACGCCGCATGCGGCAGAGAATCGAGAGCGAGAGGGCGAAAGACGCGCCTTTGTCGGGTGTCTGTGATATCAGGCTGGGAGCCGGCGGCATCAACGAAATCGAATTCATCGTCCAGTATCTGCAGCTGCAGCATTGCGCGGACTGCCCGGCCATACTTGTGCCCAATACGATTGATGCCATCCGAAGGCTTTCCCTTCACGGGATACTCGTCCCGGAGGCAGCAGACCTGCTGAAGAATGCCTATCTTTTTTTCAGGATAGCCGACACCATGCTGCGGCTCAGAAACGAGACGACCCTGCGGGAGGAGAGCGATGCGCCAGCAAGCATTGCGCGCCTGCTCGGCATCGGCGTTGATGAGTTTCTCGAAAAACTGCATGCACAGCGGATGCGGATCTTTTTGTACGGCGAACAACTGTGCTGATCATCCTTCCGGAGGATCCTTAGTCTCTTTCTCCGCCTTGTCAATCCAGTATGGACTCTTGATGTCCTCAAACGCTGATATCGCGGCGATTGAACCCTGTCCCACAGCCACGACAATCTGTTTTGCGTTGCCCGTGACATCCCCGGCGGCATACACAAGCGGAAGAGCGGTCCTTTGGTGAGAGTCGGCGATAATGTAGCCTGCCTCGCTGACCGGCAGATTCAATAAGCGCGCCACTTCGTTGTTCGGCGTATAGCCGATAGCGAGGAACACGCCGTCAGTCTTGATTTCGGCTGCTTCACCGGTCTGGGTATTCTTTACGCGGACTCCGGAGACGGAACGATCTCCGAGAATTTCCATCACCTCCGTGTTCAGGAGCATAGCGGCGTCGGTCTTGAGAAGGCTGTCCTGCAGGCGCTGCTCCGCACGCAATGCGCCCCGCCGGTGGACCAGCGTCACCTTCGCGCCAAGCCCGTGCAGGTACAGGGCTTCCGTTACAGCGGTGTTGCCGCCGCCCACAACGACGACCCGCTTTCCGTCTTTGTAGAAATAACCGTCGCATTCGGCACAATAGCTGACTCCCCTGCCCGAAAACTCCTGTTCTCCCGGAACCCCGAGGCGCTTGCTGTCAGCGCCGGAAGCGATGATGACGCCTTTTGTCCGGAAAAGCGAACGAGTTGTCTTTACCGCATACCGGTCCGCTTCCCGGGAAATGGAGACGACATCCTCTGAAAGCCTGATTTTCGTGTATTGGAGCGCCTGCTGCGCCATAAGCTCAACGAGCGCGCGGCCGGCTATGCGCGAAAAGCCGGGGTAATTCTCAACGACAGGGGTGATCATAATCTGTCCGCCGATTGAACGGCGTTCAATCACCGCCGCGGCCAGGCCGGAGCGTCCCGCATAGATTGCGGATGTGAGTCCGGCGGGGCCGGCTCCTATAATCAGCAGGTCCACTTCCAATTCATCCCCCGGGTCACCGGCAAGAACCGGTTCAGGCTCCCTGAGGGTGAAGAGCGATTCAACAAAGAGCTCTTCGGACTCGGCGCCCCGGGCGGTCAGCGCGCCGTTGATGAACGTCTGGGGGACCGAGAGCACGCCGCGGGATTTCGCAATATCCTGATGCTCAAAGATTTCTATCACCTCGACCGAAATAAGATCCGGCCGCGTGATTGCCGCTGACACACCATAGAGAACCTGCTGCGGGCAGTACGGGCAGGTCGGGCTGACGAAAATCTCGATGAAGCGCTTTTCGTTCAATCCTGCGAGCCGCTGCACCGATTGCATTGTCAGAACGACGCTTTTCAGCGAAATCATCAGCAGCGACATCACAAAGGAGCGTCCCTCTTCTCCCAGCGGGGAGCCTGTCAGCTTGATGGCGTATGCATCCGGCGCGAGAAGAATCGTCGGACTCCGCAGCACCTTCCGTTTTCTCGCCTGTTCGCTTCGGAGTTCAAAAAACGAGGCCCTGATTTTCGGGGAAAGCCGGGCGATCTCGCTTACCAGTTCCACGGTAGCATCGTTGTAATCAGCATTCACCTCTTTTTGGGTGAAAATTTCCAGAGCAACCTCTTTCACAAGGCCATTGAGCGCTTCGCGCAAGGTTTTCCGCATTTCGTCGGTGATCAGTTGTTTGTCCATGCGTTTATTGTACCGCAGAAAGCGGAAGAAGTCAGAAAGAAAAGGGAGAATCTGTGAAGATGGAGAGCTTCAGGACTCCGGTATAATGAAATGATGGAGCTTTCCTGGAAATCGCACCTCACCGCCCACGCGGATCGTCTGCTTGCGGCGCTTTTCGAACATGCTGTCCCGGCGCTGAACGGCTGTTCCTCCGCGCACCTTGCTCTGCTGGTTGCCTGTTGCAAGGATCCCGCCATTGTTGTTGAGGAAACCCCTGAACGCGCTCAGCGGCTCTTCACCGATCTCCGCTTTTTTCACTCGCTGTTGTCGGAATGGCCGAAGGCCGCGCATGAAGCCGTTCTGCTGCCGCCCGCCGGTTCGCCGGAGAGCATCGGACAGAGAGCAAGAATAGTGCAGAGACTGGCGCAGGGGGATCGCTTCACCATTATCGGCTCTGCCGAGGCGGGGAAGGTCAGTTGCGGCCCGGAGATGCCGCAGCCCCTGACGGTTGTCAAACAGCAGGTTTTTGAGCGCCGCGCGCTGATCGCCGGCCTTATCCGTCTTGGCTACCGGAAGGTCGAGATTGTCGTCGAGCCGGGAGAGTTTGCGGAGCGGGCATGGGTTATTGATATCTTCGCCGTGACTGCGGCGGATCCTGTCCGCGTCGAATTTTTCGGAGACACCATCGAGCTGATGCGGTGTTTTGAGGTCGAGACGCAGCGTTCCATAATTGAAATCCCGGAATTGACGATCTATCCTGCCGCTGAGGCGGGCGAGGCGCGCAGCATTTTTGAACTTGCCCGTGAGCGCGGCGCCTTCAGCTTCTTTGCCGCTGCCTCCGCTGACGAGTATGCCGGCGATGAACACGCTGTCCGTGTGACGCCGCTTGCCGTCGAGGACGGCTCGCTTTCCGCTGGAGCCCTGCCGGTTCAGGGACTGGGCATTCTGCCCGAAGAGAGAAAAAGCGCTGAAGACGGCGTGTCAGCTCTGAAAGCCCTGCGGAAACGCATTCTCGCCGTTCTGCCCTCGCACGGGCAGGCCGATCGGCTCCATGACCTTTTTACCGAAGCCGGGCTGATCGCGCCCATGCTCGAAATTCCGCAGGCAGCTGCATACGAGGGTCTTGCCTGCATTACGACGGGAGGGTTGTCCGGAGGGCTGCACCTGGATGACTTCATCGTCATAACCGGACGGGAACTCTTCGGTGAGCGCCCGGCATACCGCGCGCTCAAACGTTCCCGTGTTTCGCGGCTCCTTCTGACGATTGATGATCTGCAGGCCGGCGATCTTATCGTACACAAGGATCACGGCATCGGGCGCTTTGCCGGCATGCAGCACCAGAAGACGGAGGATTATGAGGAAGACTTTCTTGTGCTTGAATACGCGGGCGGCGACCGCGTCTATCTTCCGTTTGCCGGCATGGAGCGCATACAGAAGTATCAGGCGGGAGAAGATCAGCATCCCCAGCTCGACAAACTGGGCGGCAAGCGGTTTGCCGCCGCCAAAAAGCGGGTAAAACAGTCTCTGCAGGATCTGGCTAAACGGCTGCTGAAGCTCTATGCCGAGCGGAAAACCGCGCGCGGCTTCGTCTTCAGCCCCGATACGGCTATGCACCGGGACTTTGATGACTTCTTCCCTTATGAGGAAACCGAGGATCAGCAGAAGGCTGTCGAGACCATCAAAATGCATATGCATTCGGATGCGCCGATGGATATGCTGCTCTGCGGAGACGTTGGCTACGGAAAAACCGAAGTGGCCGTCAAGGCGGCGTTCCGCGCGGTATACGATGGCAGGCAGGTCGCAGTCATGGTGCCGACAACGATTCTCGCCGAGCAGCATTTCCGGACCTTCCGGCAGCGCTTCTCCGGGTTTCCGGTCAGAATTGACTACCTCTCCCGCTTTCGGCCAAAGGCTGATATCAATCGCTGCCTTGAGGGTCTGCGGCGCGGGGAGATTGATCTTGTGATCGGCACGCATATGCTGCTGGGGAAGCGGGTCGGATTTCACGATCTCGGACTGCTTATTGTCGATGAGGAGCACCGCTTCGGCGTTGGTCAGAAAGAGCGCCTGAAAGAACTGAAAAAAAGTGTGGACGTGCTGAGCATGACCGCCACGCCGATTCCGCGCACGCTGCACATGGCGCTCGCGAATGTCCGCGAACTGTGCACAATCCAGACGCCGCCGGAAGACCGCCTTGCGGTGCGCAGTATCGTAACTCCGTGGAACGACAGGACACTGCAGGACGCGATACGCCGGGAACTGCGGCGCGACGGGCAGGTCTTCTTTCTCCATAACCGCATCAGCGACATGGACCTCATTGTGGAGCGCATCAGCAGGATTGTTCCCGAGGCGCATATCGGCGCCGCGCACGGTCAGATGCGCGAGCGGCAGCTTGAGCGCATCATGCTCGACTTTCTCGACAGGAAAATCAATGTCCTCGTATGCACGGCGATTATCGGCGCCGGCATTGATATTGCATCCGCGAACACTATCATGATAGATCGGGCTGACACATTCGGCCTCGCCGATCTGTATCAGTTGCGGGGTCGGGTGGGGCGGAGCGATCAGCAAGCATACGCGTATTTCCTTATACCCGGCAATGAATCGCTGCATCCTGATGCCCGCCGCCGGCTGCAGGCGATTCAGGAGATGAGTTATCTTGGCGCCGGGTTTCGTCTCGCCATGCGCGACCTCGAGATCCGCGGGGCGGGAAACCTCCTCGGCGCCCAGCAGTCGGGTCACATAGCGCGCATAGGGTTTGACCTTTATGCGGAGCTTCTCGAACGCGCCGTTCAGGAGCTGAAGGGGGAAGCGGTCGCGGAAGCCGTTGACCCGCAGATTCAGCTCTGCATCTCGGCGTTTGTGCCTGATGACTACGTTTCCGATACTCTTTTGCGGCTCAGCCTGTACCGGCGAATTGCCGCGTCGCGGACGAGAGAGGCGCTTGCCCGGTTGATTGACGAGGTTCGCGACCGCTTCGGGCCGATGCCGCCTGAAGTTGCCGGCCTCTTTTCCGCGGCACGAATTAAGATTCTCGCACGAACGCTCCGTCTGTCCCGTATTGCCATAGTCGGCCAATGGTGCCGCTGCCTGGGCGCTCCTGCGGGCGATATGCCGGATCCTTCAGATGATTTCTATGAACGTTTGCTGCAATCATTGTTTGCGCTGCAGGGTCAGAAAAACCCGCCTCAGCTCAGATTCCTTCCTGAGGGGTTCGAGTTCAAATTGCCTTCAGCCTCGGATCAAAAAATTCCGGCCATTGAAGCGGTGCTCCTCAGGGTTGAAGCAGAACTCAGCAGCAGGAATCCGGAAGAAACGGCCAATCCCTGAGTCGCAGGCTCTGAATTCCGACTCCGTGATTCCGCTTGCCCTTCACCTCGCAAATGCGATAAACTCGTGTCTATGAGAACAGCACTCGCGTCCGTCATGCTTGTTGTCGGCATCATGGTGTCCGGTTGCGCGTCAACGCTTGTCGAGTCAGGAAAAAACGCCGAGTTTTACAAAAAAATGGGCGTGGCGTATCTGAACGAGGGGAAAAACCAGCTTGCGTTCGTCGAATTTCAGACAGCCCTCACGCTCGACGCCAATGATGCTGAAACCCTGTACTATCTCGGACTGGTCTATCTTTCTTTTGAAGATTCCGACAATGCGATTTCCGCTTTTCGACGTGCTGTCTCAGCACGGTCAAACTACTCCGACGCATATAACAGTCTTGGCCTTGCCTATCTCAAAGCCGGGCGTTACGACGACGCGGTTGGCGTCCTGAAAAGCGCTCTCGCGAATCTTCTTTACAGAACCCCCGAACTCGCGCTGAACAACCTCGGCACGGCATATTACCGCCTCGGCAGGCTTGATGACGCGCTGTCAGCATTCAAGACCGCGCTTAAACGCAATCCTGACTACATTATCCCTTATTTGGGGATAGCGCTCGCATATAATCGGGCCGGACAGTTCAGTGACGCCGCCAAAGCTCTGGAACTCGCGATGCAGCTTGACCCTGTTGTTCAGGGAGATCGGGAAAAACTTGTTGAAGCATTCCGCGTACGCGTCATAACCGCGCAGGGCGACGAAGAGCAGGATCTGCGCGATCTTCTCGAAATCCTCAACTACTGAGCCGCAATAGGATCTGACGACTGAAGCCTGAGAGATGAATTTTATTGAGGAGGAATCGTGCTGCCGGAACTGAAATACGATGAAAAAGGCCTTATCCCCGCCATTGTGCAGGATGCTGAAAACGGCGATATCCTGATGCTTGCTTATATGAACGACGTTTCCCTGAAGATGACGCTGGAGTCAGGTTTCACACATTTCTGGTCGCGTTCGCGCCAGAAGTTCTGGAAGAAGGGGGAAACCTCGGGAGATCTGCAGGAGGTCAGGGGCATTTGGTACGATTGTGACGCAGACACCCTGCTGGTAAAGGTGAAACAGCACGGCAAGGGAGCCTGCCACACCGGCGAGAGATCCTGTTTTTACAGAAAAATTGAAGCTCCGAAGATCTGACAAAAGAGCTGACAAACGGAGGGCGGAAAATCAGGAAGCGGGTTTCTCCGCTGCCTGATTTGCGGCGAGCTTCCGCGCTCCTTGCCTTAGGGGGGGTGCCATGCAAAACTGCCTTTTCTGCAAAATAGTGAATCGAGAAGTCCCTGCCCGCATTGTTTTTGAAGACGAGCGGGTGTTGGCGTTTGAGGACATCGACCCGAAAGCTCCGGTGCATATCCTCATCATCCCGAAAAAACACTTTGCAACCCTGCTGGATGTGCCGGAAGATGAGGGCGATCTGATATGGCACCTTCTGAAAGTCGCGCGGGGCGTCGCGCGCACAAAAAACATCGCCGAGCGCGGTTTCCGCATCGTCTCAAACTGCAATCCGGAAAGCGGGCAGTCGGTGTATCATCTGCACGTTCACATGCTCGGCGGACGCCAGATGCAGTGGCCGCCGGGCTGAGGAAAGGCCGGAGGCGGGGAAGAGCTGCAGACCGGAAGCCGGGCACGACGGAAGCTTATACGGGGAAAGCTCTCATGGTTGAAAGGAATCTTTTTGGAAATTGTTGACCGCGCTGTCGTCTGGGAGGGCAGGTTTATCCGTTGCGTGCTTCTGACGTATCGGGACTCCTCAGGGGTTCTGCGTTCGTGGGAGGCGGTCGAGCGGGTGAACTGCAACGGCATCGTTATCGTCATTCCCATAACAAAAGCCGGGGAGTTCATCTTCATTCGTCAGTTTCGTCCTGTGCTGAACCGGCATGTGATCGAATTTCCAGCAGGGCTGAACGACCGGCATGAAACGCTGCAGGCCGCTGCGATCCGGGAACTGCTGGAAGAAACCGGATATGCCGGCAACAGCATTGAACTGCTCGCGGAGGGTCCCGTCTCTTCGGGACTTTCGACCGAGATAACGACGGTCTATCTCTGCAGGGACGCGGCGCCGGCGTCGGATGCACTGAAGCTCTCTGTTCAGCCGGATGAGTCCGAGCGCATCGAGGTTTTTCTGGTTCCGATGGAGCTGGCGTATGAGCGGCTCAGGGAGTTCACCGAAGCAGGAGACTGTGTTGACCTCAAGATGTATGGATTCCTCGAGCGGGCGAAGGCCCTGTTAAAAAACAGCCCGCAGCGCAACCAGACCGTGCCAGAAACCCACGCATGACGATGCTTCATAGCGGGGAGGAGGATATCCGCCCCTGCGCAATCCGCCTTCAGAATGCCCTCTCTGTTCATTCTTCACAATATCTCCATGAATGACATTGATTTTCCGCTAAAAACAGTATATGTTTAATACTATCTGTATGCTATAAGTACTATGAAGGAGTGTTCTATGGATATAAAGCGGTTTGTCCTCGAAAAGGCCGGAGAAGCCAGGGCCGGCGCCCGCAGTCTTGCGACCGCCTCATCGCAGATGAAAAACGATGTGCTGGTCGCGATGGCGGCTGCTCTCAGGGAGCGAGCGGCCGGCCTTATGGAAGAAAACGCGAAAGACCTCGAGGTTGCGCGCAAAAAAGGTCTTTCCGCCGCCATGATTGACCGGCTTGCGCTTACCGCAAAGAGAATCGACGAAATGGCGCAGGGTCTTGTTGAAATCGCCCGATTGCCGGATCCGGTCGGCGAGATCAGCAGGATGCAGCAGCGGCCGAACGGGATGACGGTCGGCCGCATGCGTGTGCCGATTGGGGTCATCGCCATGATCTACGAATCGCGGCCGAATGTAACGGCCGATGCATCGGGCCTCTGCCTGAAGACCGGCAATGCCGTAATCCTGCGCGGCGGGTCCGAAGCGCTGAACTCCAACCGAATAATCGTCCAGGTTCTGCAGAGTGTTTTGCGGGGGCACGGCATTCATCCCGGCGCTGTCACCTATCTTGATGCCCACGGCCATGAGGCGGTGCTCGAAATGATCCAGCTTGAAGGGATGATAGACCTCGTAATCCCGCGCGGCGGGGAGGGGCTTATCCGGACCGTGACCGAGAATGCCCGCATTCCGGTCCTCAAGCATTACAAGGGGGTGTGCCATGTCTTTGTCGACCGCGACGCGGATCTCAAGATGGCCGAGTCGGTCTGCTTCAATGCCAAGGTGCAGCGGCCCGGGACCTGCAATGCCATGGAGACGATGCTCGTTGACGCTCCGGTAGCGAAGAAGTTCCTCCCGAAGATGTTGAAGAGGTTTGCCGCGGCAGGCGTGACCATTAAGGGTGACGAGGCTGTGCGGAAACTGTTCGCGGGCGCGAAGAAGGTCGCCAGGAGTGATTACGGAAAAGAGTACCTTGACCTGATTCTGAATGTGCGGGTCGTGAAAGATATGGAAGAGGCGATGGAGCACATAGCCGCATATGGTTCGCTGCACACCGATGTCATAGTGACGGAACATTACGCGAAGGCGATGCGCTTTGTCCGCGAGGTTGACTCCTCCGCTGTACTGGTGAATGCTTCCACGCGACTGAATGATGGTTTTCAGTTCGGTCTTGGCGCCGAAATCGGCATATCAACCGACAAAATTCACGCTCGCGGGCCGATGGGGCTCGAGGAATTAACCTGCACCAAATTCGTTGTCTTCGGCAACGGACAGGTCCGGGAATAAACAATACGGGGAGGGCTGTCATGTCCGAGAAGCTGAACTATGAGGAGTTCGTAAAAAAGGCTATCGTCAAGCTGCGTAAGGATAATTATAAAGGCATCCATACGGTCTATTCCGGCTTCAACCAGGCATTCAAAAAACATTACGGCGAGGTTAATCCCATACAGGTGACCAATGAGCTTGCCGCGCAGGGCAAAATCGTGATTCGTCCGGTGCGGGGCGGCGTCATGCTGTATCTCCCGGAAGACGCTCCTGCGGTTCTGAACAGGGCAGATGAGGCGCTTTCGGCCATTCTCGGGCCGGGCCATGATGACACCCTGAAGCTGAGCCGCGAGGAGTTTATCAAAAAGGCTATCCACGCTCTTCGGAAAGACAACTATAAAGGCATCCATACGGTCTATTCCGGCTTCAACCAGGCATTCAAGAAGTATTTTGACAACGACGACCCTGTCAAGATAACGAACGAGCTTGCCGCGCAGGGCAAAATCGTTGTGCGCCCGGTGCGGGGCGGAGTCATGCTCTATGTGCCGGAGGAAGCCCCGCGGGCCCAGCCCAAAGGCGACGAGGCACTCGATAAGATTCTCGAACCATAGGGATCAGCTGCCGTGCGGCTCGGGTTTTTTGGAGGGACATTCAATCCTGTCCACTATGGCCATCTGCGCGCAGCCGAAGAGGCCGGAACCACCCTCGGGCTCGACACGGTTCTGTTTCTTCCGTCTGGAAATCCGCCGCTGAAGAACAGCGAGCTTGCTGATGTTCACGACCGGGTTGCGCTCACGCGGCTTGCTATCGAAGGCAATCCGAAGTTCTCCTTGTCGGATGCTGAACTGCGGACCACGCGAAAATCGTTTACGGTCGATACCGCACGGATTCTTGCCGGGCAGTACCCTCAGGATAGTCTGGTGTTTATTCTCGGCGCTGACGCGTTCCTCGATCTTCCGAACTGGCACTGCCCTGAAGATCTGATAACCCTTGTCGACCTTGCGGTCGTGACCCGTCCAATGGTTGCGCCCGAGCTTGTCCGGCAGTCGCCGTTTCTGGATGCGCGACTGTCTGCCGCCCCGGAGACCTGGCGGCTGCGCGGCGGCAAAACGGTCTTTTTCCTTGAGACGACGATGCTGGCCATTTCCTCTACACGGATTCGCCGGCTTGTTCGCGAGGGCAGGAGCATCCGTTATCTTGTTCCCGACCCTGTTGCTTCCTATATCGAAGAAAAACATCTGTACCGGGGTTAGCCGTGGAGCTTGCCGAAGCAATCCTGCAGAACCTTGACGAAGCGGTCTGCCTCTTTAATCAGCAGGGAGAACTGGTATTCGTCAACAGGGCGGCTGAAGAGTTTTTCGGCAGAAACAGCACGGAACTGCGAGGCGCGGAAATCGGAGACCTCTTTACGCAGCCTCCGGATCTGGCGGTTTTTCTCGGCAATACGCTTGCCGAAGGGCGGCCATACAACGGCAAGGATATACATCTTGAGGCCGGCCGTTCTGTCACGGTTGATCTCGCGATTGTGCCCTACTATGCCGAAGCGAAACTGGAAGGCGCCCTGTTCTGCATTCGTGAGCATCTGGATATTACCGAGCGTGAAGACTTTCAGTTCGACTCCTTGCTCTACCTGCTCGGCGCTATCGCGCATGAAGTGAAAAACCCGCTGAGCGGCATCAAAGGCGCCGCCCAGATCCTCAAAAAAACTACGCCGGGAGGGGAAGCGGCGGAAGCCGTCCGGCTGATTCTCAAGGAAACTGACCGCCTGAACGCCGTTGTGCAGAGCTATCTTACAATTACCCGCAAGCCGGCGTTCCACCCCGTCAATATTCATGAGATTGTCGAGCATGCGCTGCATGTCATGCAGCCGGCCATCAGAGAACATGCCGTCACTATTCGGAAATCGTACGACCCGAGCCTGCCGATAATCGCGGGGGATGAGAGCAAGCTTCTGCAGGTGCTCATCAATCTGCTCAAGAATGCCGCAGAGTCGGTATCTTTGATGAAGGGTGAACGCGTTATTTCGATTTCAACCCGCCCTTCGCACGAATATGCCCTTATCCATGAACCCTCAGGCCGCGCCCGGAGCATGCGGAAACAGCGCTGGGCGGTTATCGCGATTCAGGACACCGGGGCGGGCATTACGCGCGAGGAGATTCCCCGTATTTTTCTGCCATATTACACGCGGAAGACGGGCGGCAGCGGTCTTGGCCTCGCCCTCTCAAAAAAGATCATCCGGGATCATGACGGGATAATCAAGGTGAAAAGCGCACTTGGCAGCGGGACGACGTTTAGCGTATACTTACCATTCCAAACGGGGCCCCCCCCAACTTCCGGGAAGAAAAGATGACAATGGCAGACAGACGATTACTGGTGATTGACGACGACGAAAGCGTGCTCTGGGTTGTTCGAAAGGCACTTGAGTCCGCCGGGTATGACATAGAAGCAAAGACGACGCTTAAGGCCGGTATGAAGGTGCTGGACGGTTACCGCCTTGTTCTTCTTGACATGATGCTGCCGGACGGCAGCGGTCTTGACGCGCTCAAGGATATCCGGGTCTTCAATCCTGAAGCCCTCGTCATTATGGTGACCGCTCACGGCAGAATGGAGAGCGCGGTTGAAGCGATGCGCGAGGGAGCCTATGACTACCTCGAAAAGCCGTTCGACATAGAAGAGCTGAAAATCGTTGTTGACAAGGCATTTCGCGACATTGCCCTGCGCGATGAACTCTTGGAGCTCCGCCAGAACAAAGAGGAGCAGAAGGCATCGTTCATGATCGGCCGGAGCAAAGAGATGCTCAAGGTGTTCAAGGAGGTGGGCCGGGTCGCGCCCAAGGATGTGACCGTGCTGATTTCCGGAGAAAGCGGAACCGGCAAGGAGCTGGTTGCCTGCAGCATTCATAACAACAGCCCCCGAAAGGTCGGCCCGTTTGCGGCAGTTAACGCTGCGGCTATTCCCCGGGATCTGCTTGAGGCCGAACTTTTCGGCTGGGAAAAGGGCGCCTTTACCGGCGCGCATGAAAAAAGGTCGGGTAAAATTCAATCGGCTGACGGCGGCACGCTCTTCCTTGATGAGATTTCCGAGCTGGACCTGGGGTTGCAGGCCAAATTGCTCCGATTTCTGCAGGATCGCGAATACAGCCCCCTCGGCAGCAGCAAGGTAGTCAAGGCGGATGTCCGTATCATCGGCGCCACGAATCGCGATTTGAAAGAGTGTGTGCGAAACGGGCAGTTCCGGGAAGATTTGTACTACCGTTTCAATGTTGTCGGGATTCATCTGCCACCGCTCCGCGAGCGGCAGGAGGATGTCATCGCGCTTGCCGGGCATTTTCTCGGCGAAACATCCCGGGTGCTCGACCTTGCTCC
Source organism: Nitrospirota bacterium (assembly GCA_037442225.1). Classification (GTDB taxonomy): domain Bacteria; phylum Nitrospirota; class Thermodesulfovibrionia; order Thermodesulfovibrionales; family Dissulfurispiraceae; genus JAAYUK01. The sequence goes on from JBBIQQ010000012.1 coordinate 17,141, forward strand.
CAAGGAACTCTCGAAGGACGCGCAGAAGGCGCTGCAGGAACATGACTGGCCGGGCAATGTCCGGGAGCTCGAAAATGCTATCAAAAAAGCCTGCATCCTCTCGCGTGGCAGTCTGATAGAGCGGAAAGACCTCTTCTCCGAGGTGTACGGAGCCTGCTCCATACGCGACTTTCTGGAAGGCAAGCTGAACGGGTTTCTGAAGCAGATGAAGAAGCTCGAAAGTTCCAATCTTTACGATACGGTCAGCATGGAAGTCGATAAGGCGCTGTTTGCGATTGTGCTCAAGGAGACCGGCGGCAACCAGTTCAAGGCTGCGAAGCTTCTCGGCATCAACCGCAACACATTGTCAAAAAAGCTGAAAATCTACGGAATGGTTTGATTTTCCCATACCGGCTATGGTATAAAAACAAGTTACGGGTATCCCGTGTTTTTGCGACGCAGGGTGTCCCTCCATGCTCTTCCTTGGGACAGGGCTACAGATCCAGATGGAGGTGTCAGGTGAATTTTTATGAAACAGTAGTTATTATCAACCCTTCCCTCGCTGAAGACGAACTGAAGGCCGCGCTCGACAAGGTCGCGGAGGTCATCGTCAAGGGCGGCGGAGAAGTCCTCAAGGTAGACAATTGGGGCAAGCGCCGTCTCGCCTACGAGATGAACAAGCAGAAGATGGGCTACTATGTTATGTTTATCTACAAGGCTCCGTCTTCGGCAATCCGTCAGATGGAAACATTCTTTAAGGTCTACGACCAAATCATCAAGTTTATGGTTATCCGGCTCGGCACGAAGCAGATTGCGGCGCTTCCGGCCGATATTACCGGCATTCCGGTAACTGCAGCTGAAGTCGCTCCCGCGGAGCAGAAAGCGAAAGCATAATGTTCAACCGAGTCATTCTCATCGGCAATCTTACCAAGGACCCCGAAGTCCGGTACACGCCGGCCGGTACGCCTGTTGCGACCGTTGCGATCGCGGTGAATTCGCGGTACCGTTCCGGTGATGAGAACAAGGAAGAGACGCTTTTTATTGATTGCATTGTCTGGGGCAAGCAGGCGGAGTCCTGCGGCCAGTACCTGAGCAAGGGCCGTTCGGTGCTTGTTGAAGGCAGACTCCGGGAGCGTCGCTGGGAGTATGAAGGCCAGAAGAAGTCGAAGATGGAAGTGGTGACGAATACCCTGCGGTTCCTCTCCAAAAAAGAAGGATCGTCCGCAGGGTTAGGTTCCGCAGAGGCGCCGCCGCCGGACGAGGTCTCGGATCTCGAGCCTTTTTAAACGACGTCAGAGAAAAGGAAGGATAGATATATGGCATATCAACAGAGGAGATTTCAGAGAAGAAAGTTCTGCAGATTCTGCGCGGATAAAGTTCCATTCATCGATTACAAGGAGCTCAAGACGCTCCGGAGCTATATGACCGAGCGCGGAAAGATTCTTTCCCGCAAGATGACCGGCACCTGCGCTGCTCATCAACGCGAGTTGACCGAAGCAATCAAGCGCGCCCGCACTATCGCGCTTATGCCGTTCATGGAGCGATAGACGCATGCGGATCCCAAAGAATTGGGTTCCGGTGATCTCGCAGCGGATCGTCGATGCTCTGATGAAGAAAGACCTCATCGAGCCGACGGTCCCGCTCTCGCAGCTTGTTGAAGAAACCGAAAAACTGCTCATGCACGAACTCACCATTGAAGATCGCCTCAACGAAGAGGTGCGGCAGATGCTCCGGAAGCATGAAAATGAAATCAACAAGGGCCGCGTGGACTACCGCAAACTGTTCGAAATGACCAAGATGAAGCTTGTCAGGGAAAGGAACATCATCCTATGATGCTTTCCGAGGACAAAATCACCCATACCACACACATGCTTTTGCGCGGACTGCTTCAGCAGGGGCTTCTTGAGGCGAAAGTTGAAGAGAGCGACATCCGCCGAGAAATAAAGCGGGCGTTCGTCGCCGAATTGAAGCTTGGGGAAGATCTTGACGCCGCGGTGCGCGCAAAGATTGACACTCTTTCCAGAAGACTGGTCGAAGGCAGTCCGGAGTGGGATATCGTCTACAAAAAATATTTCGAAGAAGAAGAGAACAAGAGGGGACGGAGATAGGATTGTTCATCCCGGCCGCCTCCGATGAGGAGATCAAGCGGGAGCGCGCCAAGGCGCGCGAACTGCGGCAGGGCGCCTGGTGGAAACAGAAGCTTGCCCGGGGCGTCTGTTATTACTGCGACGCTGCCGTCCCTCCGTCGGAACTCACCATGGACCACATCGTTCCGCTCATCCGCGGCGGCAAATCCACCAAAGCCAATCTCGTCACTGCCTGCAAGTCATGCAACAATACCAAGAAGAATCTTCTCCCGATAGAATGGGAAGAGCATTTGCGTTCGCTTTAGGATTTGCAAGGTGAGAAGGCAAGGGAGACGGGATTTATGCAGGATATTACGAACAGGCTGTTGTTCTGTGCGGCGCGCCTGTGACATCTCCGGATTGTGATTTTTGGATTCCTGCCGAGGCTCGCCCCATGATTTACGAGCGGTATTTGATGACGCCTGAGTACCAGCTGACTCTTGTCTTCAATAATCCGCTGCACGGTCTCGCCTCCCTGAAACTCCATCGCCTGCGCTTCTCAGGAGTGGCGCTTTCTTCCTGATAGGCTTTTATTCGTTGCATTTTCCACGGTGTGCCTTGAAGATAGGCGCAGCCGTGAAAGAGATTCGGTGCACTGTGGATGGGGGGCGAATGTATTCCTCCTGTCTTGTCTGATGAAATTTTCAAAAGTGTGAGACTGTGGGCTTACGCGGGAGTCGGGGAATAATACCGCCACCCGGCTTTATAGAAGAGTATCTTCATGATTTCGAGAACCACCTGCCGGGCGGCGTCCTGGCTCTGCCACCAGGCATCCGGAAACGCTTCATCAGGCGTGCTGGCAACTGTGATCGCGCATTCCGGCATTGCGTCGCGGAAGACAATGCTCACCCGCCGGGTATGGTACGGAGAGGTGACCGCCAGCAGGCTGCAGGGCTTTTTTGTGTGCGTCCGCGCGAGCACCTCCGCTTCTTCCGCGGTGCTCTTGGCAGGTCCGTACAGGCTGACGGCATGCCGGGGCACGCCCTCTTTCAGCAGAATCTGCACGGCAAGCTCCTCCTCGCGCGGCCAGGCAATGCCTGCTTTGCGAATCTTCGCGTCGCCCGAAGTTTCGACAGGGATGCCAACGTAGATCATCGGCGCGTACCCGTCGCGGTAAAGCCGCGCGGCATGAAAAGACCGCACCGGGCTTCCGCCCGGAACGACGAGCGCGTCGGAACGCATCGGAGGTTCATTGAGCTGCAGGATGCGGGCGGCGTTATAGAGCGCGACAGCTCCCGCTATCAGAAAACCCGCCACGCATACGAGAAGAAAAGGAAGAAACCCCCGCCGTATGGCGCCGCGTTTTTTTGCGGGAGTTTTCTTTGCTGCGGATTTCGGCTCTGAAGCGCGGCGCTTCATGAAAACTCCCCTGCGAGATAACGACGGCGGCGGAGCCGTCCGCTACGCATAGTCGTTCAGCGCCTCGATGAAGCTTTTGAGCCGGCCGAAATCAAACCGGTTGAAGTCGGGCACAATCCTCGGCAGGTCGGCAAGCTCGGGCTCGTCAGCTTCAGCAGGGTGCGGTGCGCATGTCCGGATGGTGCCGCCCGGCAGCAGCATGTCAGAAAAACGATTCTGAAGCTCCTCAAGCGCGCCTTCCGGAAGCGGCTTCTGCATGCGCACGACCGGAAGCCCCTCCACATATCTGATGCTGTGAAACCTGCGGTAGTACTTCCGGATGGCGGCAACCGCGCTCTCCACGGTGTCGACCCGCTCGAACAGATGAAAGTCGCCTTCGCTCACATAGCCCTGCGCGAGAAGCTCATCGTGGAAAAACTGAATCCATTTTATCCAGTAGGTGCCGCCCGGCTCATCAACAAGAAGGAGCGGCATCGGCGCGGCCTTGCCGGTCTGCATAAGAGTGAGCGTTTCCATCGCCTCGTCGAGTGTGCCGAATCCTCCCGGGAAAAGCGCTATGGCGCTCGCCTCCCGGAGAAACGCCACCTTGCGGTTGAAGAAGTATTTATAAGTGATGAGCCGCGGATTGCCTTCCAGCGTGTCGTTCGCCCTCTGCTCAAACGGCAGGCGGATATTGACGCCGAAAGACATGCCGGGTCCAGCGCCTATATTTGCCGCCTCCATGATCCCGCCGCCCGCGCCGGTAATAACCATGAAGCCTTCTTCCGCGAGGCGGCTGCCGAACTCAACGGCCATCTGATAGACCGGCTCCCGGGGTTTGGTGCGCGCGGAGCCGAAGACCGTCACCTTCCGCACCTGACGGTACTGACCGAATATCCGTGTTGTTATGCGCATTTCCTTCATCGTCGTGTTCATCAGCTTGAGGTCGGAGCGCTCCCCGCTCTCCTGCCCCGCCTTCAGCGCCGCGATAATCATCTCGCGGACGAGGTCAGGGCAGCGGACATCTCCGGCGGCATTGATCAGGTTGTCGATTGTGACGTCGATATCGCCGTTGGAACGCGTAAAGTTGAGCCGTATCATGCCGGAATCCCCGTTTCATCAAATTTCTGGGCGGTGCGATAGACAAAGAGAAAAAAATCGTGCGGGATGCGGTCGAGCCGCAGCGAGACATGCGGGGACATCTCTCGTGCCGCCAACGCAAGCACGGCCCCGGGATTCAGATAGTTCAGCTCATAATCCTTTTTCGGGTTAAAATCGGAGAGCGCGTTGAACGCGAGCCCCTTCCTGCAACTGGCGTAGAGCTTTCTCAGAACCCCGGATATGGTCTCTTCAAGCCCCTGAACCTTCAGATTGAAAACACCGCAGAGCAGGATATAATCGAACTCTTCGGCAAGTTCCTGCTCTTCGATATCGAAGACCCCGAAGCGCGCGCCCGGATATTTATTCCGCGCGTGTTCGATCAGCTTTGAATTTATGTCATAGCCGGTATAGTCAACCGTTACTCCGCGTTCACACAGAAAGCCGTATAGCCCGCCGGTGCCGCAGCCGTAGTCGAGAATCTTCGCGCCGGCAAGATCGCCGATATCAAGCAGCGCTCGGTAATGCGCGGCCTGTCCGGATGCCGTCCACCGGACCGCCTCCGGCCGGTCGCCATGCAGCATAAGCGAGCGCTCAAAGAAAGAAACAACGTACTCCTTTGCCAGATCGTCCATCCGTCGATTATACCAAGTCTGGGCAGCCCCGCGCACTTTTCTGCATAATATCCGGTAGGGATATATCTTGTGACAGAAGAGTATAATTATAGTTAATCATAAACCATTAACCGGCATATGCCCGGAAGGAGATACAGATGAGCGAAAAAAGCGTAGGATTCATTGGTGGAGGAAGAATCGTCCGTATCATGCTGCAGGTGCTGAAACGCACCGGGTCGATGCCGGCAACAATGGTCGTGAGCGATCCGAACCTTGACGCGATAGCAGCTTTCCCGCAGGTGTTCCCCGGAGTCAGGGCAACGACGGACAACCGCGAGGCCGCGGCGCAGGACATTGTGTTTCTCGCGGTGCATCCGCAGATTGTTCCGGTCGTGCTCCCCGAGATTAAGAATGCGCTGAACCAGGAGGCGATTTTCATATCCCTTTCACCGCAGCCGTCCATCGGCCACTTCAAGGCGATGCTGGGAGGCTTCGATCGCATCGTGCGGCTGCTCCCGAATTCCCCGTCGTTTGTCGGGTCCGGATACAATCCGGTCGTCTTCGCTCCCGCCATTTCCGAAGAAGAGAAAAAGTGGCTCAAGGAGCTTTTCGCCCTGTTCGGGACCAGCCCGGAGGTGGCGGAAGAAAAGATTCCAGCGTATGCCGTGCTGACCGCCATGGGGCCGACCTATTTCTGGTTTCAGATTAATGAACTGCATAAGCTCGCCGAGTCGTTCGGCCTTACCTATCAGGATGTTCAGGAGGCGATGTTCGGCATGATCGGCGGCACGCTCAGAACCTATTATATGTCGCAGCTTCCTCCGGAGCGCATCATGGACCTCGTGCCGGTCAAGCCAATGGCTGAGATGGAGGAGCCGCTCAGGGAGGCATACCGCTCCAAGCTGACCGCGCTCTACGAAAAAATCAGGTAGCGCCGTCTGTTTTGACGCCCGCCAGCCGGTCGGGGGTTGAGCGCCGCGTCATGGCGGCGCTCAACCCCCGCTGTTCTTTTGTTATAATAAAGTCTATGAGTATAAGAAAAACTTGGCCGCGCTGTGTTGTCAGCCGGCTTCGTCATAACCGGCCTCTTCTTCCGCGATGAAAAAAGCTCTGCTCTTTCTCGCCCGCCTTTTCTGCCTGTTTTTCGTGTGCGCTGCGCCGGGTTTTGCAACTGCTGCCGATGCCCCCGGTGTCTGCACGCAGACGGCAAAAGAGCCGTGCGAGGAACCGGCGCAGCAGCAGAAGCCTGCTCCGGCTGTCATGCCGAAGATGCCTGCCGCCGCTCCGCTTGAGCCCGTGCTCAGCGCCTCCCGGACGTTTAGTGTCTATTTTTTTGAAGGAGCCGGCTGCCCTCACTGCGAGGACGAAAAAAAGTTTCTTGGCGCGATGAAGAAAAAGTACCCCGCCATGCGCGTGCTTGATTATGAAGTCTGGCACAGCCAGGAGCACGCGCATCTGCTTGCCGCAATGGCGAAAGCCCATGGCATAGAAGTCAGCGGAGTGCCGGTCACCTTTGTCGGCACGAAAAGTTTTGTCGGCTTTTCCGCACAGATCCAGGAGGCACTGGGCGACGCGATAGCCGCATGCGCGCGAAGCGGATGCCCCGACCCTGCCGACAGGCTGGTGAAAAGGGGGGCGGAAAACGCCGGACCGGCATCAGGGCAGGCGGCGGCTCCGGAGCCTCAGGACACCTCAATTGAGGTCCCGTTCATCGGCAGAGTTGATGCCGCATCGCTGTCTCTTCCGCTCATGACAGTCGTCATCGCGGGGCTCGACGGCTTCAATCCCTGCGCTTTTTTTGTCCTGTTTTCGCTGCTCGGCATCCTCATTCATGCCCATTCACGGGCAAAAATGCTTCTTGTCGGGGGGGTCTTCGTTTTCTTTTCCGGCTTTGTCTACTTTCTCTTCATGGCGGCGTGGCTGAATATTTTTTTATTGCTCGGCAACGTCGCGCTGATAACGACCGGCGCCGGGATAATCTCCGTACTTATCGCCGCGATCAACATCAAGGACTTTTTCCGGTTCAAGGAAGGAGTTTCGCTGACCATCCCTGACTCGGCCAAGCCGAAGCTTTTCGACCGCATGCGGAAGCTACTGAAGGCGTCGTCGCTGCCCGCGGTCGTCGCCGGGACCATTGTTCTTGCCATCGCGGCCAATTCCTATGAACTGCTCTGCACCGCGGGCTTCCCGATGGTCTTTACGCGCATCCTGACGCTGAACCATCTGCCGTCAGACACCTATTACGCCTACCTCGCTCTGTACAACATCATTTACGTCATTCCGCTCGCCACGATCGTCTGCGCCTTCAGCATTACTCTCGGCAGACGCCGGCTCAGCGAGCGGGAGGGCCGCGTGCTCAAGCTGGTTTCAGGCATGATGATGCTCGGGCTCGGCGTCCTCCTTGTCTGGAATCCGGCGCTGCTGAACAACGTCCTCGTTTCATTCGGCGTTCTCGCGGGGGCGGTCGCGCTTTCAGCCGTCATAGCGCTGGTCATCAAAAAGAAGTAGTTTTCTGCCCGTCTGCCGCTCGTGGATAACCGTTCCCGCTTCTTCTGTCCGATGCGCCTCATGTGTCGCGAAATCGCCATGAGGCGGGCAAGCCGCATCTGATATACTGAATGAATATCTTTTCCGGGAGGTGACAATACCATGGGTGAAATTGAAGACCTGGCAATGAGTGTCGCAAATGCCTACGAAGACAACTATTTCAATACGGCAAAGCGGGCGGTTTTTGACGCGGTTCTGAACAGATATCTCTCGGTGGCCGGTGCCATTGCGGATGACGATCTATATGAAAACATCGTAACGCTTGGACGGCGGCATCCTGAAGAGTTTGCGCGGTTTGTTGATGAGCTCCGGCAGAGCAGCCTGCTTCCATAGACTTAAGATTTGCAGAATCTGAGCAGAATGATGCCGCTACAAAAGATTTTGCTTGATTCGCGTTGTCGGCAGAGGCGGCTCAGGTTGTTTGGGCATCATCAAGTTAAGAATTCTTATAGAGAGAAGCCGCTCCATGTAAAAGCGTAAATTTTTTCGATTGATGTCGGATTTTTTAACACTTGATCTCTTGATCTCTGTTATGGCAAGCACACGCTGAGATTAATTCTCATAAATAATTGAATTAATTAAATAATTTAATTTTATGCTTGCTGCGCACCGCCCGCCCGGTGCCCTTATGTCCGGCAATGGCCGGAGGTGGTGTCGGATTATTTTACACAATTCGCAGGCGTTCTGAAAAATAAATTAATAACTGATTGATTTGTAATAAATAATTTAATTGGCACGGTTCTGGCATATATTTTCAATAGTTGAAATTTAGAAACATTGAGCATACTGGAGGTGCCAAATGAGAATTGAGATGAAGAAGAAACTGGTCGCGCTTTTTGCAGCAGGGATGTTGCTGTTCGGGGCTGTTGGGTCTGCCGATGCCGTGTTTGTAACGCAATGGAACTATACGCTGTTTACGGAGTTTAATGGAACCAATACGTTCACGGCAGGCACGGGAACCAAAATTCAGACAGACAATCAGGTGTCATGGGGAATATCAGGCAATCAAGCCGCTGTTTTTGGCGCTGCGGAGCGGAGTGGCATAACCATTGCGCAGAGTGCCGGAGCGAATGAAGCACTGACGAATGTTTCGGGATTTTACACCACCAATTCTCTTGTCAATCCCGGCGCAGGGCACTGGATTACGCATCACAATAAACCGATTAGCGCCTCATATGCAACCTTGCTGACCAGCCAGATCGAGTCGACACTCACGCTCTTTCCGGTAACGCCGCCCAGCGTTCCTGGTCAGTTTGGCCCACAAACCATTACGTTTACCCTCAACTTCAGGGAAACCCCGAATGCCGGTCCGTGCGTAGCGGGAACCGGGAGCACGCCGTGCGGCGATATTTTCGCTTTGCAGGCAGATGCGTTTAATGCGCCGTTTAGCTTTGCCGGTGAAAATTATTTTGTGAGCATATTCCCGATAGCCGCACAAGGGATCACTCTCAATCCCGGTGGTCTCCCGATTCTTTCCTCTGCCGCGTGCCAGGCTGCGGGAATCCCTTCGGGCGTATGCGTCGGCTTTATTACGCCTGAGGGTCAGAGAACGTCGGTGCAATTCGGATTCGTCATTACCGGACAGCCGATAAACATTGTCCCTGAGCCGTCAACCTTCGTTCTTATCGGAGCGGGTCTTCTTGGCCTTGGTTTTGCGGCAAGAAGGCGCATGAAAAAATAAGCGGCTGCTTAAAGAAACTTGTCAGGGAGAGAGGGTGGCGGGAGCCATCCTCTCTTTTTTGTTTTCAGTTCAGCACTTCGGCGCGTTTTGCGGTACAATCAGTGGAAGGGCAGAACAAGCCTGCCTTAGTTTGTGAAAAAAGGAGCGTCCGCTTATGGATATCACATCACTTCTGAAGCACGCCGTTCTCGCGCCGTCGGGCGACAACTGCCAGCCCTGGCGGTTCCGGCCCGGAGACTCCTCGCTTGAAATCTGGAATGTTCCGGAAGCCGACACTTCGCTCTTCAATTTCGGCCAGCGCGCGTCGATAATAGCGCATGGTTCGGCGATAGAGAATATTTGCATCGCGGCACGCGCGCGGGGCTTGCGGCCGGATGTCGCGCCATTGCCCGACGCCGGAAAGCCGGAGCTTGTCTCGGTTATGTCGTTCACGGAGTTTCAGCCTACCCAAGAGCCGTTATTGCCGATGATAGCGGCGCGGACGACGAACCGCAGGCTGTATGAGCGCGGGGAGCTTGCGCCGGAGCAGCAGGACTCTCTTGCACGTCACACGGAAGGCGGCGGGTTCGTGCGGCTCGTCACGCGGCAGGCCGAAGTCGCAGGGCTTGCACGCACCATTGCGCTCAACGACGCGATTGCCTTTGAGAACGAGCACATCCACGCATTTCTCTTTGACCATATCCGGTGGAGCGAAGAGGAAGCCGAACGCACGCGGGATGGTCTTTTTGTCGGTACCCTTGAGCTGAAGGCTCCTGACAAGATCGGATTCAGATTTCTAAAAAATTGGGGGCTTGCGCGTCTCCTCATTCCGCTCGGCGTGCCGAAAATCATCGCGCAAAATGCCTTCAGGCTTGCGGCGTCCGCCTCCGCGATCGGCGTGATTGCCATGCCGGACGACTCGCTGAGCAGTTATCTTACGGGAGGCAGACTGTTTCAGCGGGTGTGGCTTGATGCGACTCGCCTCGGGCTGGCATTTCATCCGATGGCGGGCGTCGCCTGCCTCATTCAGCGCGTCCGCGCGGGCATCACCGACCGCCTTTCCGACAAACATTGCGCGCAGCTCATCGAGGCAGATATTGCCTTGCGAAAGGCGTTCGGGCTGAAGGACGAGGCGATGATTATGACATTCCGAGCCGGGTTCGCCCCGCCGCCGACCGCCCGCTCTGTGCGGCGCGCTGTTGACGATGTTGTTATCAGGTGAAGACCGGAGCAAATGTCCGCTGAAGCGGGGCTGTCCCGAATGCTCAGGGCGTCATTTTTTTGAACTTTTGACTGTACCCTGACGCTTTGGCAGCGACCCTAAGGCTGTTTTGCATACATGCCGCCCGCTTCCGTCCGCGCGGTCTGAAATGATGGTCGTTTCTGCAAACTGAATGCCGGCAAAGGTTTCCGAGATCTTCACGTCTTTTCGCGCCGCGCCTTTCTCTGCGTCGTGCTGCATAACCCGTTCAAATAACTGGCAAATGGTATGATTTATGCAATATTATAAGACATGTTTCATATAGCATTGCGCATCATTACCTATGACAAGGTGAGGTCGCTGCTCACGCTGCTCGGCGTCATCTTTGCGGTGACGCTCATTTTTTCACAAATCGGCATCTATCTGGGACTGATGGAGGCATCGTCGGTTCTCATAGACAATACGCCGGGCGACATCTGGGTCTCTTCAAAAAACAGCAGAAACTTTGACTTTGCCCAGCCGATTCCCGAGTATCTTTATTACCAGGTGCTTGCCACCAGCGGAGTGCAATGGGCTGAGAAGCTCGTGGTGGCGTGGCATATTATCAAACAGAAAGACGGCGGCCGGGAGCAGATCGAAATCGTCGGGTTCAATCCCGACACCGGTGTCGGCGGGCCGTGGAATCTCAGGTCCGGCGACATTCATATGCTGAAAAACGGGAATTTCTTTATCGTCGACGCATCAGCGATGAAGCGCCTCGGATCGATCGAGGTCGGGGAGTACCGGGATATCGGCTCCAGAAGACTCCAGCTTGTAGGAATATCCGAGGGAATTAGATCATTCACCACCGCTCCCTTCATTTTCACTTCCTATGGCCTCGCGCAGCGGATTGTCGAGTATGTCGGACAGGACTCAACTGTTTTCATCATCGCGAAGGTTCGACCGGAGCACCGGGTTCAGGAAGTTGTCGAAGCCATGCGACAGCGGTTCCCCGGGGTCGACGTATACTCGAAGGCGGACTTCAGCTACAAGACGCGCATGTACTGGACCATCGAAACCGGCGTCGGGTTCGCATTTCTGCTCACCATCGTCGTCAGCTTCTTTGTCGGAATGCTTATCGTCGGGCAGACCATCTACAATTCTACCGTTGAGCACCTCAAGGAGTATGGGACCATGAAAGCGCTTGGCGCCGAGAATCTTGATATTTACCAGATTATTTTTGCGCAGGCGATTCTGAACGCGCTCGTCGGCTATGTCGTCAGCCTCGTCATTGCGCTGATCTCCGTCAGGCTGTATGACTTGACCGGCATGACAATGGTTGTAACGTGGCAAGTGGCCCTGATGATGCTGGCGCTTACTCTGGTCATGTGCCTGCTGGCTGCGGTGATCTCAATCAGGAAGATCAAAACAATCGATCCGGCAATTCTTTTCCGGGGGTAGCGCGTGGAGACTGCTATTGAGGCACGGCGGCTGACGGCGTCCGCCTCGACTTCGTCCCGACCGTGCTGGCGGCCGACCGGATCAGCATCAAGGTGCGGCCCGAGGTCAGCGAATTGTCGGCGCGCGGCGCGATCACGCTGTTCGGCCGCACGTTCGAAGCCGAGGTCGGCG
>JBBIQQ010000013.1:0-10557 GCA_037442225.1 Nitrospirota bacterium
GGGAAGATGTAGACAAGCTTGTCAAGAATCTTGGTATCAGTCTTACCAATGTGACGATTACCCCTATTCTTAAAGGATATCTCAGGGCCTTTCAGAAGCTTTTTGCCGGGAAGCCCCAGGATACTACGGAAGAGAACATACAGGCACGCATTCGCGGTAATATTCTGATGGCCATGTCCAACAAGTTCGGCTGGCTTGTGCTGACCACGGGGAATAAGTCCGAAATGAGTGTCGGTTATTCCACGCTCTATGGCGATATGGCAGGAGGATTTGCCGTCATCAAGGATGTTCCGAAGATGATGGTCTACGCGCTGGCTTTCTGGAGAAATGCTCAGGCAGGCTTCCACCTCATTCCAGAGCGCATTCTGACAAAAGAGCCGACGGCCGAGCTGAAGCCGAATCAGAAAGACACGGATTCGCTTCCCCCGTATGAAATACTCGATTCAGTGCTGAAACTCTATATTGAGGAGGAAAAAAGCTTTCCGGATCTTATCTTGCCGGTCTGTGACGCCCGCTGCGCAAAGCGTATTGTGAAAATGGTAGATCTGAGCGAATATAAGCGCCGTCAATCGCCGCCGGGTATCAAGATTACAGAGCGCGCATTTGGCAAAGATCGCCGTTTCCCTATAACCAACCGGTACAGAAGCTATTGACGCATAACTTATGAGCGGAGGGTATATGAAAAAAACAGTTCTTATTCCGCGGCTTGTGCTGGTGCTCGTCACGATTTCATTTATATTCAGTCTGCAGGCCTTTGCCGCTGATGCCAAGTCTGGCCAGCCTGCTTTTCAGGCTACAAAGCAGCCTGATATTCAAGCGGTAAAGCCCAAGAGACCGGCAAAAGTCAGACTTCACCGGAATGCGAAAAATGAATATACGTGGGATATTACCGCCGACAGCGCTGATGAAGTTGTTCGTACCGATGCCAGGTTGAGGAAACTTCTGAAAATGGAGTAACCTAACGGTATATGCGAGTTTACATACGCACGATGTGCTTAGAGGAGGAGACAACCATGGAGAAATTTTCAATTCATGAAGTGCTTGAGCAGGCAGTGCAGACCGAGCGGGTGGGTTATCAGTTTTATACGGAAATGGCAGAGAAGTTCAAGGACAACGCTGATCTGGTTTCTCTTTTCAAAACGCTTGCAGCCGGGGAATTGAAGCATGAGAGAGCGTATGCTGGTCTCAAGGAACTCATCGGCGAGGCTGATGCTGAAATCGAAGGCTTCGAGGAGGTGTCCCTCTACATGCGTGCTATTGTGGAATCCGAGTTCTTTCTTGGAAAAAACAAGGCGCTCCCATCGATGGAGCATATCAAGACCACGAAGGAAGCAGCGCTGTTTGCCCTGAATTTCGAGAAAGAGACGATTCTGTATTTTCTCGGTATTCGCGATGTCGTGTCGGAAAAAGGATTGCTTGACCAAATTATTCGTGAAGAACAGCGCCATGTTCTCTGGCTCGATAATCTGAGCAAGAAGCTCAATTAGTTCGCTGATGCCGTGCGGCAGGCTCTACATTGTCGCAACGCCCATCGGGAATCTTGAAGATATCACCTATCGGGCAGTCAAGACACTGAAGGCGGTAGACGCGATTGCCGCAGAAGATACGCGACATTCCCTGAAACTTCTGAGGGCGCTCGGCATTCAGAAACCGCTTATCAGTTATTGGTCAGAAAACGAAAAAGCGCGCAGTGAAGAAGTCATAAACTCGCTGCGCGCAGGTTTTTCCATAGCACTCATCTCCGATGCCGGAACCCCGGGCATATCCGACCCAGGTTCCGTGCTTATCAAAAAAGCGATCGAAGAAGGCATCGAGATCATTCCCATACCTGGCCCCTCAGCAGCCGTCGCCGCGCTCTCGGTCTCGGGACTTCCGACCGAAGAGTTCACATTTGTCGGTTTTTTGCCGTCGAAAAGAGTCCAGCGGCTTAGGCGACTTGAGCAGCTTGCGCTTGAGGATCGAACCCTTGTTTTTTACGAAGCGCCGCATCGGATATCCGAGATGGTTGAGGATCTGCTTGGGGTCTTTGGTGACCGTCAGGCGATTGTAATGCGTGAGATATCCAAACTCCATGAGCAGACGTTCCGTGGCCCGCTGTCGAGGATTCTGTCGGAGCTTACCGCCAGCACCATTGCCGGAGAGTATGTAGTTGCCGTTGCAGGGATGTTAAAAGAAGCTGTTTCGGCGGAGGTTGCTCTGCTTGAAATCCGCGCGCTTATGAAGAAAGGGTTTGGCCGGAAAGAAGCGGTGAAGCGGGTTGCGGAAAGTTACGGATTGAGCAAAAAAGAACTCTACGACAAGAGTCTCGGATAACCGCGGGGTTCCTTCAATACCACATCAGTTTTTCGTAGTTTTCCGTCGGCACCTTTATGATGAGATATCCTCGATAGGGGCAACGCTCCATTCCCTCTCCGTTGGCACTGTTCTGTAACGCCTGCGCGGGAGCTGCTTTCAGCATGTCGATTGACAGATGAATTTCATCGTGTTCCTGAGCGCGAATTGCGGCAAAAGGTATCGAAATTTCGAAAACATCGCGAGCGGCAACATGCGGCAGGGTAGTGCTCAACTGCCACCCCCCTTCGATCTTTTCATACACTTCCGCCGGGGAGTCGGACATGTCAGCACGATATTTGATTTTGAACCTTTCCGGTCGAACAATGTCGATATGGAAGGTAACGATCTCTTTCAGATCCGGAAACGGCGTAAGCGGATCGACTCTGAGATACAGATTTTCTTTGTTGAATCCGTAGTGCATTGCCGCAATAAGACTCTCGGACTTGTGCATACTGCCGCCTGATCGCCCAACGTCGACAAAGGCGGCCTGAAACCACTCAAAATAGCTGGTGACATATCCGTCAATCTTCGGATAGATGAAGCCTTTTGCCTCACTGTCGGGCATGATATTTCGGTCTTCAACAAGAATCGGCACGAAAAGCATGTTCGGCGGCTCCTTGCCAATTACTTTGTATACTTTCATCAAATATCCGCGGAAGAGTTCGTCGAACACGTCGGCGGTTTCGGTTGAGTGGTCGTCGCCGTACCACCAGTTCCAGTCGCTGCCCTGAGCGGCATAGAGTGCTTTCCATGCTTCAGAGAGGTTTTTAGCCGGGTTGGTGTCCTGATATGCCTGGAGATCGTTGCGGGTTCGCGAGAGATAATCCCATGCCAGATTGTCTTCCTCATGGCCGATCCAGATTTGAAAGTTCGCATTAATCCAGGATCCCGGATGCAGGCGGGGCAGCAACTCGCCCTTGCCGTGCTCATCGATAAATTCTGACATCGTGACGGTTCTGAATCGTTCATCGCTGCTGAGTGCGGAATAAAGACCGCGCAGGAAGTCCTGTCCGTCATTCTGGTAATACTCCCACGCGTTTTCTCCATCAAGGATAATCGGCACAACAAAGTGACGGTCCTGTGGAAGCTGACTCTTTATCTGCACCAGTTTCCCGATGAAGTCATTGACAGCATTTTCGGTTTGCCAGCCGGAATACACAAAGCCGATGAGATCGGAGAGTTTGTGGTCGCGGAAAAAGAGCGCAACATTACTGAACTGGTAAGGCCGGTATAAGCCTGCTGCGTCGGTCAGGTACCCTTCGGGATTTCTGAAACCCCTCTGCATGGATCGGGCTAGCACTTCCTCATCGGTTGCCATCCAGCGGATGCCCTGCTGGGCGACTGCGCGAACGACGTCTTCAGAGACCGACCCTTCAGACGGCCACATGCCGCTCGGTTGCATGCCAAATATGCGTTCATAAAACTCGATGCTCATCCGTATCTGCTGGATTGCGTCTTCAGGATGCGAGAACCGGTTCTTTGGCAGGCGGATATGCGGCATCGCGGTTTTTGCGCTGTCCGTGTCCCAGAGCAACGGCAGAATCGGGTGATAAAACGGCGTGACAGAAAGCTCGATCTGACCGGATTCCTGCATGCGCTTATAAGTCGGAATAATCTGCCTCAGGATGCCGAACTGCCTGTCGATGACAAGACGCTTGTCGGCTTCGGTAAAGTCCCGGCCGCGCTCGACAAGCTCCCGCAGTTCAGGATCCGAGGCGCGGAACATGGGGTCTATCCAAGCAAGGTTGAAGAGCACCTGAAGATCAGTGAATTCGCCGTCCGTGAAGTACTTTGTGACCCGCACGATGTCGTTTTTTGTAAAACGGAATCCGCGCTTGGAAAGCAGCTCATAATAACGCGGAAATATCCGGATCATGTTGTCCCAGTTCGCAAGGAAGAAGTTTTCGAGCAGAAAATGCTTGTGCTCGTCGGTCATGGCAGCCGGGTTGATGAGCGTCATCTCAAGAAACCTGTCAGTTGCATTGTGGTCGGTGTAGTCGATAAGCTGCTCAATCAATGAAGGAACAATGTTTACCGTCTGACGGATGGAAGGAAATTCTTCAAGGAGCTTTACCATATCGAGATAGTCTTTTGTGCCATGCAGGCGCACCCATGGAAGCACATGAACCCCGGAAAAGGGGTCTTTGTAATAAGGCTGATGCATGTGCCAGAGAAATGCAATCGAGAGCGGGTGTTCGCTCATTTCTTCCGGGAGTCCTCAAACTGAAAGATGAGCTCATTTTTCTTTGCGAGGCCGAACTCCTCGCGGGCGGATTTTTCAATGTAAAAAGGATCGTGCTTCAACGAATTGACCTGTTTTTTCAGATCCTTGTTCTGTTTTTCGAGGGAAGCAATTTCCGTGTCGAGGTTCTGTTTGTTCTTTTGCAGTTCAAGGTACTTGAAGATTCCGTTTTCACCGGCAAGCAGCGTGATGCCGAGATAGATGAGCAGAATTCCCGTCACAGCGTAGAAGACGGTATTTCTGCGCTGCCTCTCGGCATCCACCTGCTGCCGAAGATTTCGCGTGCGGTATTTCTTGGGTGCAACCTTCATTACCTGATATTATAAAACGCTTTCATGCCTTTGAACAGCGCCATTTCACCGAGATCATCCTCGATGCGGAGCAGGCGGTTGTATTTTGCCACCCGCTCGCTGCGCGATAGTGAACCGGTCTTGATAAATCCTGCATTTGTTGCAACAGCAAGGTCGGCAATTGTTGTGTCCTCGGTTTCGCCGGAACGATGCGAAATGACAGCCGTGTATCCGGCTCTCTTAGCCATTTCGATGGCATCGAGCGTCTCGGTAACCGTGCCGATTTGGTTCAGCTTGATCAGAATTGAGTTTGCTATGCCTTTCCGGATGCCCTTCTCAAGAATCTTCGTATTGGTTACAAAGAGATCATCGCCGACAAGCTGAACCTTGGTAGCCAGCTTTTTGGTCAGCAGCTCCCAGCCGGCCCAGTCGTTTTCCGCAAGTCCGTCCTCAATTGAGACGATGGGATATTTGCCGACGAGCGCGGCATAATAGTCGACCATGTCAGCCGATGAGCATTTTTTGCCATCAAACAGGTAAGAGCCTTTATCGAAAAACTCCGAAGCTGCGACATCGAGCGCGATGAACACCTCCTTGCCGGGTTTGTATCCGGCGTCTTTGATAGCCTGCATGATGATCTTAATGGCTTCTTCATTGCTGTTCAGGTTTGGTGCGAAGCCGCCCTCGTCACCGACAGCCGTGTTGGAGCCCTGTTTTTTCAGTATGCCCTTCAGCGTATGGAAAATTTCCGTGCCGGCGCGAAGCGCAGTCGAGAAATTCCGGCATCCGGCAGGCATAATCATGAATTCCTGGATGTCAAGGTTATTATCGGCATGGGCGCCGCCGTTCATGATGTTCATCATCGGAACCGGCAGTTCCTTGGCGTTGCAGCCGCCGATGTAACGATAGAGCGGGAGTCCGAGCTCATTGGCCGATGCCGCGCAAATCGCCATCGAAACGCCGAGAATGGCGTTGGCGCCGAGCTTGCCCTTGTTCTCGGTGCCGTCGAGCTCAATCATGAGCTGATCGATGAATGCCTGCTCGGAAGAATCAAGCCCGATGAGTTCGGGAGCAATCTTTTCCATGATGTTCTTGATCGCCTTCTGAACGCCCTTGCCTTGGTAACGCTTTTTGTCGCCGTCCCTGAGCTCAAGCGCTTCGCGCGTGCCGGTAGACGCGCCCGATGGGACAATTGCCGTGCCGAATGCCCCGCTGTCAAGCAGGGCTTCAACCTCTACTGTAGGATTGCCCCTGGAGTCAAGAACCTCACGTGCGTATATGCTGATAATTTCGCCCATAACAACCTCCGTTTGCCGCTTTTAGTTTTTTTTGGGAAGATGAATCGCAGTCCCGTGGAGATCTTCCGCCGCTTCCATCAACCCTTCCGAAAGGGTCGGATGCGCATGGATCATCGCTGCGAGTGCCTGAGTTGTTATTCCTGCCTGTATCGCAAGCGCGCCTTCATGAACAAGGTCGGTCGCATGCGACCCGATGATATGGACGCCGAGCACTTTGTCCGTCTCTGCATGGGCAATTATTTTCATCAGACCGGCAATCTCACCCATCGCGTGAGCCTTGCCCAGTCCGCGCACCGGAAATCTGCCGATTTTATAGGGAACTCCCTGTTGTTGGACCTGGTGTTCGCGCAGACCGACCGAGCCGATTTCAGGGCTTGTGAATACGCCGGCCGGGACAACCCGATAGTCAATAAATGCGGAAATGCCACACGCGTTCTGCGCGGCGACAATGCCTTCTTTTGAAGCAACATGCGCGAGCAGAATTCCGCCTGTGACGTCGCCGACAGCGTAAATGCCGGAAATATTGGTTTCCATACGTTCATTGACAAGAATTTCACCACGTGAGCCGCGAGCAATTCCGAGCGACTCAAGACCAATGTTTTCAACATTATATGCCCTGCCGACCGAAACCAGGACTTGTTCAGCGGTCAGTTTCGTACCGCTATCCAACGAAACTTCCACGCCGGTTTCTTTCGTGACCACACCGGTCACTTTTGCATTCGTGATGAGCTTGATTTTCTTCTTTTTTAGTTCCTTTTCGAGGATTTCGGCAATTTCTGCGTCCTCAGTCGAAACGGCGCGCGCCATCGCCTCAACTATGGTAACTTCAGCGCCAAACGCGCGAAGTATGCACGCGAACTCGCAACCGACGACTCCTGCGCCGATAATAACAAAGGACGCGGGAAGCTCGGACAGAGTAACGGCATGGTTGCTGGAGAGAATCCGTCTGCCGTCAAATGGAAACATCGGCAATTCAGCAGGACGCGAGCCGGTCGCGATAATCACCCGGTCCGCCTGAAGCACTTCCCCGGCATCACCGGCGCGTCGTACCACAACGGTCCTTGGATCGCGAAGCGAAGCCTCCCCTGCGATAATCGATATCCCCCAGCTTTTGAAAAGCGCACGAATACCCTTGACCTGCGTTGAGACAATCTTGTTTTTGCGCTCCATGATAGCGCTGATATTTGCAGCTATATATCCGTTCAGATCGATGCCGAAATCGGCAATACGGCGGGCTTGCGCCAGTGCCTCTGCAGACGCAACGAGCGCTTTGGTCGGAATGCATCCCCAGTTGAGGCAGGTGCCGCCGACTTCTTCGCGCTCAATAACCGTTACCTGTGCCCCGAGCTGAGCCGCTTTCAGCGCGGCGACATAGCCTCCGGGGCCGGCCCCGATAATGACGACGTTCATTTTCCTTCTTCTTCGATATGCTGTTCGTAGTCGGCTGCTTCCATGAGATCATCAAGCTCTCCAGCATCGTCCATCTCGATAACCGCAATCCATCCTTTGCCATACGGGTCATCATTGATAATTTCCGGGTTTTCGGCAAGCTTTTCGTTCACGCGCACGATTGTTCCGCTGACGGGTGCGATAACCGGAGATGAGGTTTTTGTGGATTCGATTTCTGACATTTCAGTTCCGGCCTCGACATGAGTATCGGCTTCGGGAAGGTCGATGTAGACAATGTCACCAAGCGCTTCCTGAGCGTAATCGGTGATGCCCATTGTCGCTGCTTTCCCGGACACTCTTATCCAGGCGTGCTCTTTGTGATACTTCAGGTCTTCGGGGTTCATGGAGTCCTCCTGCATCTGTGTTCTTGAACTATTATCTATCCATAACCACAGCCGCTCCCTTGTGGCAAGGAAAAAGCCGCGCCGATTCTCTGGCTGTGCGGATTTCGATATGTTATCATAACTTTCGTGGAAATGATCACCAGTACCATTACGCTGTACCTTCGGATGATTAAATTCTCCCACTCGGTCTTTGCCCTGCCGTTTGCCTTTACCGGGGCGCTTCTTGCGGCCGAAGGCATCCCGCCGTGGCAGCAGATTCTCTGGATTGTCGCTGCCATGGTCGGGGCGCGGTCGGGCGCCATGGGTGCGAATCGCCTGATCGATCGTCATATCGATGCTGCGAATCCACGAACCGCAATGCGCGAAATCCCGGCGGGCAAGATACAGTCGCGCGAGGTTGCTGTTTTTACCGCGCTTTCGTTCGGCCTGATGGTTTTTGCCGCTGCCCAGCTGAACACGCTCTGCCTGTTGCTTTCGCCGCTTGCTGTCGGTATTCTCATTCTGTACTCATTCACGAAACGGTTTACCTGGCTCGCTCATTTTGTTCTTGGCATTGCTATTTCATGCGCTCCGCTTGGTGCCTGGATCGCGATAACCGGAGCTTTTTCATGGTCGATTTTCCCGGTGTGTCTCGCGGTGGTTTTCTGGCTTGCCGGGTTTGACGTGCTCTATGCTTTGCAGGATATCGACTTTGATCGACGATCAGGGCTTCATTCGATTCCGCAGCGTTTTGGA
The DNA here is from genome assembly GCA_037442225.1 of Nitrospirota bacterium. Classification (GTDB taxonomy): domain Bacteria; phylum Nitrospirota; class Thermodesulfovibrionia; order Thermodesulfovibrionales; family Dissulfurispiraceae; genus JAAYUK01. The sequence continues at coordinate 8,693 of JBBIQQ010000013.1, forward strand.
GTTACTGCCTCCATTTATATCTCCCGCCTGTGTCATAGTATAACCTTTGCGTTGCTGGTGTATTCCGGAGTCCATTTTGAGCTGAACGACGCTTACTGGGTCGGTATGCTGGTTACCGCCACCCTTCTCGTCTATGAGCACTTGTTGGTGAAGCCGGGCGATCTCAGCAAGCTGAACTTTGCCTTTTTTAACATGAACGGGTACATCAGCGTGACGATATTTGTTTTTACATTGGCGGATGTTCTCATCTGAACAAGAAAGGAGATGCTGATGCAAACGATAGACGCAATTCTCTGTGGTGACACTGTTCTCACCATGAACGACAAAATGGACAGCGTGCAAAACGGCGCTGTTGCCGTGGACGGCGGCGCCATTGTCGCGGTAGGAACTCAGCAGGAGTTGCTTGCGCAGTATGCTCCCAGGACCGTGGTCGAAGGCACGGGTAAGGTGGTTCTTCCCGGTTTTGTGAACGCACACTGCCACGCGGCAATGGCCTATTTCCGGGGGCTTGCGGATGACATGCATCTGAAGGAGTGGCTTGAGCAGCACATCTGGCCTGCTGAAAACCGGTTGCTGAGCCATGAGTTTGTCGCCGATGCTGCTGAATTGGCCTGTCTTGAGATGTTGAAGGGCGGCATCACGACAATTAATGATATGTATTTCTTCGGCAGCGCGACGGCGCTATCTGCAAAAAAAATGGGCATTCGCGCGGTTGTCGGGGCAGGCATCGTAGATTTTCCGACGATTGCCGGCAATTCTGTCGATGAATACCTCGCGAAAGCGGAAGACTTTATTCAGGATTGGCGCGGGGATCCTCTCATCTCCGGAGCCATCGCACCGCATTCTGCCTATGCCTGCGGACCTGATTCGCTAAAACGCGTGAAAGCGATGGCAGATCGCCTCGGCTGCCTGATTCATCTGCATGTTTCAGAGACAGCGTGGGAGGTCGGCGAGATTCAGAACCGTTATGGAAAGCGACCCGTCGAGTATCTGGAGTCGATAGGCTTGCTCGCACCGAATGTTGTGGCGGTCCATTGTGTCTGGCTTAATGATGCTGAAATTGGGATTTTTGCCCGCAGAGGGGTCGGGGTCGCCCATTGCATCGAAAGCAATCTCAAGCTGGCGTCCGGGTTTGCGCCAATCGCAAAGATGATCAAAGCCGGCCTAAAGGTTGGATTCGGTACCGACGGCGCAGCCAGCAATAATGACCTGGACCTGATGGGCGAGGTATCGACCGCTGCAAAAGTGCATAAGGCCGTTGCCGATGATCCGACTATTTTGGATGCCAGGACGGCGCTGAGAATGGCAACGAGAGGCGGAGCCGAAGTGCTGGACCTCGGGGGAAAGATTGGTTCTCTTGAGCCGGGCAAAAGGGCCGACATCATCATATTTGACATGAGAAAGCCCCATCTGTCGCCCTTGTATGATCCATATTCCCATATTGTTTATGCTGCGCGGCCGTCCGACATCGACATGGTCATGGTGGACGGGAAGATGATTGTGCAGGGAGGCAGGGCGCTCGCCTGCGATGAGGCGGAAATCATCGCAAGGGCGGAAGCATGGAAGGCGAAAATCAGTCCGGCTGGAGAAAGGATCTGAAGGCGGAACTCAGAAGCCGGAATGCAGAATCTGAAAGCCGTATTCTATATACTGATTTCCGCATCTCTATTCCACCACCCACATGGCCGCTGAGTTTTTTTGAGCATGAAGCAGCTTGCTTGATGTGCTGCCGTAAATGAATTCTTCTTTTTTGGTTATACCCCGTCGGCCGACAACAAGAGTGCCGGCACTTCTTTCCCTGAGTTCATCAAGAATCGTTTCAGCAATCGACATAAACCTGCCTTTTTTGATAACCGGGAGAATGG
>JBBIQQ010000013.1:10567-27840 GCA_037442225.1 Nitrospirota bacterium
TGCCCCCGTCTATAAGCTGCTCAGTATGCCGGTTGATGGCGGCTTCAGCGGAACGTTCATGAAGCGTTATCCAATTTTTCTCTTCTTCAGTCGTGGTGAAGTAATCTTCCGGCGGAATCGAAATAATATGCAGCAACGTCACCTGAACTCCGGAGACACCGCCGAGCATGCAGACCATATAGGCGACCGCCCGATCGCTGTTTTCGGAGCCGTCGACCGATATCATGACATGCCGGTTTAGGGGACACACCATCTGGTTCGTGCTCATTTCAATCCTCCATGGCAAGACTATGTGACAAGAGTGCGGGCGACTTCGAGGTCGGCCAGCAGCTCTTCGGTCTGTTCATAAAAGACTTCCGCATTTGCCGAGAAATGCAGCAGGACATTGTTCAGTTGTTCGGGAATGTAGGGATACACCTTTTTCAAATTGACAAGGCGGTTGTTGAAAATGATGTTGACATCTGCAAGCGAAATGCGCGCTGTAATATCGGGCCTGTGTTTCCGCAGTTCCTGCACGGTTACATCGCCGCGGGCGACAAGGTAGGCGAGAATATTGCCGAGACTGAACAGGTCATATCCGAATCTGCTTTCGGTGTGAAAATAGCCGAAGTCAAAATCAATCCACCGGCAGAGTCCCGACTGTTTGTCTCTGATAGCGTGGTCACGACGGATGTCGCCGTGTATCTCGCTATTGTCATGCAGAAGCTTGATTGCGCGGACGAGCTCAATGAACTCGTTCAGCACCGATGGAAAATGGTTGATAAAATAATCTTCGTGCGACGCTCCAAGGGGTAAAATGCTGTCCGCAAGCGTCTTGCCCTGAATGTAGTCAATGACGCGCACAACATTCCCGGCGGCGTCCTGCGCTGAAAAACCCTGCATGAAGCGGGTGTTGCCGCGGACAAGGTCGAGGATGCGGGCTTCCTTTTTCGGACTGCGGTAACACTCAAAGGTCAGATCGCCGACATTCGCGTTGAAACGCTCAAGAAAGGGCAGTTTCATGATTTTGGTGCTGCCGTCCGTCAGATCAACGACGCGTTTTACCCAGAACTTCTGCTGTTCATCAATCCCGAATCTGCCTTCCCGCTCGTTGTTCCGGACCAGATATGGGCGGTTGTTGAGAACAACAACGTCATCGTATTCAACGCGATAGAAATCCGTAGTATCCGAAATAATGTTCACGCGTCTGGGTACGCGGTCAGAGCCAATATGCGTGGCGATTAATTCGCGAAGTAGCGCAGAAGCAAACATGTCTGAACTGGAAAACTGTATCGGGTCCATATCGACTTGTACCACATTTGAAAGAAAGGCGCAATCAGGGCGTCTTGGAGCGGAGGCTCAGATACGACCGGAACTCATGCCTGAAATTCGCATTGAACAGGTCGGTCTCCAGAACAGACGCGATATCTGAGATCTTCCAGAAGCGCACCTCATCAATTTCGTCCCGGTTGAAATTGAACGGGCCGTTATGAATGGTTGTGTACGTGAAAACCAGTTCGCTTTCATACGGGTTTGTGTGCATATAGGAATAGAGAAATTCCGGCAGGCCCTGGAGGTGAACGCCGAGTTCTTCTGTCATTTCCCGGAGCAGCGCCGTTTCATTGTCCTCGCCGGGAGAAACATGTCCGCCTACTGAGGTGTCCCATGTGCCGGGAGCCACATCCTTCGTTATTGAACGTTTCTGAAGCAGGAGATCTCCGGAGCTGTTAAAAACAAGAATGTGCACGACCTTGTGGAGCAGTGCCGGATTGCCGTGCACCTCGGAGCGGGTTACGGTATAGAGCGTAGCTCCATGTTCATCAACAACGTCAATCAGTTCCTCAGTCATAGTCTTCAGCATACCGTATTCGCCGCAATCAGGACAATAGGGTCCGGGGCATATGGTAGAATAGCCCCATATGCTCGTCTTTTCTGGCACACTGGCGAAGCTTGTTGCCACTGTTTTCGGAATCGGTTACTGTCCGGGGGCTCCCGGCACCGCCGGAACGCTTATGGGACTGATTCTGTTTTATTTCCTGCGGCCTGACCTGTTTACCCACTGCGCCATTGTTTTCGGAATTTTCGCGGTTGGGACTATTTCCGCCCATTACGCTGAAAAGGCATTCGGCACAAAGGATAGCGGCCAGATTGTCATAGACGAGGTTTTGGGATACGCAGTTGCCGTTCTGTTTTTGCCCATGACAGCCAGCTATCTTATTGCAGGTTTTTTTCTTTTCCGGTTTTTCGATATCGTCAAGCCGCCCCCGGTTCGCCAGATTGAGCGGGCGTTTTCGGGCGGACTTGGTGTCATGATGGATGACGTTGCTGCGGGCGTCTGCGCCAATCTGGTGCTTCAGCTATGGCGGGTACTCGCCTGATAATGCGCTGCTTTATCGCCATAGACCTTTGCGATGCGGTCCGGCGGGCGGTTGCCGACTGCATAAAACAGCTTGAGACGTTTTCTCCTGATATCCGATGGGTTCCTCCGGCCAATCTCCATCTTACGCTCAAATTTCTCGGTGAAGTCTCAGATGCCCGCGTGCAGGAAGTTGGCCGCAAGATTCAAGAGCTGGCCGCTGTGTCTGCGCCGTTCAGCCTCGATATTTCCGGCGCCGGGGTATTTTTGAATCAGCGCCGTCCCACTATCCTGTGGATAGGGATACAGCACTCTCCAAGGCTTGCTGATTTCCATGGGCTTGCAGAGAAAGCCCTTGAACAGCTCGGCTTTCGTCAGGAGGTGCGCTGTTTCGCACCTCATCTTACCATTGGCCGGGTGAAAGGGGTGCGGGGAGTCGATGCGGCCTTGAAGCATCTTCTTACTTTTCAGAACGCTTTTTTTGGTAGTATAAAAGTGCATGAAATCATGCTTATGCAGAGCGTATTGAGTCCATCCGGAGCGACCTATTCAGCGGTCGGACGGTATCAGCTTCGGACAGACCAAGATGATACTGCACATTGAGCATGAATTGCCGCGTAACCAGAGACGATACAGGGGAGGATTAAGATGAACAAAGACAAGATGAAGGCGCTTGAAAACGCGCTTTCGCAGATTGAGCGGAATTTCGGCAAAGGCTCTGTTATGCGCCTCGGCTCAAAGGAGACCGAGATTGTTCCAGCAATTCCGACCGGTTCTCTGACGCTTGACATTGCGACCGGAGTGGGCGGTTTTCCTCGCGGCAGAATTGTTGAAGTCTTCGGACCTGAATCGTCGGGTAAAACAACGCTGGCGCTGAACGCCATTGCTCAGGCCCAGAAAAACGGCGGGGTTGCAGCGTTCATCGACGCTGAACACGCTCTTGATATCAACTATGCAGGACGTCTGGGCGTTGATATTGAAAATCTGCTGGTTTCTCAGCCTGATACTGGCGAGCAGGCGCTTGAGATCGCTGAAACGCTGGTCCGAAGCGGCGCGGTTGATATTGTGGTTGTAGATTCGGTTGCGGCACTGGTTCCGAAGGCTGAAATCGAAGGAGACATGGGAGATTCTCTTCCGGGCTTGCAGGCTCGCCTGATGAGTCAGGCAATGCGAAAACTCACGGCCGCAATCTCGAAGTCCAATGCTACCCTGATGTTTATCAACCAGATTCGCATGAAAATCGGAGTCATGTTCGGAAATCCCGAGACAACGACCGGCGGAAACGCACTCAAGTTCTATGCATCGATGCGGCTCGATATCCGAAAGACCGACACGCTGAAAGATGGCCAGGAGGCTGTCGGAGGCCGCGTCCGTGTCAAAATCGTCAAAAACAAGGTTGCGCCGCCCTTCCGGCAGGCAGAGTTCGATATTTTCTACAACGAGGGTATTTCAAAGGTCGGCGAAATCATTGACCTCGGCGTCGAAAAGGGCCTTATCGAAAAATCAGGTGCCTGGTATAGCTATGCGGGCAATCGCATCGGCCAGGGACGCGACACGGTGAAGGAGTTTCTGAAGAAAAATCCGGAGACTGCTCTGCAAATAGAACAGAAGATTCGCGAGAGTTACGAACTGAAGCCTGCGATAAAGGCATAAGGCTTGGCTGAACGGCGCGATACGCTTCAGGATGCGCTCCGTTCCGCGTTTTATCTCCTCAGGTATCGTGACCGGAGTGAGCGTGAAATGCGCGACAGGCTGGCGCTAAAGGGGTATTCGGAGCCGACGGTCGCCGCCGCTGTCGAGAAGCTTGCCGAAGCTGGCTTTCTGGATGACAGGAGGCTCGCAGAAAACCTCAAGCGGCTTGCGGCGGAACAGAAACAGCTCGGGAAGCACGGGGTGAGAGCCTGGCTGCAGGGCCGGGGAATTCGGCGTGACGTTATTGAGAGCGTTCCTGACGCGGCTGATGAGGTTGCAGTTGCGGAGCGACTCTTGGAAAAGAAATCGGGGCGCATGAACGCCCTTGATCCGGAAACGAGGAAGAAACGCCTCTGGGGTTTGCTCAGCCGCCGCGGATTTTCGTCAGAGACGATTCGGGCAGTTCTCAGCCGCAGGGCATAGGGAGGGCAGAGTTATGAAAATATTTGTCGCAATCTTTATTTTAGCAGCGATTGCGCTGAGCGGGTGCGCATCTTCGGTCCGCTACACGCCGGACGAGATCAAGGGGTTCCCTCCAAAGGTGCAGGACTTTATCATGAAGGGCGAAGTTGCGGTCGGCATGCCGCCGGCAGCTGTCCGCTACGCATGGGGGACCCCGGATACCGTGAATGTCCTTGCTCCTGAAAACGGCAAGGAACGGGAAGAGTGGATTTATTCATCCAATCTGGGATTCAAGAAGAGTCGACTGCTCTTTGTCGAAGGAAAAGTAGTACAGATTAGCGAAAAGTAAGAATCCGGACGGATTCGGGAAATACCAGTACAGAACGGCGATTTCAGCCCGCTTCTCCTGCGGTTGAAATCAAAATTCTGAAATCTGAGATCAGGAGCTGCAATGAAGAGTGCTGAAATTCGGACGTCATTTTTGGAATATTTCCGGGCAAACGGTCATGAGGTGGTCGAAAGCTCATCGCTCATTCCCCGTCATGATCCTACCTTGCTGTTCACAAACGCCGGAATGGTGCAGTTCAAGTCAGTTTTCCTCGGTGAGGAAACGCGTGGGTATGCCCGTGCTGCCACCTCGCAGAGATGCATGCGTGCGGGCGGCAAGCACAGCGACCTTGAGAATGTCGGACATACGGCACGTCACCATACATTTTTTGAGATGCTCGGTAATTTTTCGTTCGGAGACTACTTCAAGCGCGATGCTATTTTATATGCATGGGAGTTGCTGACCAAAGTTTATGGTCTTCCAAAGGACAGACTCTGGGCAACCGTTTATATCGACGATGATGAGGCTGCCTCACTCTGGCCGGAACTCACCGGGATTCCCGCAGAGCGGGTTATCCGCCTTGGCGCCAAAGATAATTTCTGGCAGATGGGCGACACCGGTCCGTGCGGGCCCTGTTCAGAAATTATCTTTGATCAGGGCGAATCAATAGGGTGCCGCGCCCCTGATTGCAAGGTCGGTTGCGACTGTGATCGTTTCCTTGAACTTTGGAATCTTGTCTTCATGCAGTTTAACCGTGATGAGTCCGGCACGCTGACACCGTTGCCTAAGCCGAGCATTGATACCGGCATGGGGCTTGAACGAATTGCCGCGGTGCTACAGGGCAAGTACAACAATTTTGATACGGATCTCTTTGCCCCGATTGTTTCAGCAATTGAGGCCAAATCCGGCATCCCATACAATCACAGCCGTGAAACCGATGTTTCAATGCGGGTTATCGCCGACCATCTCCGTTCAGCGGCTTTTTTGCTGACTGACGGTCTGATGCCGTCAAATGAGGGAAGGGGCTATGTACTCCGGCGTATCATCCGCCGGGCGTCGCGTCATGCAAAACTGCTCGGGATGCAGGGGGCGGCGCTTTCAGGGCTGCTGTTTTCTGTGCAGGAGGCTATGGGTGGTGTCTATCTGGAGCTTGCAACTGAACATGACCGGTCGGCAAAGCTACTTCAGGTTGAGGAAGATAAATTTGCCCGAACGCTGGAGCAGGGCGTGCGCATTCTGGACAGCCTTATCGAAAAGATTCAGAAGGCCGGAGGTACAACTATTCCCGGCGAAGAAGTATTCAAGCTGTATGACACCTTTGGCTTTCCGCTGGACCTTGCCCGTGATATTGCACTCGACAAGGATCTTCATGTTGATGAAGACGGGTTCCATCGTGAAATGGAGGCCCAGCGGGAGCGCGCGCGAGCGTCGTGGGTGGGTGAGGAGGAAGTTGTTGCGGTCATCTATAAGGAATTGCAGTCTGAAATCGGAGAGACGATTTTCGTCGGTTACGATATGACAGAAGCTGATGCAGTTGTAAAGGCAATTCTCAAAGGAGGCAAGGTTGTGACCCAGGCTTCTGTGGGTGACGAAGTAGAGCTCTTTTTCGACCGCACCCCTTTTTACGGCGAGTCCGGCGGTCAGGCCGGCGATGCCGGCAAGGTACAGGGCAGTTCCTTCAAGGCAGATGTTGTGACGACGAAGAAGGAGGTCGCGCTGCACGCTCATGTAGCGCGGATTGTTCATGGAACTGTGAAGGTGTGGGACAAGGTGAAGTGTTCAGTCGATGCCGGGGCCCGCAAGGCTACAGCCCGCAACCATACCGCAACGCATCTTGTTCACACTGCCCTGCGGTCGGTGCTCGGCGAGCATGTCAAGCAGGCCGGTTCGCTGGTCAGCCCCGATCGCATGCGCTTCGACTTTGCTCATTTTTACGGACTCGAAAAGCATGAAATCAATGATATTGAAGATAGTGTCAATGCGGCGATTCTTGAAAACATCGCGGTGCAAACCGAGGTTGCAGATATTCAGGATGCCATGAAGTCAGGAGTTATCGCATTGTTCGGTGAGAAGTACGGGGAAAAGGTCCGTATCGTGCGGGTTCCAGGCGTCAGCGCGGAACTCTGCGGCGGCACGCATTGCAACGGTACGGGTGATATCGGTCTCTTTGCGATCGTTTCTGAAGGCAGCGTAGCTTCGGGCATTCGGCGTATTGAGGCAGTTACCGGCCGGGCGGCGTTTGAACTTCTGCGTGAGAAGCGCGATGAACTGAAGAAAATCGGCGAAATACTCAAGTCCGACAAGCCGGTTGAGCGTGTTGAAAAGATGCTGGCAGACTTAAAGGAACGAGAGAGAGAGATTGATGCGATCAAAGCAAAGTCAGCGTCACGGGACGCCATCTCCATTGTGGATCAGGCGCGGACGATAAACGGAGTCAAGATGCTCTCAGCAAGAGTCAATGACCTCGATCCAAAAGATTTGCGCGTGCTTGCCGACAATATCCGGGATCGGCTCGGTTCATGCGTTCTGGTTCTTGCGTCGTTGAAAGGTGGGCAGGCCGCGCTGGTTGCCATGGTAACCAAGGATCTGACCGGACGCTTCAGTGCCGGAGACATTCTTAGGAAAATATCCGCGCAGGTCGGCGGCAGGGGCGGCGGCAAGCCGGAAATGGCGCAGGGCGGTGTTACGGATATAAGCGACCCGGAACCTCTGGATAAAGCACTTGCCTCAGTGTATGAGTATCATTAAAAAAAAGAAGAGGGTTGATTTTTTGGTAAAAATCACTTGTCACTGTATGCGTAATTGTTTATTATGCAAGTAGGAGCATGCGTAATAACGCGGAAAGGGGTACTAATTATGTTGAAAAAGTTGACAGTTGCAGTTATGGCGCTGATGTTTATAGCAACATCAGCAATGGCGACCCCAAGGGGTGCGAAGGCGATCTTCGACAGCGGCGAAGGTCCTGCAGTCGGAGCATCTGTTGCGTCTCCGAAGCCGTCCGATCCGGTGGCACAGGCACCAAAGGCCGAAAAATACGTAGGCATTTCGTATCAGCTGATGCTCGTGAAGGATGATGGCTCCATCCAGCCGGTCACCAAGGCTCGGACGTTTCGTTCAGGAGAGCGGGTAAAGATGCTGGTTCGTACGAATCGTGCCGGCTATCTGACGATTCTGAATATCGGACCAACGGGAAACACAAATGTTCTTTATAACCAGTACATCGAAGGTTTTACCTTTACGGAAATTCCGAAAGGCGCCAATATGAGATTCGCGGGCGCACCCGGAACGGAAAAGCTGCTGATTATGCTTTCGGATAATCCCAATCCGATCGGCGGTTCCGCCCCGGCAACGACCGCATCTGCTCCGGCGCCTTCCGCCCCTTCATATCCGGCAGCGACATCGTTCGGTTCAGTTCCGCCTCCTCCGATGAGCGCTTCCAGCGATCCGCTTCCTCCTCCACCTCCAGCGACGATGGTTGCGCAGAATATCGACGGTTCCAAGCGACTGAAAGGCTCAAAGGATATCGTCATGGATAACATGGATTCTTCATATGCAGTTATTAATCCACGAGACGGATATAAAGCGAAGAGAACCGGCGGCAAAGACATGGTGCTTGAATCATCAGGTGGCAGCAATTACGGTGTGGTTCCTGTTTCGGCGGTTGCCGACGGCGGCATTCTGACGCTGCAGGTCAATCTTAAACATCGTTAACGGGGAGAATGCATGAACGCTACCTGTATGAAACTTATTGCGGTCGTGGTGCTTTTTGCCTTTCTTACTGTGTCGTGCGGTCTTCCCCCGGCAGGGACTGCGCTTACTCCTGAGGAGCGCGCCAATGCGCAGAAGGCATGTATTGCTCAATATACGGCCGGCGGGGCTGTCCTCGGCGGGCTGCTCGGCGCTGCTATCGCTGGCCGCCACAGCTGGGGCACCGGCGCTGCGGTCGGCGCGGCGGCGGTCGGTGCACTTGCGTTTCTCATTGCGTGGGGCAAATGCATGGAGTATTACTCTGACCTTAGAAGCTTCCCGGTTGCTGGCGCGGCTGAAACTGCTCAGCGGGTTGGCTACAATGACTCCCATGGATATGTGACAAAGATCGAAAATTTCAATGTTACGCCGAACCAGCTTGCTCCGGGCAAGGCGGTGCAGATGGATGGTTCATATTATGTTATGGCGCCAAAAGGGAGCAAAGAAGTCAAGGTTACGGAGACAAGAAGCGTTTCATATCTTGACGGAAAAGAATGGAAGGATCTCGGCTCGATTCCACAGGACGTCACCTCCGAGCTCGGCACCAGAAGCGCAAAGGGAAGCTTTGACCTGCCGACCGACGTCCCCGAAGGCCGCTACCGCGTAACCATGCGTGTTGCAGCCAACGGCAAGGAAGATGCTGCGACAAGGGAAATGCTTGTGAAAAAAGGCGTCGCAGGCGTTCCGGTGATAACTGTTGTTGCTTCGCGGTAACGGTATGGATTTTCGCATGTGGGAGGCAATGTCATGAATCAGGGCAGATGCCGAGAACGAGTTGTGGCAGTGCTGCTGGGTATTCTGATACTGCTTTTTGTAGTGTCAGCGGCTGCTCAGCAGCAGTCGCCGGTTACTGATGCCTATTTGCAGCAGATTAACGTATTGTTCAAGCAGAACAATGTTCCGATGGGCTATGCCGTGCTTGATGAGTTCGGACGGGTGATCCTAAGAGGCGAATATGCCGATGAGCAGGAAGTTGATCGGGCATTTTCCATTGCGCAGACCGTTGTCGGTGTCCGCTGGGTTTCGCCGGTCACCCCCGAAAATATACGGGTCAAGGAGTGGGAGCGCCGAATCGGCAGCCTGTTTTCCCGGGCCCGGGTCGTTCAGCAGTCGGGATCCCTTGACTCCCCTCCGGGTCCTGTCCGGAACCGGTATGCTCTTGTTATAGGCGTCGGACAATTTATGGAGCAGGGCATTACACCCTTGCAGTTTTCCGTGCGTGACGCGGAGAGCTTTTACCGGTTTCTTGCAGAATCAGGCAAAACAATCTTTCCCCGTGAAAATATCATTTATCTCACCAATCAGCAGGCAACCAAGGCTAATATTCAGAATGCTTTCAACCGCATCAAGTCGCAGGCCCGGGAAGATGATTTGGTTGTATTGTATATGAGCAGCCACGGTGCTCCGCCCGATAAAAACGGGGCGGTCAATCTGGTGACGTACGATACCGAGCTTCGCCCGCGTGAGCGGGTGTGGCAGACGTCCCTCAACGAGCAGATGCTCCGTGACTTTACGGAAGGCGTGCGGGCAAAACGGCTGGTCATGATTCTCGATACATGCTACAGCAACGGCGCTTATCGTCAGGTGCCGGGATTTCTGCCTCCGGGAGGCAAGTCGCTCGGTTCTGATGATCGTGAGGGATACGGCATTTCACAGGGGCAGGGCAGGCGGGTTCTGGGATCAAAGGATATTTTTCTTGAGGACGATCCGCGTGCCAGACAGACCGGCAATGCCAAGAATCTGAATATGGATGACGGTTGGGGAAAGGTTATGGTTGGTGCCAGTACCGGGGGTCAGCAGTCTTGGGAATCAGACCAGCTTCGTCAGAGCATTTTCACGCATTATTTTGTTGATGGTCTTCGAAAAAACAACGGTTCGGTGCAGGGCGCTTTTTATTATGCGCAGCCCAGAGTTTCAGATCGTGTCCGCACTGAAAAGGGCGCCGAACAGTCACCGCAGATTATGGCGACCACCAATAATTGGGATATGAGGATTGCACGGCCCCGGTAATGAAATCAGAAAAAAGGAGGATTTATCGTATGAAACATGGACGCATACTGACATTCGTCGTTGCTGTAGTGATGATTGGAGCATTCCTGACCGGTTGTGACATGATGAAACCTCAAGCACCTGCTCCTGCTCCGAAGCAGGAACAGGCACCGGCTCCCGCTCCTGCACCAGCGCCTGCACCGCAGGCTGGTCAGACCACACCGCCCGCTCAGCTCGGCACAGGAAGCACCGCGCCGACGGCACAGGCAAGCATTCCGACAGAAGCAAAGTTGAACATGCAGCAGGGCATGAATTACATGAGATCAAAAGACTGGGATAATGCCATCAAAGAATTCACGGTGGCGATCGAGAAATTCCCCCAGTATGATACCGCTTATTCAAACCGCGCGGTTGCATACATGCAGCAGAAAAAATTTAACAAGGCCTCCGATGATCTGAAAAAGGGCGTTGAAATCAATCCGAAGAATGCAACTCTGCATTATAACTTTGTTGCGCTCTATTCGCTCCAGAATCAGCTCGATCGCGCGCTCGACTCTCTTGACCGGACACTTGAACTTGGCTTCAACAACTATGATGCTCTTCGCCAGGATCCTGACCTGAGCAACGTGCGCAAGCATCCCGAGTTCAGAAAAATCTGCGAGAAGTATAAAGTATTCTTATAAATCAGTCAGCTAAAACCCCCTTCCGGGTTCCCGGGAGGGGGTTTTTTTGGCAGCAGGCAAAAAATCTGTTTAGGCGCAGGTGTTTTTGCTATCATACTGTCAGCGACTGCCGCATGTTTTGAAATTATCATTATTGAGACATCACATGACAATATTACTGATTACTGCGCTGATTTTTCCAACTGAAGGGGCTGAGCTTGCAGGATTAATGTATCAGCGCGTGATTGATTACGGCGCTCCGATTGAGGAATGGTTACGGGCTATTGCTATCAGTCAACTTTAGGAGCTGAAATAGCATCTTGCGATAGGCACGACGGACGTTCAGCATCATGTTGCAGGATTTTCCCCTCAGCCGTGAAACTGTTTGTCTGATTTGATAGTAAAACCCATTAAAGAGAGAATTAATTCAGAATATACAGACAGAAAGAGGTGCTAATAATGAAACATCCGGCAAGGCAGCATCTGCTTATCCTTCCCGCACTGTGCCTGATCGTCCAGTGGGCATTTTTCTCTGTCACGGCTACGCCGGCCTTTGCCGCAGACCCGAATTTATCAGCTCCCGCGAGCGTCGAGGTTGGCGAGCGTTTTGTCGCGAAGGTGACGGATGCGCCTGCATCTGCACGTGTCTCATGGCAGTATCCCCCGGGTATTTCCTGCACTGCGAATAACTTAACACTTTCGTGCGTTTCCCGTAACGAAATGACCGCGGTAATCACCGCGCGTATTGAGAATTTGGAATGGAGTAACAGTGCAAGCGTCGTCATTACTCCTGCAGGCGGAAGAAAACCGATTAAACCGACCAAACCATCCGACCTTGCCAGTCCAAAAAACCAGAAAATAGCCGAATTGATGGACCGCCTGAAAGATCCGTCCAGTGGCCTGAAGGGCATGGATTTCTTCAAGGCACTTGGCAACGAAGGGTTGACGGTAAAGGACCTTGTTGCGTATAAAGCTGCTGTTGTGGAACATGAACGTCAGCGTGTCGCCCGCGAGGAAGGTGTTGCCGGAAACGAGGCCATACTCCGGAGCGAGGCATTCTGGAAGAAGGAATTTGCCCCCTATGAGCAGGATCTTATGCAGACACGCCAGGAACAGGTCAAGGCCGCATGGGACGCTGCACTGGCACGATACATTGAACTCCATCCGGACTCCCCGTATATCGGCGCAAAAATGGATGTCGGCGGCTGGGCATCCGAGAAAAAAAGCGATATGCGCTTTGAGGGTGATATTGACTTCAGTCTTATCATGGCCGATGTTGAGGATGCAAAACAGCTCAGGCAGATGTTTGCTGAAGAAATAAAGAAAAATTTCAATCTCAGTATGGAGGGTGTAGACGCGCTTGGCACTGCCCATCGTGCTGCCACATCCGATGTCTATATTGGCGATTTCGGGGCGAAGTGGGCCGAGATCGATGCGATCCGTCGCGGCAAAATGTATAAGCTGAAGGTGGTTAACGGAAAAATCGTGCAGGAGCTCATGAGCATGGATGAAAAAATCGTTATGCTTGCCGTGCTCGAAAACAACCAGCAGCGCGCGAAGTCCGGCGTCGATATCCTTGATCAGATATTGCAGGAGGGCGAACCGCGGCCGAAACTGAATATGGAACCCGGAGTGAGCCTCGAGTTCCTCCGGCACATTACGACAGATGCGATAAACAGCAAGCTCACGGTGCTGGAAAATATCATAAAAGTTTCCAAGTATGTAAACCGGAGCACCACAGATCACGGCGCATTTCTTGAAGAAGCTAAAGGGTTTCAGTCTTCCCCGTTTGATGCGGAACTGGCAAAATTTGCAAAGACCGTAACCGAGCTGAAACAGAACACGTCACTGAGCAAGGAGGCGCGTATTGCCTATATCATGGCTCAGGCGAACAGTTTTTTTGGCGTGGGCTGGTCAGACAATCCGGAGACTTCCCTCAGAAAACTGGGAGAGCGCAGCACAAAACTCATCACGCATAACATAGAGGAAGGCATCCTGGCGCGGGAGGACGTGATCAAAAAACAGTCTACGCTGGCCGATCAGGATAAGGACAGAAAAAAACTGCTGGACGATCTGGAGACGGAATACAAGGTTTTTCAGGAAAAAGGGGTTGAGTTCCCGAAATTTGCCCATGGGAAGATGATCGAACTGGCAAAATACTTTAAAGGGAAAGCCTATGGCATCCCTGCGGAGGAGCAGAAACGGCTGAAAGAACTCCTTGAGAAGGCTGTCGACAATCCTCATATGATGCGGCTGAGCATGGCAGTGCTCTGGAGCCGGATATCGAAAACATATGCGGTCGCAGATCAGCAGATAGACGCACTGAACAATTTTCTGGATGTGCTTGACAACAACACGACCCAGAAACTCCGGGAGATCGAGGATCTCAATCTGAGCTTCCGGGGCAAAAAGCTTTTTGCAGAAAAGACCATAAATATCAAGGCAATCAATGACCGACTGAACGGCTCAATTCTCGGCAAGATCGGCAACAGTGCCCCGTTCAAGGCATTCAATCTGATTCAGGAGGGAGATGCTTACTGGCATGCGATCAGCAGCGGGAGGGACTGGAGCGAATCCTTTACGAATCTCGGCAATGAGCTGATCATGCGCCGTGTCCCCGGTGCCGGTCTTGCGCATGCTTCGGTTATGGCTGAAGATGCTCGAGGATACCTGCGGGTTGGTGTTGAAGTCATCTATCTGATTTTCCCTGTTGCCGCTGTGCCTGAAGGTCTTTACGGAATGTCGATAAGCGCTGCCGAATGGGGAGTTGGCAAATATCAGAAGTGGCAGTATGCCCAGATGGTAGATGCTCTTTATGGAGGAGCCAAGTTTGAGAAAGTAGGTGCCGGCAAGGGCTGGCAGATGGTTTCGCTTGAATATGACTGCCCGACAAAGGGCAAGCAATCATATACGCGGGACGCGCTCGGCAAGCTTCCCGATGAGTGTCCATCCGTCTCATCGCTGATTTACCCTCAGATTAAACAGCACCCGGTCCTCGTGCAGTACGAAGAAACGCTCGGGAATTCGGCGGTTTCTAACGGGGCGTATACCTCAATGGGGTGGCCGTATAAATATGCCGGGCTGAATCAGTATGGCGAGTCCATACATAAACAATATCTTGCCAAAGTAGCCAAGGTAACGCAGGAATATTTCACGGGGGTCATTGAGGAGCTGGAGCGCCGGCATGCCTATGCCATGGGGACCGGCTATGCGGATATTGCCCGCATTGAGCGTGAGCTGAACTGCGAGAAACCACTCGCCAAGCCGACGAACAACCCGGCAGCTGACCAGAAGGTTTTCGATGCAATCAAGGCTGACTATACCGCGATCGTCAATGTCAATAAATCAATCGAAGAGTGGACAAAGACTTATGGTACGGATTTCATGCAGCCTTTCAAACCTGCATGTTCTGCGAAGTCAATCAGTGATACGGCTGCAAAGGCGAAGGAGTTCAGGCAGCGCGCTGATCAGTTTCTTGCACGGGTAAAAAAGGATGTCCAGCAGATCATGGGGCAGGAACCGGTTCCGGACGAATTAATGACTCCCTTGGTCAAGGCTGTTCTGGCGCTGGCGTGGTATGACCAGAAGAGCGAGGATTATCGCCGTTGGTATGAGGAGTACCAGCAGCGTCTGAATGCTATCCGCGCAATCGGGAGCGGTGTGAAAATAGATCTGAGAGTTCCGGCAAAGGTGTGCGAAAAACGAAAAACCGTCATTGTTGCTGACTATGACCGAGACTGTTCGAGGTGTATCTTTGAGTGGAGCTTCGGACGGGGGACTATCGAAAACTTTGAGTCGTCGAGCATCAAGAATGCAGCATTCACGCCGCAGTCTGCCGGAATGAAAGAGATATTTCTGAAGGTCAAACTTACCAAAGACGCTGTGAAAGAGAGTGTCAAGCGTCTTGAAATCGAAGTGCTTCCGGAGAAGGAATGTCCGATAGCGCAGGTTTCGCTTGCTGCGCCTGTTTTGGAAATTGGTGAGAATGAAACCCTGCCGATAACTGCTGATACGAAGGCGCTCGGCGCTGATCAGCAGCCGTTTGAACGGTATTTCTGGTTTGAAAACGGGAGAGAAGGAAATCCGAAGGCTTCGGCAGAGCCTCAGTATGTGTTCTCCGGCAAAGGGAAGAAGGGGCAGGAGATTGAAGTCGCGGTAGCCGCCCGGAGCCGTTCCGGCGAAGTGGCTCGCGACATGCTCAAGATCAAGGTCAGGGAAGCGACAGCAGGTGGCCTGCGGGTAAAAATCCTTGCTGATAAAACGGTTTTTGCTGCTCATGAAACAGCAGTATTGAACGCTTCCGCTCTCAAGAAAGAGGGGAGAAGCGTTCTTAAGTATCAATGGTCATCGCAGGGGACCGTGCTGAACGACAAGAGCCAGTATCGTTTTGCCGTGGCATCGCTGGCACGGGAGGACTCGGCAGTTCAGGTTCCGGTAACGCTCTATGTTCAGGAAGTACTCGGCGAAAAATTGCTTGGTGAGGGCAGGGACGACATTACGATTACGGTCAAACCTTCCGGCTCTCTTGATATCCGCTTTCAGGAGTACAGCACATCGGTCGCGGACAATCAGGATATCTCGATATGCCTTGCCGGTCCGCTGCCAAAAGCCGGGGAGCCACCAGCCAAATACCGTTATGCGTGGCATGAATGGCGGGGTTCTTACTGGAGCGGCAATGAGGTCGGGAGCAGCGAATGCCTCTCATATTCGGCCCGCGGCCTCTCGGGGCAGACGGTCCGGTTCAAGGCTGTTGTGACAGATGCTTTCGGCACACGGGCTGAAGCCGAGACGTCACCGATCAAGATTGGCGATGCTCTCGAGCCGCTTTCCGTCGCGGTGTCTCCCTCAAATGTCACGATTAAGGAAGATGCCTTTGTCGATCTGACCGCCTCCGTCGGGGCATATCCGGACAGCGGCCGTATCACGTATTCGTGGGATGGCGGACCGGCCGGGGATGCCAGAACTGTCAGGATTGCAGGAAAAGATACTACCTATGCACCGCCGGTAACGGTTACGGTGACGGTCAGCGTCAGAGACGGGCGCGGCAGATCGGGCGAGGCTACGGCTTATGTCCGTGTTGAGAAGGTGGATAAATCGAAAGATGGCGAATCGAAGCCGGGCAGCATCAGGCCGGATGATACGTTAGCACCCGTTGTCGGCACGCGGCCTGATGGAAAGAAGGAGCCTTCAGTCTGTTCCTTTAAATACTCCGAATGGGGTGAATGCAACAGGTCCAGCAAGAAACAGACGAGGAGTGTAACTGCAAAGTCTCCTGCGGGCTGTGTTGAAAGACAGAAGCCGGTTCTTGAGCAGGGGTGTACACCTCCGCCTACAGAGGAGGAGAAAAAGCATCAATATTATAACTGCCTCTGCCGTTGCTACAGCGGTTGGGCGGGGCATATCGGCGTCTGGTACGACCCTGCAGGCAAGTCTGTTCCTGAATGCAAAAGTACCGGACCCTGTTTCGGCGGCGCGGGAGCGTTCGGCTGCACGCGGCGGCATTATTTCGGAGGTCCTAACGATTGTTCGAAAGGCTGTTGGGAAAGCGCATTTGGCAAGGGAACCTATGATTCCTCGAAAGCTGATGACATGAGAAAGAATGAAAATAAGAAGTATAAACAGCCATTGAAAGTAACCGTGAAGGCATCCAAGAATCCTGCAGATTTTGGCGATATCATTGATGTGCAGGCTGAGGCGAGCGAAGGATCCGGCGGGTATTCCTATGTATGGGGAGGTTGTGCACAGGATGCAAAAGGCGCTCTTGCAAAGGTTGTGAACACTCGTGGCTGCAAGCCATGTGCGGCGAACGTTACCGTGACTGATCAGGATGGAGAGAGTGCATCCGGTTCAGTGACGGTTCAGTGCAATACGGTCAGGGTCAAGCTGACCAAGGAGAGTCCGAAAGAGAGTACTGTTCCGGTCGGCGGTAAGGCAACCTTTTATGCAGAGGTATTCTCAGGTGACAAACCTTTCACGGGGCCGACGTTGTTTTATATATGGGAACGGAACCCCGATGCAATTTTTGGGGACCCGAAAAATCCGAAGTATGAAACATCCGGAGGATCGCAGGTGCGGAATGCTGCAACTTTCAGAAAAGCGGGTACGACACCCGTATGGG
>JBBIQQ010000014.1:0-26309 GCA_037442225.1 Nitrospirota bacterium
CTGCGTACGCATTTGAACAAAGCACGTCGTGGCACACCGGAGGCCGCAGTTATGAATCGGAAATACGAAGCAGTCATCGGCCTTGAGGTGCACGCCCAGATGCGCACGAGCACTAAGATTTTCTGCGGCTGTCCGACCGCGTTCGGCGCTGAGCCGAATACCCAGACCTGCCCGGTTTGCACCGGGCTTCCGGGCGTGCTGCCGGTGCTGAACGAAAAAGCCCTGGAGTTTGCGGTCAGGACCGGCCTTGCCATGAATTGCCGCATCTCTTCCGATAGCAGATTTGCCCGCAAGAATTATTTTTACCCGGACCTGCCGAAAGGCTATCAGATCAGCCAGTATGAACTTCCGATATGCGAAGGCGGTTGGATCGATATTTCAGTTGACGGAGAGACCCGACGAATCGGTATCACACGCATCCACATGGAAGAAGATGCCGGCAAAAATATCCATGAAGGCGGCAATTACAGTTATGTTGATTTGAACCGCGCCTGCACCCCCCTCATGGAAATCGTTTCTGAGCCTGACATGCGCAGTCCGAAGGAAGCCGCCCAGTATATGCGCAAACTGAGAACAATCCTGCGCTATCTCGGCGTCTGTGACGGGAATATGGAGGAAGGATCGCTCCGCTGCGATGCGAACATCTCCATCCGCCCCGTCGGCCAACAGGAGTTCGGAACCCGCGCCGAACTGAAAAACATCAACTCATTCCGCTTTGTCGAAAAAGCGATCGAATATGAAATAGCACGTCAGATCCGTATTGTCGAGGACGGCGGCAAGGTCTTTCAGGAGACGCGTTTCTGGGATTCAGCGGCCGGCGTGACACAGTCGATGCGTTCAAAAGAGGAAGCGCATGATTACCGATACTTCCCGGACCCTGATCTGACGCCCGTTGTTGTTAAGCAGGAATGGGCGGATGCGATTCGCGACTCACTGCCGGAGCTTCCGGATGCAAAACGGTCCCGGTATGCCGCTGAGTTCGGTCTGCCGGGAGTCGATGCCGAGCAACTGACTGCTGAGCTGGCGATTGCGCTCTGGTTCGAAGCTGCTGTTGCTGCCGGAGGTCCTCCGAAAACTGTTGCAAACTGGATGATGACGGAGTTGATGAAACACCTGAATGACGAAAACAGATCGATTGAAGACTGCCCGGTGAAGCCTGAGCAGCTTGTGGAACTGATCTCGCTTATTGACAAAAGAATAATCAGCGGCAAAATAGCCAAGACCGTCTTTGATGAGATGTATGCGACCGGTGAGGACGCGGCCGCTATCGTGAAAGAGAAAGGCCTCGTTCAGATTAGCGATTCCGGAGCGATCGAGCAGGCCATTGATGACATTCTTGCGCGATATCCCGGAGAAGCGGAGCGCTATAGGGGCGGCGATGAAAAACTGCTCGGCTTCTTTGTGGGGCAGCTGATGAAGGCGATGAAAGGCAGGGCAAATCCTCAGATTGCCAACGAACTGCTGAAAAAGAAACTTGGATAGGTTGCGGGATGGATCGCATCTTGTTGCATTTCAGGCTTCATTCCCTGCACAATAAATCACATAAGGCTCGTATCAACCTGAACCCCGCTGTCTTTTCCGGAAGACAGACCAAAAGGAGCGCCGACATGATGCGCCTAGTTTTCTTCTGCTCGCTCATTGCCGCACTGCTCTCTTTCACTGTCTTTATCTTTCCTTCGTTCGCGGTTGGTCCTGGAAAAGTCATGCAATGGGAAGCTCCCTCCTCCCCCGGAAAAGTCTCGGTTGACGGCAAGATTCATGCTGAAAAAGGAATGAAATGCATGGAGTGCCACACCAAAGTCTGGCCGATGAAAAAAGGGACCTCCATGAAGATGGAAGAAATGAACGCGGGAAAATATTGCGGCGTTTGCCATAATGGCAACAATGCCTTTTCAACCAGTGATGAGGGCAGTTGCAGCAAGTGCCATCAGAAACAATAAGTCTTCTTGTCTGTAACTTCAATCGAAAAGGAGGTGAAGTAAATGAAAAAGATCGTAGCTATTCTCGTCGCGGTAATCTTCGCTCTCGGCATGGTGTCAATAGCAACTGCTGAGGATAAGTGTGTCAAGTGTCATAAGGGCGAAAAATCCGTCGACACTATCGTTGCGAAACTGAAAATCAAGACCGGTGACGATATGATCAAGGCAGTCCGCACCAGCCCGAAGGCAGGACTCCACAAGAGCCTGACCGATGAAGACCTGAAAGCATCCCTCGCAAAATAGATTGTCGTGACCAGGGCAGCACTGAGAAAGGGGACGGCATGAGATCGTCCCCTTTCATTAATTTTGCCAAAGATAAAAAACTATACGTACGTGAGCCAGGACTCGTATGTCGCATCCTTGCCTTTGACCGCGTCAAAGTAAATGGCTTGCAATTTCTCAGTGACCGGACCGCGCCCGCCATTTCCGATCCTTCTGCCGTCAAGCTCGCGGATTGGCGTTACTTCGGCAGCCGTGCCGGTAAAGAAGGCTTCATCCGAAATATAGACTTCGTCTCGGGTAAAACGCTCCTCTTTCACTACGATGTTTTCATTCTTTGCAATCGTGATGATGCTGTCACGGGTAATGCCCTCAAGAATTGAGGTGAGCGGTGTTGTCTTCAGCGCGCCGTTGCGGACGATGAAAACGTTTTCTCCGCTGCCTTCAGATACATATCCTTCCGTATCGAGGAGCAGTCCCTCATCACATCCGTTTGAAATCGCCTCTTTTTTGGAGAGCTGCGAATTGACGTAATAGCCGCAAATCTTCCCGCGAGACATATTGGAATTTACATGATTGCGGATAAACGATGACGTCCGGATCTTGATGCCCTTTTCGAGCCCGTCTTCTCCCAGATACGCGCCCCACGGCCATGCGGCAACAGCAACGCGGATCGGGTTGTTTTTCGGATACAGTCCCATCGCGCCGTAGCCTATGTATACCAGCGGGCGGATATAGCACTCCTTCAGCTTGTTCTTCCTGACCGTGTCGATGACAGCCCTGCGGATCTCGGCTTCAGTAAACGGGATCTCCATCTGAAAGATGTGGGCAGACTGAAACAGCCGCGTCACATGCTCATCAAGGCGGAAAATAGCGGGACCTTTCGGTGTGCTGTAACAGCGGATCCCCTCAAATGCTCCAAGCCCGTAATGAAGCGTATGGGTCAGAATGTGTACGTTTGCCTTGTCCCAGGCGACAAGTTTTCCATCCATCCAGATCTTTTCAGTTTTCGGTATCATAGGGTATTATTAAACCAAGAGAAACTCACTGATGTCAACAATATATGCGAATGGTTTAGCCCGACCTGCCGGTATTCCGGCTGCTCTGCATCAAACAAGAAACTCGTGCAACAATGGATGAACTTATCGTAATAGGAGCAGGATTGGCAGGCTGCGAAGCAGCATGGCAGGCGGCGCGCCATGGCGTCTCCGTCACGCTGCATGAAATGCGTCCAGTTCGCATGACCGAGGCTCATAAGACAGGAAATCCGGCGGAGCTCGTCTGCTCCAACTCGCTTCGTTCGCGGGAGTGTTCAACCGGACCGGGACTGCTGAAAGCAGAGATGCTGCGGGCAGGCTCATTGATAATAGAAGCCGCGTATGCCACCGCAGTGCCAGCGGGTTCGGCTCTGGCAGTGGATCGGGAACTGTTCTCCCGGCATATCTCCGCACGGCTGGCCGCAATGCCGAACATCAAGGTTGTCCGCACCGAAATCACGGCACTTCCTGAACAGACTCTCTGCATAGTCGCATCAGGTCCGCTCACGTCAGCGGCACTTGCAGACGCAATCGGGCAGCTCATCGGGGGCGAACACCTGTATTTTTATGATGCGATCGCCCCGATACTTGATGCCGGGAGCATCGATTTTACGATAGCATTCTGCGCCTCGCGTTACGGCAAAGGAAGCGACGACTATGTGAATTGCCCGATGACAAAAGATGAGTATGACCGCTTCCACGACGCATTGATTGAAGCCGATACGGTTACTGCCCGGGAGTTTGAACATGCCAGATTTTTCGAAAGCTGCATGCCGGTCGAAGTCATGGCGCAGCGGGGACGTGGGACACTCAGCTTTGGCCCGCTGAAGCCTGTCGGGCTGACTGATCCGAGAACCGGGAGGCGCCCCTTTGCCGTTGTCCAATTGCGCGCCGAAAACCGCAAACGCACAGCATTCAATATGGTCGGCTTTCAGACGCGGCTGCGCCAGCCCGAGCAGAAACGCGTCTTTCGTCTGATTCCGGGGCTCGAGCATGCCGAGTTTCTCCGTTTTGGCAGCATACATCGCAATACCTTCATCAATGCTCCGATGCATCTGAATGCCGATTTCTCTCTAAAGCGGCGTTCATCGGTACTTTTTGCTGGTCAAATTACCGGGGTTGAAGGATATATTGAATCGGCAGCTATTGGGCTGCTGGCGGGAATCAACGCCGCGCGCAGGCTGCGGGGGCTGCCGTTTCTGTCGGCACCAGCGGGCACAGCTCATGGAGCGCTTGTCCGGCACATAACCGGAAGCGACCCGAAACACTTCCAGCCGAGCAACATCAACTTTGGCCTGATGCCGGCAGACGAGGGATGCACAAAAATTCGCGATAAGAAAGAGCGGCGGAGCATAGTTGCCGAAACAGCGCTCGCGGAGTGGGCATTGTTTGTGGAACATATTCAGCAGGGCAGGATTCATTCATGAGTACAGCAAGAAAGCAGCCTGCAGCCAAAATCGATTCAGGCAACCCGCTTTCTCCGCATATTGAAGCATTTCTGAGCCACCTGTCGGTCGAAAAGAATGTCTCGGAGCATACCCTGCGCGCCTATCGCCGGGATCTGAAGGATTTTGCGGCTTACTGTCCATCTCAGCTGACTGACATCGAAATGGTCGACATCCGGGGATTCATTGCGCAGCAGACCATGGAAGGGAAATCAAAGACGACCGTTGCGCGACGACTCGCCGCGCTGCGTTCGTTCTGCGCCTATCTGTACCGGGAAGGGGCAATACCGATCAATCCGGCTCGGCTCGTTGCATCACCGAAAACTCCCAAAAACCTGCCCGGCTTTCTGACGGTCGATGACGCCTTCAGTCTGGTGCAGGAGCCGGAAGGCTTCGGACTTCTGCCGGTCCGCGACAAAGCATTGCTCGAATTAATGTATTCAAGCGGATTGCGGGTCAGCGAGGTTGAAGGACTGAACGTCGAGGATATCAACCTTCGCGAAGGTCTGGTCAAAGTTCTTGGCAAGGGACGAAAAGAGCGGATAGTTCCGCTGGGGGGAAAAGCTCAGGACGCGCTGAAGGCATATATAATCGAACGCCTGCTCTACAAAAAGAAAAGAAAGGTCGACGCTGCCGACAGCGCTCTTTTTCTGAATAAAAACGCAACGCGATTGACAGACCGCCAGATCCGCCGTATAGTAGTGAAATATGCGCGGGCCGTCGGTATTGAAGGACAAATCGGACCTCATACGCTCCGACACGCCTTCGCTACCCATCTCCTGACCGGCGGAGCTGATCTCAGGGTGATACAGGAACTGCTCGGCCATGCGTCACTCTCGACCACACAGAAATACACGCACCTCGACATCGGCCATCTGATTGATGTCTACGATAAGTCGCATCCGTTTGGAGACGATGAAAAAGAGGTAAAAAGTAAAGGTCAGAACCCGGAATTCAGAATTCAGAAGAGCGACAAAGGCTAACAAGGAGACAGCCCCGGAATTCCGGGCGGCCAACAGTAGGGGCTCACGCCGGCCACAGATTCAGGATTGTCCCGGAAGCCAAAACTCAGGAGGAATCACTTATGGATAACACCGCACACGGCAACGCGGTACTTTATGCAACAACAATCCTTTGCGTCAGGCGCGGCAACCACGTTGCCATTGCCTGTGACGGACAAGTGACGATGGGCAATACCGTCCTGAAACATAATGCGAAAAAGATCCGGCGGCTTTACAATGATTCAATTCTTGCCGGCTTTGCCGGAGCAACTGCGGACGCATTCACCCTCTTCGAAAAGTTCGAATCAAAGCTCCAGACATACAAAGGCAATGTAACACGTGCGGCAGTTGAACTCGCAAAAGACTGGCGCACCGACAAAATTCTGCGCCGGCTTGAGGCGCTGCTGATTGTCGCTGACAGGGAGCATACGCTCATACTCTCGGGCACTGGAGATGTAATTGAGCCCGAAGGCGGCACCGCGGCTATCGGCTCCGGCGGTCCCTATGCCCAGGCCGCTGCGCGGGCGCTCTTGGAGAACACTGACTTGCCGCCCGCTGAAATCGCCCGGAAAACCATGGAAATAGCGGGCGACATCTGCATTTATACAAATAAAAATATCGTTATCGAGGAACTGAATGGCTGATCTCACCCCACGCACTATTGTTGAGGAACTCGACCAGTACATCATAGGTCAGGACAAGGCTAAAAAAGCTGTCGCAATCGCGCTCAGAAACAGATGGCGCCGTCAGCGGCTCTCACCGGAACTGAAGGATGAAGTGCTGCCGAAAAATATCATTATGATCGGCTCGACCGGTGTCGGAAAGACCGAAATCGCCCGCCGACTTGCGAAACTTGCCAACGCGCCGTTCATCAAGGCAGAGGCTTCCAAATTCACAGAGGTCGGGTATGTCGGCAGGGATGTTGAATCAATCATCCGTGACCTGGCAGAGATTTCCCTGAGTGTCGTAAAGGCAGAACAGATGGATAAAGTTCAGGAGAAAGCGAAATCGCTCGCGGAAGACCGCCTGCTGGATATCCTTCTCCCTCCCGTGCGGCCCGGCTTTGACGGGACATCCGAGCCTGACACAGGCAGAGAGACGCGAGAGAGATTCCGGCAGCAGTTGCGCGAAGGAAGACTCGACAATCGCTATGTAGAGGTTGAGATTAAAGAAAAGGTGATGCCGTTCGGCGTCGTATCGAATGTTGCTATGGAAGAGATCGAGATGAATCTCAAGGAGATGCTTGGCGGCCTGCTCCCGGAAAAATCCAAAAGAAAAAAGCATCGCGTTCCGGAGGCACTCGCTATTCTGATCCAGCAGGAATCAGCAAAGCTGATCGACATGGAAAAGGCAACCCGCGCAGCCATTGAGCGGACTGAGCAAAGCGGCATCGTATTCATCGATGAGATCGACAAAGTTGCAAGCCAAGGATATAGTCAAGGTCCGGATGTGTCGCGGCAGGGCGTTCAGCGCGACCTGCTGCCAATAGTGGAAGGTTCGACCGTAACTACGAAGCACGGACCCGTCAAGACAGACCACATTCTGTTCATTGCTGCAGGCGCGTTTCATATTGCAAAACCGTCCGACCTGATTCCGGAACTGCAGGGCAGATTCCCGATCCGAGTTGAACTCGAATCGCTCGGCAAGGCTGAATTTGTCCGTATTCTTACTGAACCGAGCAATGCCCTTATCAAACAATACAGCGCGCTGCTCGCCACAGAAGATGTCACTCTGACATTTACCGATGACGCCATAGATGAGATTGCCGGCATTGCCGCCCAGGTGAACGAAAGGATTGAGAATATCGGCGCGCGCCGACTGCACACCATTCTGGAAAAGCTGCTTGAAGAGATCTCGTTCAGTGCCCCTGAACGAAAACATGAGTCGATTGCGATTGACCGTGATACCGTGAGAAACGCGCTTGCGGATATTGTGAAGGATGAAGATCTGAGCAGGTACATCCTTTGAACGATTTGAAATCAAAATGCAGGGGGCGCATCGCATGAGCGATGCTACTTCAGGAACCGCTAAGATTGCGGCTTGTCTGCTCGTTGCGTCAATTCTTGCCGGCTGCGGAAGCAGCGCGCACGAACGCAGGCCAGCCTCGTATCCGCATCCAGACCGGCACGGCAGTCAGCCAGTCGTGGATGAATATCGAGGCGAACGAAAACTGGTGCTCGCGTCGTGGTACGGGAGGGATTTTCATGGAAAGCCGACCGCATCAGGAGAGCCTTTTGACATGCACGCTCTGACGTGCGCGCATCGGGAATATCCCTTCGGTACGCTGCTTCGGGTCAGCAACCCGAGAACGGGAAATGATATCAATTGCACCGTAAACGACCGCGGGCCATTCATTGCCGGACGGGAACTGGACTTGTCCTACGGCGCCGCGCAAAGGGTAGATCTGATCGGTCCCGGCGTCGCGCAGCTCTATGCGGAGCCGGTCGGACGCGACACTCGCTATATAAAAACCGTGAAATACAGCGGCGGTGCATCCGGAATGATGACCATACAAATCGGCTCGTTTCGAGAGCAGGAAAATGCCCGGCGCCTGAAATCAGGACTTGAATTCCGGTACAATAACATCTACATTGCAGAAGCACTGGTAAACGGGCAGATTTTTTACCGCGTGCGCATCGGCACATTTGCAAGCAGGGCAGAAGCTCGGGAGATGGGATCCCGGCTTGCTCACGAAGGATACGAAGTGCTGA
The DNA here is from genome assembly GCA_037442225.1 of Nitrospirota bacterium. Taxonomy (GTDB): domain Bacteria; phylum Nitrospirota; class Thermodesulfovibrionia; order Thermodesulfovibrionales; family Dissulfurispiraceae; genus JAAYUK01. The sequence continues at coordinate 8,393 of JBBIQQ010000014.1, forward strand.
TAACAAAGCACGAACAGAACTTCCAGAAATCGGGGACACCATGATGGAACTGATAGAAAAAGCAAATATCCTTATTGAATCGCTGCCTTTTATCCGGACCTTTTACGGCAAGGCTTTCGTCATCAAGTACGGCGGCGCTGCACAGGTCGATGATGCGCTGAAAAACTCCTTCGCGCAGGATGTGGTGCTTCTCAGCTATATCGGCATCCGCGCGGTTGTCGTTCACGGCGGCGGTCCGAAGATCAGCGAGACCATGAAGCGCATGGGCAAAGAGCCTACTTTCATACAGGGACAGCGGGTTACCGACAGGGAAACCATGGATATTGTTGAGATGGTGCTCGGCGGACTGGTCAATAAAGAGATTGTATCGCTCATCAATAATCATGGCGGCAAAGCGGTGGGACTCAGCGGAAAGGACGGCAGCCTCATCCATGCAAAAAAGAAGCTGCTCAAAAAGAAATCACATGCTGACGAAGAGTCGGTCGATATCGGCCTTGTCGGTGAAATCGTAAAGGTGAATCCCGGCATATTGAACACGCTCGAAAAGGACGGCTTTATTCCGGTAATTTCGCCAATCGGCGTGCGCAAGACCGGAGAATCGCTGAACATCAATGCCGACTATGTCGCCTCGGCGGTTGCCGGCGCGCTGAAGGCGGAGAAGCTGATTCTGCTGACCGATGTGCCGGGCATCAAGGACACGAACGGCAAGGTGCTTTCAACACTCAACAAGCTGGATGTTCAGGAACTGGTCAATGAAGGAGTCATTGCCGGCGGCATGCTGCCGAAGGTTCAGGCTTGCGTGAGGGCGCTTGATGCTGGCGTCGGAAAGACACATATTGTTGACGGCCGCGTGCCTCACTGCCTGCTGCTTGAGATATTCACCAAGGAAGGCATCGGCACGGAAATCATCGCATAAAGCTGCTCAAAAACAGGCGGAGATTCCCTCGCTGCTGAATAAAAGGAGTTGTTCCTGTTTTCTACCAATACCTCCCAAGATTGCGGAAACACCGGGTGATTTTTCATTTTCATTTTCATTTCAGGACTTTTTTTAAAAAAATCGCTTGCGCCTGCCTCTGACTGATGGAGCTTGCAGTTGCAAAAATTCAGCTGCGTCAGGGCAAGTACGCTGCAAAGGCTTTATCAGCGACACCTTGAAGTATTCACTATCCAGCTTGAAATCCTTTTTAAAAACCAATCCGCTTGTTGTTTCCAGTCATGCAAGCCGGGAGATAAATAATCCGTCGCTTTAGAAAAGTTCCAGTGTATTTACCCCGACTATTATGCAACGCTAAGATAAATTATATGGCCGCAAACGACCTTCCGAACGAGATACAGGATACCCTGTCTTCCTACGGATACAATCCCAATCCCTTTAATCCGGTTGTTTCATCGAAGCCGAACATGATGTTCATGTTCTGAATTGCCTGGCCGGAGGCGCCTTTTACCAGGTTGTCAATCGCTGCAATCATGATAAACGTATTCGTCCTTGGATTAACCTTCACGCCAAGCATGCAGTGATTGCTTCCCCGGACATACTTGGTGTTCGGAAGCACCCCGCTGTCGAGCACATGGACAAAGGGCTCTCCGGCATACGCTTTCTGATAGATCTTTGCGACTACCTCGGTTTCTACCCGAACAGCCAGTTTTCCATACGCGGTCGTCAGGATTCCCCGGTCCATCGGCACAAGGTGCGGCGTAAAATTGACGGCGATATCCTTCCCCGCAAGTTTCGACAATTCCTGCTCAATCTCCGGTGTGTGGCGATGGGCGGCAATGCCATATGCCTTGAACCCCTCATTCACCTCACAGAAGGCGACCCCAAGGTCAGCCTTTCTTCCGGCACCGGTAGTCCCTGACTTGGAATCAACCACCAAGGTTTCTGGATCGATAAGTCCTTTTTTCAGTGCAGGGGCAAGTGCCAGAATTGCGCTCGTCGGGTAACAGCCAGGATTGGCAATGAGTCGGGCCTTCTTGATCTGTTTCCGGTACAGTTCAGGCAAGCCATAGACAGCCCGCTTCAGCGTTTCAGGATAGTGATGCGGTGTCTTGTACCATGCTTCATATATCTCTGGAGATTGCAGCCGATAATCTGCGGAGAGGTCGATCACCTTCTTGCCCGCCCGGTAAAAAAAATCAACCGCCTCCTGCGAGGCCGCATGAGGCAGGGCTAGAAAAAACAGATCCGCCTTCTGCGCAAGCTCCTTGCGGTCAAGAGGTTCATAGACAAGGTGTTCATAGCCGAGCAGATGCGGGAATAGATCAGTCACCCGCTTTCCAGCCGATCTTTCGGATGTTGCCGCAGTAACTTTTACTTCAGGATGCTGCCAGAGCATCCGGAGCAGTTCAGCTCCGGTATAGCCGCTGCCCCCACAGATAGCAACTTTGACCACACTATGCCCCCATCATTTTATTTTTGATAACAAAAAGGCCCGTTCGGAGAACGGGCCTGGGAAAGACATCGGTTTGTTGCGAAAAAACTAACGCTTCGAGAACTGGAACCGCGCTCTTGCGCCCTTCTGACCGAACTTCTTTCTCTCGACCTCTCTCGGGTCTCTGGTCATGAGACCTTCCTTCTTCAGTTTTGGCTTCAGCTCCGCATCGAGCTCAACGAGCGCGCGGGAAATGCCGTGCCGGAGCGCGCCAGCCTGCCCGCTGAGGCCGCCGCCAAGTACCTTTGCCTTGATGTCATACTTGCCGACAACGCCGGTGATTGTAAGGGGCTGCCGGATAATCATCCGCAGGGTTTCGCGCGGGAAATAGTTGTCGATATCCCTGTTATTCACCGTGATGCGCCCGGTTCCGGGCGTGATTGTCACTGAAGCAATGGAACGCTTTCTTCTGCCAGTTGCGCCGTACTCAATGGAAGCCATCGTATTATAACTCCTTATTTCGAAATATCGATCAATTCAGGTTTCTGGGCAGCATGATCATGCTTGTCGCCGCTGTAAACTTTCAGCTTCTTGATGATCTGCCTACCAAGACGGTTTTTAGGAATCATGCCCCAGACGGCCGCGTGGATAACGTCCTCCGGGTTCGTAGCCATCCGATCCTTCAGCGTTTCCTCTTTGATATGACCAACATAACCGGAGTGACTGTAATACTTCTTGTCTTGCAGTTTATTGCCAGTCACCTTCACCTTGTCTGCATTGATAACAACAACAAAATCACCGGTGTCTGCATGAGGAGTAAACGTCGGCTTATTCTTCCCGCGCAGATACATGGCAATGCGGGTCGCCATACGCCCGAGCACCTGATCTTTCGCGTCAACGACGAACCATTTCCGGTTAACATCGGTCTTCTTCATGAACTTCGTGGTTTTCATAATCTCACACCTTCCTTAAAACTGATGCTCAAGTACCAACAAAAAAGCTTGGAAGTAATAAATTACGTCAAATACGGTTGATTTGTCAACATTCTCTATTGCCTGATATAATAGCCCCGATGAAAACAGCTCTCACCATAGCCGGTTCCGACCCCACCGGGGGGGCCGGTCTGCAGGCCGATCTGAAGGTTTTTCATGCCTGCGGGGTGTACGGAGTCTCTGTCGTAGCGGCGCTGACCGCCCAGAATACGGCAGCCGTAAACAGTTCGGCTTCCGTTCCGGCGGACTTCGTGAAAAAACAGCTTGATACCCTTATAAGCGATATCCGCCCCGACGCCCTGAAAACCGGCATGCTTTACTCCATCGGCGCGGTTCTCGCTGTTGCAGAGGCCGTGCAGGGATATGAGCTTGACAATCTCGTTATCGACCCGGTCACCATATCATCAACTGGAGCGCAGCTTGTCGAGAACGGCGGGCTGGATGTGCTTAAGATGAAGCTTTTTCCGCTCGCCCGTGTGATTACACCAAATATTTATGAAGCAACCGCCCTTTCGGGGGTGAGGATAGAAACTCCGGCAGATATGGAAAAAGCTGCCCGCGAACTCAAATCGCTTGGGCCTGAAATAGTTGTTATAACCGGCGGACACCTCAAACTTGAAACCTTGGATCTTGTCTATGACGGCAAAGCTTTCCGCACGGTTGTCGGCAAGAAGATCCCGGGCGAATACCACGGCACCGGCTGCGCTTTTTCAGCCGCGTTGACCGCTTGTCTCGCGCAGGGCGCCACAGCGATGTATGCCGCGGAAAAGGCGCATGCGTTCGTGCATGAGGCAATTCGGCACGCCCACGCGCTTGGCAGAGGAATGAAAATCCTCCATGTCTAAGCTGAAAACCGTTTATCAATGCCAGGCCTGCGGGTTTGCGAGCCCGAAGTGGCTCGGCAAATGCCCGGACTGCGGAGGATGGAACAGCTTCACTGAAGAACGCGAGCCTCCCAAATCCCTCAAGGCCAAGCCGGCTTCTGCAGCAGGCACGACTCCTCAGGCGCTTTCGACCATCACCGGCGGCAGCGGGAAGCAAGCGCAGATTGGCATCTCCGAACTTGATCGCGTGCTGGGCGGCGGTCTTGTCAATGGCGCGATAGTGCTCATTGGTGGCGACCCCGGCATCGGCAAATCAACACTGATTCTTCAGGCAGTCGGCAAGGTGGCCGAACAGTCAGGCACTGTCCTGTATGTTTCTGGCGAGGAATCCCCGGAACAGATAAAGCTCAGGGCCGAGCGGCTGAATATCAATTCGGACCGCATAATCCTTCTGCCCGAAACGGTTATTGAGCATGTCATCGCCTATTCTTCCCAAATGAAGCCCTCGGTGCTTGTCATCGACTCCATACAGACTGTCTATACCGAAGATCTGACGTCCGCGCCCGGTTCCGTTGGTCAGATACGCGAATCTGCCGCAAAGCTTATGTGCTATGCCAAGAAAGCTCATGTGCCGGTATTCCTCATCGGGCACGTTACCAAGGAAGGCGCAATAGCCGGACCCCGCGTGCTGGAGCATATTGTTGATACCGTGCTCTATTTTGAAGGGGACAGAGGCCATCCCTACCGCATCCTTCGTACCGTCAAGAACCGGTTTGGCTCGACCAATGAAATCGGCGTGTTTGAAATGTCTGACAGCGGCCTTGCCGAAGTGCTGAACCCGTCCGAGCTTTTTCTTGCCGAGCGTCCTGAAAATGTTTCGGGGTCTGCCGTCATTGCTAGCATCGAAGGCACGCGCCCGTTGCTGGTTGAAATTCAGGCGCTCGTTTCACCCACTGCGTTCGGCATGCCGCGCAGAACCAGCATGGGGGTCGATTACAATCGGGTGAACCTGCTGATAGCAGTACTCGAAAAAAAAGCAGGCATTAATCTAGGCGGTATGGACGTATTTATCAACGTCGTGGGTGGATTCAAGATTCTCGAGCCTGCCATAGACCTCGGCATTGTTGCAGCCATGGTCTCATCATTCCAGGAGGTGCCGGTGCATCCGAAAACCATCCTGTTCGGCGAAGTCGGTCTTTCAGGTGAAGTCCGGGCTGTCGCTCAGGGAGAAGTGCGCATCAAGGAGGCCGAGAAAATCGGCTTTTCAACCGCAATTATTCCCAGAGGGAATGCCGAACGCATCAAGGACAAATGCGGACTGACTATAATAGGAGTCAGAAATGTTGAAGAAACCTTGGAACACATCAGACGATAGCGAGCCGACACGTATCGGCAGGAGACCGAAGGGGGTGGAGCAGAGGGCTCGCTTCATATCGTCTGCTGCCTTCTGCATCCTGTCTGCAGCTGTCTGTTTTCTGTCGCTTTCCTGTGCTCCGAAAAAAGAGATTGTCGTTCCGACCCATGAGGGCGTAAAGCTTGAGCAAGTGATGCATGACCTGCGTCAGATAAAGGTGCTTGACGCAGCGCTTTCTGTCGACTATGAAAAGAGCGATGCCATCATGAGCGGAGATGCCTCACTGACGCTCTCCCCGGACGAACTTTCCATGCGCATCTACTATCTCGGATTCCTCGCGGGCGAGATCAAGGAAGAAAACGGAGAGATCCGGAGCAACCCAAGGCTCGACAAGAATCGCTCCTCCATGCTGGTCACCGGGCTTCGCAACGGTTTTTTCTGGTGGAACATCAAGGGGTATGTTATTACCGAAGACCCCGAACAGTATGTTCTAAAAAATGCCGAGCGGGAAATCCTAATCAGCAAGAAACTTCTGCTGCCGACCCAGCAGATCATCCGTCTCCCAAACGGTGACGAGCTGGTAATTACCTATGATGTGCCGGCTGAGAGCGGTGAAGCGGACCGCAAACCCGGCATTCCATCCTGGATGCGCTATTATCAGTCGGAGATGAAAATTGAACTGAAGCGGTATCTGGTCAAAGTGAAAGTCTCATCGTATATCGTCAAATAGCCGCGCAGATACGGGCAGATACGGTTAGAAAGATGGATAATCGGGAAGGCGGATCGCAACAGCTCATAGATGCCGCCTCGGTTGGTGCTTTTCTGTAGGAGACAAAGCACTTTCGCGCTCCCGCACCGGCAAACTTGACCCTTTAGAGCGCAGGGTCATATCAGGAGTGGCATGATCAGGGCAAAAAAATCACTCGGGCAGAACTTCCTGTTCGACCCAGCTTTTCTCAGCCATATCGTTGATGCGGCTCAGGTGACCGACGAAGATACTGTTGTCGAAATCGGCCCCGGTCCTGGCCGCATGACCGAACTTCTTGCGCAGCGGGCAAAAAAAGTGATTGCAATTGAGCTTGATGCCGGCCTATACTCCCGGCTGAAGACCGAATTTGCCGGATACTTTAACCTTGAACTCATCAATATGAATGTTCTTGACTACCCGTTCGAACTGCTTGACACGTTCAAGGTCGTCGCAAACATTCCGTACTACATTACAACCCCCATTATTTTCCGCCTCCTGGAAGCCAGAACAAAGCTCCGCTCCATGACGCTCACGATTCAAAAGGAAGTTGCTGAGCGCATTGTCGCTCATCCGGGCAGCAAGGACTATGGTGTGCTCTCATTGTCTGTTCAGTATTACACAAAACCGGCAATGCGGTTTATTATTCCCAAAGAAGCCTTCCGGCCAACGCCCAAGGTGGATTCCGCCGTGATTCGGATGGATATGCGCGAGAAGCCGCCCGTGACCGTGAAAGATGAAAAGACACTCTTCAGAATCATCAGAGCCGCATTTTCCCAGCGCCGGAAAACACTTTCCAATTCACTGAAGCCGCTTATCCCCGACTGCAAAGAACTGCTGCTCAAGGCAGACATCGATCCCGTGCGCCGCGCCGAAACCCTCAGCATTGAAGACTTCGCGCGGCTTGTGAATTTGCTCAATTAACTCAAACGGGAAACGCGATCTCGCAATGCGAGGCGGGACATGGGGTTAAGCTGCTTTATCCGGCGCAAGGCTCGCACATAAGGCACTTTATCGACAACCGCTGCGATATTCACATCCTCAAACGGCATTTTTCACGCGCCCCACTTCTCCACTCTGCAGCCGAACCTTGATTCCATGAGAACGCGCCGGCGATTTTGTGAGAATGTCTTTTGCCCTTCCTTCAGGGAGAGTTCCGGCCCGCTGATTCTTTTCAGCACACTGAAAACGGACGCCCCGGGCTTGATGTCTGACCGCTTTGTTCCATCCATAATGTGTTGTATCCTCAGTTCCCCCTTAATTTCAGATAAACAGCAAATAGAGTGCCGCCGTGACACCAGCGCCGAGCAAGGCGCCGACAAATACTTCGAGCGGCGTATGCGCTCCGCAGGCAATCCTGCTTCGAGCAATAAGAAAAGCGAGGAGAAACGTTGAAAGAGACGCCATGAAGTTCTCCGTCACGAGCGTAATCATGGTCCATACCGAAAATGAAACCGCCGTATGACCGCTCGGCATGCCGCCTCTGAGCGGATGCCCCGTGCCGAACCAGGCTTTGAGCATAATAACCAGTACCAGCACGATAATAAATGCAATCAACGCAATCTCCGCGGGTGAATGCCTTGCAACGGACATCCCGCTCTTGAAAGCATCAGCAAGGTAGGGATAAAGAATAATATAGCCAAGCACTGCCGAGCCGAAAGCCGCTATCAGCACGCCACCCGCCGCGACATCCTTTGCAATGCGTGCTTTTTCGCGCTGCTCAGGAGAAACAAGGTCGACAATCTGCTCAATAGCGGTATTCAGCATCTCTGCCAAAAGCACCAGGACAACGACAAGCGAGATGACTATGAAGTCAGCCCGCGAAAGACCGAGCACATAGCTGAGCAGCAGCACACAGACGGCAGCAACAAAATGGCACCTCATATGCCGCTGACTTCGCGCAGCGTGAAGAATGCCCTCTATGGCGTTATTGGTGCTTTCTATCCAGCGCTTCACGGGAGAGTCATGCATGATGTCCTAAAGAGTGCGAATGACTTTCAGTATATAGGCATCCACCGGCGCGTGGTCGTCAGTCAGCATTGGCATGTCATTCGCTATCGGCCTTGTCCATCGATGCGCGAGGTATCGTTTCAACTCCGGGTTGTTTGTATGAAATGATGGAACCGCAGAGTTTTTGAGCGCAACAAGCATAATGTTCTGCACTGCTTTTCCGTCTTCCGGATCTCCAACCGGGAAGAGATGCACCTGAGGGAAAACGGATTTGAATGTCGCATACTCGGCGCGCAGAAATTCGCCGGTTTCGCCCTCTATGGAAGAAATAATGTTCATCAGTACGACTCCGTTGCCGTTAAGCGCGTGGTGCATGCGCAGAACTGCTTCGTATGTGGTAAGCTGATACGGAACAGAATAAAACGAACTGAAAGCGTCACCTAAAATAGCATCATATTTAGCGGTTGTACGATTCAGATATGTCCTGCCATCTTCGTGATACACCGTCAGCCGTCCTTCATCACGCAGCATAAAATGCCGGCGTGCAAGGCGCGTAAAGTCTGGGTCTATCTCAACCACATCAAGATGCGCCTTCGGAAATGAGGTGAGATAATTTTTCGGATACGAAAATCCTGCCCCGCCGATCATGAGAGCGGTCTGCACATCAGGCCTGAAGTGATGAATGAGGCGGTAAAAGCGTGTGTACCGGAGAACCAAATCCGAAGGATCGTCCAGATACATTGCGGATTGTGTTTCTTTCGGATTGGTTACCATCACCCGCGTCGGACGGCCTGAATGCTCGTCAATGCTCTGGTATATTTTCACATGGCTGTACCGGGTATCAACCGAAAAAATCATCCGCCGCTCCTGCGTCTTCTCGTCAACGTTCACCAGAAAAAGGGAAAGCATAAGAAGCGCAAGCAGGAATGCCCGTACCGCAAGAAAGCCTCGGGCGTAGGCAAGTGCTGATATCAACAACAGAATGCCGGCAAGCATGAGAAGAATCTTCGTACTGCCGAAATAGGCGATCAGGAAAAACCCTGCGAAAAAGGTTCCGGCAATGCTGCCGACCGTTGAGATGGCGTAAAGCCTGCCAACAGTTGCTCCGGACGTCGTTAGGTTTTGCATGCGCAGCCGGACCGCATACGGAGAAACCATGCCGAGAGCAATGCTTGGCGGCGAGAAAAGAATGACGGTCGCCAGTACCGCATTGATCGAAAAGCTTGCAATGGCATTCTGGAGGAAATCTAGCACCGGTCCTTTCAGAAGGGGAATTGCCCCCACCAGGAGGGCCGAAAGCAGAATAATTGCCGACAAGACCCGATTGCTGGGATTGCGGTCCGCCAGCTTGCCGCCGTACCAGTACCCAATACTGAGACTCCCGAGAATAATTCCGATGAGGCTCGTCCAGACGACAATGGAAGTTCCGACGTATGGTGCCAGAACGCGCGACCCAACCAGCTCCAGGATCATTACAACTGCACCGCAGAGAAAGACTATCAGTTCGAGCATAACGGAGTGTTTCCTATCCTCCTGAGAATGGAATTTTCGAGTCTGCGCATGGCACGGGCGTCCGCTCTGCTCCGCTCATGGTCATATCCAACAAGATGCAACGCCCCATGCACGAGCAGGCGGGCTAATTCATCAGACAGCGCAACATGCAGCTCAGCAGCCTGCCGGACAGCCTGCGGGATGCTGATGACAATATCACCGAGAGGAATCTGCTCGGCCGCGGGACAGCCGGGCATCATACGAGCAAGCCTCCTGCTATCTTCAATCTGAGGGAATGAAAGCACATCGGTCGTTTTGTCTTTTGCGCGATAGTCGCGATTGAATACTCGCATTGTCCGGTCATTCACAAACATGACGCTGACTTCAACGTGCCATGCCGCATGGGCACGATGCCCCCTCGGCGTCATCTTCGCGAGCGCAAGCCGGAGCGCCGCATGAACAAAATCGGACACCGCGTCAGTCAGCAGCCGGACCGTTCTTTGCCGATTCCTTACCGCTACCACTATTGACATGGGGGCCTCCGCTCAACGGCTTTTCCTGCCGGCCGGCAAACTGCCGCATATCGACTTCCGGGTATTGGATGCGCTTATGGAAAATACTGAGGAGCACATGGGTAAAACTGTCCTTGATGACTGAAAGGTCCCGCAGGGTCAGTTCACACTCGTCAATCTGTCCGTCCAGAAAAATATTGTTGATAATCTTTTCGACCATAGCCTCTATTCGCGCCGGAGTCGGCTCGCTCAATGACCGCGTAGCGGCTTCAACCGCATCAGCCATCATAACGAGCGCCGCAATGCGCGACTGGGGGCGCGGACCCGGGTACCGGTAATCCTCATGATTCGGCGGCGGGCCGTCCGCTTGTTCAAGCGCCTTCTGATAAAAATAGGTCATAAGGCTGGTGCCGTGATGCTGCTGGATAATATCGACAACCGGCTTCGGCAGCTTATTCTGCCTTGCAAGTTCGATCCCTTCTTTGACATGAGAAATCAGGATAATACTGCTCATATGCGGCGTCAGTTTCTCATGCTTGCTGACCGTGCCTGCCTGATTTTCGACAAAATAGTCCGGCATCTTCACTTTTCCAATATCATGATAATATGCGGTTACACGAGCCATGAGCGGGTTAACCCCGATTGCCTCTGCCGCGGCCTCTGCGAGATTGCCGACCAGAATGCTGTGATGATAGGTGCCGGGAGCGTTTATCATGAGCTGTCTGAGCAGTGGCTGGTCATGGTCGAGCAGCTCCACCAGGCTGATATCCGTGCGAAGACCAAAGACATATTCGATAATCGGCAGAAGCGACGAGACAATCGCGATAACGCTGACGCCAGCAAGCAGTGCGTACAAAAAACTGAACGGCGCAACCGGCGATAACAGCAGGTTCTGCAGGAGCAGTATCATGCAGACCGTCATCACATTGGCAACGCAGACATAGAGGCCGGCTAAAATGAGCGTAGATCTCCTGCGGCACCGGAGCACCGCAAATGAGGCGGTCAGGCTGCCCACAAATGCATAAACCGATATGTAAGGATTGCCAAGCCAGACTCCCGACAACAGGCTCATGACAAAAGCGAAGCTGATCGCCAGATGGAAATCAAAAATAAGCGTCACGAGCATCGCCCCTGCTGCAATGGGAATGCCGAAAATAAACGCGTCGCCGAACGGCAGCTCGAATCCGCGATGGAGCCCGGAGAGCAGGAAAACAAAAACACGGCTTATGAGCAGCGTGCCGACCACCAGAAGCGAGAGCAGCGCCATCATCTTGCGGTCAGTGTAGAACATGGGCTTATACCGCCTGATGTCCTTGTAAAAAATAAAGAGAATAAGCATTGCGATCAGCAGGCTGCCCACAAAATGCGCCAGGCCGGTCTGCATGTTGCCGGCTGCCGAACCGTCGAAGATAATCAGCGCGACAAGAAAGGAGATTCCAGAGAGTCGGCCAAGATTTTTCAGATCACGCCGGTGGTTGACAAGATACTCAGTACTCTTTTTCTTGAGTTCTTGAATCTTCGAGGGTTTAGTTTTCTGTGGCACGCTTTTCATACCGTTCGTAAGCCACAACAATCTCCTGCACGAGACGATGGCGAACGACATCATTCTGAGAAAAATTGATAATCTTGATATCCTCAACATCCTTGAGGATGCGAATGGCTTCGATCAGGCCGGAGGCTCTGCCTGACGGGAGATCAATCTGGGTAATGTCCCCGGTAATGACCGTTTTGGAACCAAACCCAAGTCGTGTCAGATACATCTTCATCTGCTCAGAAGTGGTGTTCTGCGCCTCATCCAGAATGATAAATGAATCGTTGAGCGTCCTGCCGCGCATGAACGCGAGCGGTGCGATCTCGATGGTTCCCCGTTCAATCAGCTTTGACGCTTTCTCGATATCCATCATGTCGTAGAGCGCATCGTACAGAGGCCGAAGATACGGACTCACCTTTTCGGCGATATCGCCCGGCAGGAAGCCCAGTTTTTCGCCTGCTTCAACTGCAGGCCGAACCAGTACGATGCGCGAAACCTGCTTTGCAAGATATGCCGCTATTGCCATGGCCATGGCAAGATAGGTCTTTCCGGTTCCGGCAGGGCCGATACCAAAAGTGATGTCATACTTGCCGATTGCATCGATATATTCCCGCTGCGTTTCAGTTTTCGGAATGATAAAACGTTTCTTTGCCGAAACCGCGATGCTTCCGGAAAAAAGCTCCGTCAGAGACACGGTGCGGCCTTCGCCGAGCGATTTTACCGCATAGGCAACATCTTCGGGTTTCAACAAATAGCCGCTCCGATTGACGGCCCGAATTTCCTGAATCAGGCGGTCAGCCTGCGCCACTCGCTCGCCTTCGCCCTGCAGCAGCAACTTGTTGCCGCGGACAGAGATGACGACATTGAGCGATTTCTCGACCATCCGGAGCGTCTTATCGAGCCCGCCATGCAAAAAAGGATATTCACGCTCTTCATCGAGTTCAAATTCTGCGGTTTTCGTAGGGCCTCCGGGAGGAATGTCAGATGCGCCTGCATGGGCGATAGTCATCGTTTCGTTACAAAACTGGCAAAGCCGGTTGTGGCTGCGGTTGCGGAGGCATAGCTCGCCGCCTCAGCATAGGTTGCGAAGCGGCCAGTGCGCACCCGTGAATATTTTGTCTTTTTGTCTTTCGGTACAATATCCGCCTTCACGCCTTTTTTTGAAAGTTCCGACTTCAGCGCAGATGCCCTGGATGCGTCAACAAAAGCGCCAAATTGCACGGAATAGGCTCCTTTTATCGGCACGCCTCTCTTGGCAGCCTTTTTAGCGGAAGCTTTCTGTGGCTTGATGGTTTTTTTTACCCCAGCAGGAGAGTTTTTGTCCGACGCTGTCGCAACAGGATTCAGGGTGTTTGCCGGCTGGAAAGCGTCTCCTTTTTCAGGTTTCAGAGCGGTCTCCTGTTTGTCCTGTTTCGCATCTGCAGGCTTCTGCGCTTCTCCCTGCTTTGCCTTCGGCGCAGGCTTTTTCGTCTCTGCAGCCGAAGGTTTTTGCGGCGGCGGTGCTGACCGTTCGATCATCCCGGTTGCCGCCTCCGGAGCAGACGGCTTAATCGACACAAAAGGCTCCGGCTGCTTTTCTGTCGGTACCGACTGCGGCGTCTGAGACCCTGCCGGAAGGGGGATCGGTTCAAGCACCAATTTTTCGTCGGAAGAGACAATGCGCAATGCTTCAGGCTTGCCGAGTACCGGCTGCTCCCCAGTCGCCAGCGGAGTCACCTGATAGCCGACCAGATAGCCGACAACGAAGCTGAGCACAGAAACGCACAACACAACAAGCACAAGCGTCGTCCTGCCGAGAATAACCAGCGACGGCTTATGAGCCCCCGGAAATTTCATGAAATCAGCATAGCATCGCCATAGGAGAAAAATCTATATCCTAGAGCTATAGCATTAATATATGCATTATATATGGCGGGGAACCCGCGGAACGCGGATACAAGCATAAGCGGCGTAGACCTCGGAAGATGAAAGTTGGTGAGCAGCGAATCAGCAACCCTGAACTCGCAGCCGGGATACATGAAAATGTCGGTGCTGCCGTATATCATGCCGTCCTTCACCCTTTCAAGCGCGCACCGTCCGCTCGCAACTCCTTCAAGCGCGCGGGTCACCGTTGTGCCGACCGTAATAACCCGATGACCCGCCTTCTTTGTCTTCCGGATATCCTCAAGCAGAGCCTCAGGAATAGCAAAAGACTCGGAAGCCATTGCATGATCTTCCGGCGCCTCGGCACGAATCGGCTGGAAAGTGCCGATGCCGACATGCAGGGTCATCTCTCCGATGCGTACACCCCGCCCGCGGAGCTCCTCAATCAGCGCAGGCGTAAAATGGAGCCCGGCAGTGGGCGCGGCTATGGAACCGGTGTTCCGAGCATAGACGGTCTGGTAGCGTTCTTTATCCTGGTCGTCCGGATCTCTGCGGATATAGGGAGGAAGAGGCATGGAGCCGTGCTGCCAGAGCGCGGCTTCAAGCGCATCTTCCATCAGATTCTGAAAGCGGAGGATTCTGCGCATTTCGCCGTCAGCCGCAGGCTCTTCTGTTATGTGAGCATGGAGGACATTGTTGACTGTGATGCGTCCTTCATATTTACCCCGGAAAAGCACTTCCCACTCCAGCATCGTACCGAACGGACGCACCAGAATAATATCCAGCTTGCCGCCCGAAGACTTTCGCGCAAGGAGCCGCGCAGGAAAAACACGCGTATTGTTGACGACAAGCAGGTCACCGGGAGCGATATATTCGACAATGTCGCAGAAATGCCGGTGCTCGCAAATTCCGTTCCGAAGCAGAACGAGCAGACGCGACTGATCGCGCTCCGCAGCCGGCCGCGTCGCAATCAGATGCTCGGGCAGCGCAAAATCAAAGTCAGCGGTTTTCATGCCGCTGCAGCGATGTTCCGGGATAAAAAAATGAAAGTATCTCGCGGTAGGTCTTGCCCTCTTTTGCCATCTGAAGGGCACTGTACTGACACATACCGACACCATGGCCATATCCCCGGCCTTCGATCACGAACGTGTCACCATCGCGAAGAATGCCGGCAATTAAGGTGCTCGGCAAGCGATCCCATCCGAGGTTCCTCCGGAGATCTTTTGCCGCAATCCTCACGCTCTGCTTGTCGCTTGTGAAAGCAAAGTGCCGAATCCGGCCGGACACCGTATATGACTCAATAGAAATATCGCTCAGACCTTTCACGCCGGAGGCTTTTTCCATGTCTTTCAGCGGAATCTGCTTCTGCCAGATAAAAAAAGGCGAGAGTTCCGAGTTCGTTTCCACCGGGCGCAAATACGAATAGCTCTTGCCGAAGACTTCAGCAGCATCCTCGGTCATGCCGCCGCTGGTCGAATGGTAGAAAGCAATAATCGGTTTGCCGTCATGCGTTAAAATTTCGCCACGTGTATTTTCCACAGCGGCGGCAATGGATTCAGGGATATCTCCGCCCTTGTAGACCTGGTCCAGAACAGTTGAAGTAAGATCGTATCGCATCTTGCCAACAGCGCCTTCAGCCCTGCGATGCGCCAGAGCATAGGTCCGCGCGGCGACAGCCTGAGCCTTCAGCACTTCGGCATCCCATGATTTGCCGACCTCTCCCGCAACCACACCTTTTATGTATTCTTCCAGCGGAAGCTCGTTAATGACGTAGAGTCCGTTTTTTCCCCGCCATATTTCGAGCGCACCGGAATACCTCATGCCTCCGAGCAGAACTTCCCCCTTTGCCGAGCCGAGCTGCTCAAGCTCTTCGCCTTTCTGCGGCAGCTTTGTCGCAATGCCATTATTCAGCAACAGCACGCGCACCATATATTCGGCAGCCCAGGCTCCGCCTGCGCAGAGCGTAAGTACAAGAAAACTGTATGCAATGCAAATGACCGTTTTCATTTATTTCCTTCCAAAAAACCAAAAAATAAGAGAGAGAAGCACGCTCAGGACTATGCTCGTCGCAAGCGGAAAATACAGGGTGAAGCTCTTTCGTTCAATCACAAGGTCTCCCGGCAATTTCCCCAGCCATGGCAACTTGCCGGAAACCATGAGCAGGCCGCCCAATACCACAAGGACGACGCCGAGGATCAGAAGGATTTTGCCAAAGTGTTCCATCATTGTCAGGACTGAGAGATTTGGTTTTGCTCTCCTGCTCCCTCATCGCCCTCAGCAATAGCGCTCCATTTCAGAATAAACGCATCCGCAATATTGCTGGCGGTAAAGACCATGTTCACGCGACATCTGCATCCCCTTCCGATAGCCAGATCTGAAGTCTTCATCAACGAAAGCAATGCCATGACGTTCCTGCACCTCGCGTCCTGTTTTCCGTATTGTATCAAATTTCTGATACGGACTCACGAGCAATGAAGTCGTAAAGCCGTCCATCCCGAGCGCACTAGCTCTGACCGCTGTCGCTTCAAGCCGCACCCGGTAGCAATAAGCGCATCGGTCTTTCTCGTGTCCTGCTACACGCCGAAGAAAGTCTACCAGACCATAGGTGTCATCATACTCCATCGGCAGCCGACGCAGCGCGGCCAGCTTTTTTACCGCTTCCAGGCGGCTCCGGTACTCCAGAAAAGGGTGGATATTCGGATTCCACCAGAATCCCGTAATGAAAAAAGCGCGGTCATCAAATACCGAGAGCGGATACAGAGCGCAGTTTGCGCAACAGATATGCATCAGCAGTCGCATGGCTATAAGAAAAGCGTTTGCGGGACGGTTCTTCCAAGATGCTCGTATGCGCGCCGTGTCGCAAGTCTGCCGCGGGGGGTGCGCTCAATCAGCCCCTCCTGCAACAGGAACGGCTCATAGACGTCTTCAATCGTATCCTTGTCTTCACGGAGCGTCGCCGCTATTGCCTCTACGCCTGCAGGCCCCCCGTTGAATTTATCGATGATAGTCAGCAGCAGTTTGCGATCGATCTCATCCAGCCCGATATGGTCGACATCAAGCGAAGCCAAGCCCTGTTTCGCGATATCGATGGTAATAATCCCGTCGCCCTTTACCTGGGCAAAGTCGCGGAGACGCTTCAAAAGGCGATTGGCGATTCGGGGTGTCCCGCGGGAGCGGCGCGCAATCTCTTCGGCTGCGGTTTCGTCAGTGGCGATGTTGAGGAGCATGGCCGATCGCTTGACAATCTCTCCCAGCTCCAGTGGCGTGTAGAACTCAAGGCGGCAGATAACGCCGAAACGGTCGCGGAGCGGCGAGGTGAGCATGCCGGTGCGCGTTGTGGCTCCTGTCAGAGTAAAACGGGGAAGATTCAGCTTGAGCGTCCGCGCGTTCGGCCCCTGTCCGATGATAATATCGAGCGTGAAATCCTCCATCGCGGGATAGAGCACTTCTTCGACAATGCGCGGCAGACGGTGAATCTCGTCGATGAAGAGGATGTCGCCGTCCGACAGGTTCGTGAGTGTTGCCGCGAGGTCGCCGGCTCGCTCCAGAACCGGCCCGGAGGTTGTCTTGATATTCACCTTCAATTCATTGGCAATAATCGTGGCAAGCGTGGTTTTTCCGAGACCGGGAGGCCCAAAGAACAGGACATGGTCCAGCGGTTCCTTGCGCAGCAGCGCCGCTTCAATAAAAACTGCAACATTTTCCTTGATGCGTTGCTGTCCAATAAATTCTTTGAGCGTGCGCGGACGGAGGCTCAAATCATATGTCACCTCATCCGTTGTCGCTGTCGGCAACTGTTGCCCGCTCATGTCGCGATCATCAACTCTCATTTTTCGACCGTCAGGTATTTCAGCGCCTCGCGGAGAAGCCCCTCAAGGTCTCCCTTCCCCTTGGCGTAGGCTTTTTCGAGAGCTGCCTGAGCGACGCTTTTCTTGTAGCCAAGATTGATAAGCGCTGAAAGCGTATCGTCGTACATGACATCACGCTTCTCCTGCATCAGCGCCGGGAGCTTCTCGCGAAGTTCAAGGATTATGCGGTGAGCTGTCTTCTTGCCCAGTCCCGGAACACGGCAGAGCAGATCGACGTCTTCACTCTGCACCGCCGCATGAAACTGTTCAGGGCGGATTGTAGAGAGAATGCTGAGCGCAATCCTCGGGCCAATGCCGGAAATGCCGATAAGCGTCAGAAATATCCGCTTCTCATCCTCAGAAAGAAAACCGTAAAGCTGGAGGATATCTTCTCTTACATGGGTGTAGGTATAAAGAAAGATATCCCTCCCCTCGTCC
>JBBIQQ010000015.1:0-26055 GCA_037442225.1 Nitrospirota bacterium
ACGTGAAAAGAGTATCTCTGCGGAACTGGCCGATGTGATACGCGAAAACCGTCACCAGAGCTTTATTTCCGCTGTACAGAGCCTGTCAAAGGAGTTCAGTTTTTCCGATATTGCAGCGGCAGCGCTCTTTACCGCGTATGGCGAACCTCGGGTGTCCGAAGAAGTTTTGTCATCAAGCGGCGCTGAGCGTGGGAATGTCAGGTTGTTCATGACAATTGGCCGAAAAGACAATATCCGCATCCCCGACATTGTGCAGTCCATAGCCCGGGAGGCCAATGTGCCTCCGTCCAAAATTGGAACAATCAAGGTGTTTGACAAATTCACCTTTGTCGAAGTGCCTGCCGAAATTGCGGATCTCGTGATTGGCTCTCTCAATGACTTTATCGTCAAGGGAAAACGCGTGCGGGTAAAGCATGCGGTGGATAAGCAATAGCATAAAATCGTATGCAGTTTTCATGCTTGGTTGACATTTAAAAACAGCGCGTTTTACACTACCACTGTCCCTGGGGGAGGTTACGGCCTGAGAGTTTCCCGGTATCGGGAAAGACCCCGCGAACCTGATTCAGGTAATACTGGCGTAGGGAACGGGAAAGATGGACGGACAGCATGCCTCTATTCCTTCTCCGGGATAGAGGTTTTTTTATTGAGGAGTCTCGACATGAAATTGACGGTAAATGGCGTGCCGCATGAGACAGAGCAGCAAACTATAAGCGGCCTTCTCGCGGAGCTGGCGATACAGCCGGAGAGGGTGGCCGTTGAGGTTAATCTCTCGATTGTCCGGCGTGTTGAGATCGGCAGCTTTCTGCTTCGTGACGGAGATGCCGTTGAAATTGTGAATTTTGTTGGGGGCGGATAAGCCGATGAGCGTTTCAGGGACATGCGATTTCAGGCTGTACCTGATTACCGACACCGCAGTGTGCGGCGGCTTTGAAATGCTCTGCCGTCTGGTGGAAGCGGCTCTGGATGCCGGGGTTCGCGCTGTTCAGCTGCGCGAGAAAGACCTGCCGATGCGCGAGTATCTTGCCCGCGCGGAAAAAATGCGGCTGCTGACTCAGCGTTATGGTGCTCGTCTCTTTATTAACGATCGTGTCGATATCGCAGTGGCCGTCGATGCCGATGGCGTGCATCTGGGTCAGAACGGCATTCCTCCCTTCGCGGCGAAGTGTGTCTCCGGTCGTCTGTTAGTCGGAGCCTCGACACACAGCGTGGAGGAAGCCCTCCGTGCGCAGTATGAAGGAGCCGATTTTATCACCCTCGGCCCAATCTATGCCACTCCGTCGAAGGCGCGATACGGCAGCCCGCTCGGTCTCGCCGCGCTACGCAGCGTTATTGCAGCAGCGCGTTTGCCGGTGTATGGCATCGGCGGAATAAAAACGCAGAACACTCAGGATATCCTCACGGCGGGAGCGCACGGAATCGCCCTTGTCAGCGGCATTCTGGCTGCTGCTGATCCTCGGGCATCAACGAAGGATTATCTCACACTGATAGGAGAAAGACGATGACACGGATAGAACAAGCGAAGCGGGGCATTATTACCGATGAAATGAAGACGGTTGCAGCTGCCGAAGGACTTTCTGCAGAGCGACTTGCGCAGGATATCGCACAAGGCGTATCAGTCATTTCGCGAAACACCCTGCGAACTATCGAACCGCTCGGCATCGGCCGTGGGATGCGGACCAAAGTCAATGCAAACATCGGTACGTCGAAAGATAAGGTTTCTTATGAAGACGAGATGCGGAAACTCGAGATTCTGGTGAAATTCGGTGCGGATGCTGTGATGGATCTCTCCACCGGCGGCGCGATTCGGGATCTCAGAAATGAAATGATTAAAGAGTCCCCCGTTTCCGTCGGCACCGTGCCAATATATGAGGCGATAGTCAAGGTCGTCGAGCGTTACGGCCACATAGCCAAAATGACACCGGATGACCTTTTTGAGGTGATTGAAGATCACGCAGCCAGTGGCGTCGACTTTGTTACGGTTCATTGCGGCGTCACGATGAGAGCGATTGAGCGCCTGAAAAAAGAGGGACGAGTACTGGATGTCGTAAGCCGCGGCGGAGCGTTCATGCTTGAATGGATTATCTTCAATGAGCGCGAAAATCCGCTTCTGGAACAGTACGATCGTCTCATCGCCATCGCAAAAAAATATGACATGACGCTCAGTCTGGGCGACGGCTTCCGGCCGGGCTGCCTTGCCGATGCGACGGATCGCGGCCAGATTGAAGAACTCCTGACGCTTGGCGAACTCTGCCAGACCGCGCTTGATGCCGGCGTCCAGGCTATTGTCGAGGGACCGGGTCATGTGCCGCTCAATCAGGTCGAACTGAATATCAAGCTCCAGAAAGAAATCTGCAAAGGGTCGCCGTTCTATGTTCTTGGCCCACTTGTCACTGACCTTGGAATGGGATATGACCACATTACGTCGGCAATCGGAGGGGCTATTGCGGGTGCCGCGGGTGCTGACTTCCTCTGCTATGTGACTCCGGCCGAACACATTCGCCTGCCGAATCTGGACGATGTGCGTGACGGCGTTATCGCATCGAGGATCGCTGCGCATGCCGCCGATATTGCCAAGGGAGTTCCGGGCGCGATCGAGAAAGACAGGAAGATGGCGCAATGCCGCAAGAATCTCGACTGGGAAGGGCAGGCCGCTCTCAGCTTCAACCCCGATATGGTGCGCGAATGGAGGAACCAGCTGCCGCCAAGAGTGAAGGAGGTCTGCAGCATGTGCGGCGAGTTCTGCGCAATCAAGACGGTTGACCGGGCTCTGCGAGGGCAAAAGTAGGCAGGTTTCAAAGGTGAGATGATGGAAGTGCTGATAGGATTAGTTGAAATAGTATCGTTTAAAAACTAACAGTTTTAATCATTTTTGCATTTATAAGCACTCCTGTGGTAAGATTTAAACGCCTTTAACGATAGCTCTGCGAGGCTACAAGGTGAGGAGAATCGGTGATCCATTCTGATGAACATAGTCGGCCTTTCCCTGTGTGCAGGGGGAGGCTTTTTTAATGCGGGGTATTATGGCAAAAGAGCTCTTGACTAAGAAGGATATTGAGCGTATTGTCTCACGGATAGCCCATGAGATTATCGAAAAGAACAAGGGCTCTGAGAATGTCTGCCTTGTCGGCATTCAGCGCGGCGGGGTACATCTGGCCAGGCGGATTGCTGAAAAGATTGCGTTAATTGAGCGTTTTGATATTCCGGTCGGGTCGCTTGATATTTCGCTCTATCGCGATGACTTGAGCCTCCGAAAGGATCATCCGGTTGTGCGGAAGACCGAGATCCAGTTTGATATCAACGGGCGCAAGGTTGTTCTGATAGACGATGTGCTCTTTACCGGCCGATCGATCCGGGCCGCGATGGACGCCCTGATGGACTATGGCCGACCCGCAGCCATCCAGCTTGCGGTTTTGATCGACCGAGGTCATCGTGAATTGCCGATAAGGTCAGACTATGTCGGGAAAAACATCCCGACTGCACAGAAGGAAAAGATTGATGTGCAGTTGAAAGAGGACGGCTTTGAAGATGCCGTGCTTTTGCTGAAAGCAAAGGACTGAAGCCATGACCCTGAAACATTTAATCAGCATGCGCAATCTGAGCAAGGCGGACATCTGTCAGATACTCGACACTGCCGCGTCGTTTAAAGATGTCCTGAAACGAGACATCAAGAAAGTCCCGGCTCTCCGGGGCAAGACGGTGGTGAATCTTTTTTATGAGCCGTCGACGCGCACCCGGATCTCATTTGAGATTGCCGAGAAGCGCCTCAGCACCGATGTGGTGAATTTCGCGGTATCTGCGAGCAGTGTTACGAAAGGTGAGTCGCTTTACGACACCATCAAGAACATTGAAGCCTACGGGGTTGATTTCATCGTGGTGCGTCATGCTTCTGCCGGCGTGCCGGATTTTATCGCCGAACATATAAATGCGTCGGTCATCAACGCGGGTGACGGCATCAACGAACATCCTACGCAGGCGCTTTTGGATGCGCTGACGATTCGTGAGCAGAAAGAATCATTTGACGGGCTTGAGGTCGCAATTGTGGGTGATATACTCCACAGCCGCGTTGCCCGCTCAAACATAATCGGTCTTCTGATGCTCGGCGCGAAGGTGCGGATTGTCGGACCGCCGACGATGCTGCCGCTGCAGGCTCCGCCGGGCGTGACGACTTACTACACAATCGAAGAAGGCCTGAAAGACGTTGATGTCATCATCGTGCTCCGTATTCAGATGGAACGCATGAACAAAAGCTTCTTTCCGACAGCGGGCGACTATTTCACCCATTGGGGACTGACGAAGGAGCGGCTCGCAATTGCTAGGAAGGACGCGATTGTCATGCATCCCGGCCCGATGAACCGGGGCATCGAGATTGCGTCGGATGTTGCTGACGGTCAGCACAGCGTCATCCTCCAGCAAGTCAGCAACGGACTAGCCGTGCGCATGTCGGTTCTTTACCATCTGAGCGGAGGTGAAAATGCCTAGCAAGATACTCATCCAAAACGGACATATTATAGATCCATCACAGAATATCGACGAAATCGGCGATCTCCTTATCGAGAACGGCAGGATAGTTTCAATTCATATCAAAAACGCAAAAGGGAAAGCAAAGGCCAGAACAGTTCCCGATGAAGCGACGGCAATTGATGCAGCGGGTATGTATGTCGTTCCGGGCTTTGTAGATATGCATGTGCATCTTCGCGAACCGGGATTTGAGCACAAAGAAACCATCGCGACCGGCACGCGGGCTGCGGTCAAGGGAGGATTCACGTCAGTCTGCTGCATGCCGAACACTTCTCCGGTAAATGACAGCGATGTGGTTACGGGTTTTATCCTGAAGCGTGCCGCTGAAACCGCAGCTTGCCGTGTCTTTCCAATCGGATCTATCACGAAAGGCCAGAAAGGCGAAGAACTGGCGGAGATCGGGAACATGCATGATGCGGGATGCGTCGGCTTCTCCGATGACGGCAGGACGGTCATGAACAGCCTCATTATGCGCCGCGCGTTGGAGTATGCAAATGCGTTCGGTACGACGCTGATCTCGCATGCCGAAGATACAATTCTCGCGGCAGACGGCGTCATGAATGAGGGCGCGGCATCTACCCGCTTTGGCCTGCGCGGAATTCCCGCCGCCGCCGAAGAGGTCATTGTCGCACGGGACGCTATTCTCGCCCGGATGACCGGGGGAAAGGTGCATGTCGCCCATGTTTCGACAAAAGGAAGCGTTGAACTGATCCGCAGGGCAAAAAAGGACGGCGTGTACATTACTGCCGAAACCTGCCCGCATTATTTCACCCTGACCGACATGGCTGTTGCAGGCTTCAATACTACCGCGCGGGTGAATCCGCCGCTGAGGAGCGAGGAAGATGTGGCTGCAATTAAGGCCGGACTTGCTGATGGTACAATAGATGTCATCGCGACCGACCATGCGCCGCATCACCGCGACGATAAACTCCTCGAATTCGACAAGGCCCTCTGCGGAATATCGGGACTCGAGACGGCACTCGCGGCCAGTCTGCAACTGGTGCGCGACGGCGTGCTGACCATG
Source organism: Nitrospirota bacterium (assembly GCA_037442225.1). Classification (GTDB taxonomy): domain Bacteria; phylum Nitrospirota; class Thermodesulfovibrionia; order Thermodesulfovibrionales; family Dissulfurispiraceae; genus JAAYUK01. Next base: position 5,543 of record JBBIQQ010000015.1, read on the forward strand.
CCACAGATGATTGCCGCGCTGACATGCAATCCGGCCAGCATTCTCGGCCTGTCGCTTGGCACGCTCGAAGTAGGGTCATCAGCCGACATCACAATTATCGACCCGGTCCGCATTTGGACGGTTGACTGCCAGAGCTTCGTTTCGAAAGGCAAAAACACACCGTTTCACGGCATGACGCTTCAAGGACTTGCTGTTATGACATTACTTAAAGGAAACATTGCATACTCTCTGTAATATAAATTTTTTTGTGGAGGCTGAATGAAAAAGGCGCTGCTCGTTCTACGTGACGGGACGGTTTTTGAAGGCAGAAGCTTTGGTGCCGATACCGAGCGCATCGGAGAGGTGGTCTTCAATACCTCGATGACCGGTTATCAAGAAATCCTGACCGATTCGTCGTACCGCGGACAAATCGTAACCATGACCTATCCCCAAATCGGCAACTACGGTATCGTGCCGGAAGATGTCGAATCGCTAAACGGACCGAAGGTCGAAGGGTTTGTGGTTGGAGAGTATCTGGATTGCTACAGCAACTGGCGAGCAACGCAATCGCTCGGTTCGTACCTGATCGAAAACGGAGTTCCGGGCATCGAGTGGATTGATACCCGGGCTTTGACGCAGCACCTGCGGACGTGCGGCGCACAGATGGGAATACTCTCAACGTGTGATGACGATTCCAAGAGCCTGCTTGCAAAGGTGCGGGCGCACCCGGGCATCTCGGCATTTGATTATGTCGGGGAAGTTACGACTCCGAAGGTATATGACTGGACTGAAGGATGCTGGGAATGGTGCAAGGTTGAAAGGGCAACGGGCAGGAAAAAGCGCCGGGTGGCAGTGTATGATTTCGGCGTGAAGTTCAATATCCTGAGAAATCTCGTTTCTGCCGGGTTTGAGGTTACAGTTGTTCCGGCCCAGACCCCGGCGGAGCAAGTGCTCGAAATGAACCCGGACGGCATTCTTCTGAGTAACGGTCCCGGAGATCCGCAAACGGTAACTTATGGTATCGAAACCGCAAAGAAGCTTCTCGGGAAAAAACCGATCTTTGGCATCTGTCTCGGACATCAAATTCTCGGGCTGGCAATGGGCGGCAGCACCTACAAGCTGAAATTTGGTCATCACGGCGGCAACCATCCGGTGAAAGACCTTGTCAGCGGACGGGTTGAAATAACGTCACAAAACCATAACTATTGCGTTGACGTTGGGAGCCTGAAAGGACAGGTTGTGCTGACGCATAAAAATCTCTATGACGGTTCGGAAGAAGGAATGCAGCATGTGGAACTGCCGGTTTTCTCGGTGCAGCACCACCCGGAAGCGGGACCGGGACCGAACGATTCGACCCATATCTTCTTCCGTTTCGGCCAGATGATAAAGGCCTTCAGCAACTAAAAGAAAAGCGGAATCCGGATATGCCTCAGAAATCAGCACTGTAGGCCGGAAGCTTTCATTAACGAAAGCGCGAAGCATGAACAGACGGTTCAGGCGTTTGTTTATCAGGATGTAGTCTTTATTCACTCAATGCTTGGGGAGAAAATGCCAAAAAGAACGGATATCAAGAAAATATTGCTTATAGGATCGGGACCGATCATCATTGGCCAGGCGTGTGAATTTGACTATTCAGGCACGCAGGCATGCAAGGCGCTCCGGGAGGAGGGTTTTGAGGTTATCCTTGTGAACTCCAATCCGGCGACCATCATGACTGATCCTGACACTGCCGACGTAACCTATATCGAACCGATCTCAGTCGAGATGCTGGAACTCATCATCAGTAAAGAGCGACCTGATGCCATCCTGCCGACCATGGGCGGCCAGACCGCGCTGAACCTTGCGGTGAATCTCTCGGAGGCAGGCATCCTCGAGAAGTACAGGATTGAACTGATAGGCGCAAAACTTCCTGCCATCAAAAAAGCCGAGGATCGTCAGCTCTTTAAAAAGGCTATGCTGGATATTGGTCTGGATGTTCCGAAGAGCGTAATTATAACGTCGCTTGCTGAAGGCATGGCCGCAGTTGAGGAAATCGGCTTTCCGGCGATACTCCGCCCGGCATTTACTCTCGGCGGCACCGGTGGAGGCATCGCATATAACATAGAGGAATATGGACAACTGGTGGAAAAGGGCCTGAAGCTCAGTCCGGCAAGTCAGATCCTCGTTGAAGAGTCGGTGCTGGGCTGGAAGGAATACGAGATGGAAGTGATGCGTGATATGTTTGACAACGTCGTCATTATATGCTCCATCGAAAACTTTGATGCGATGGGCGTGCATACGGGCGATTCGATAACCGTGGCGCCCGCGCAGACGCTTTCCGACAAGGAATATCAGCGCATGCGCGACGCCTCTATAGCGATAATCCGAGAGATTGGCGTCGAAACCGGCGGTTCGAATATCCAGTTTGCGATCGATCCGAAGACCGGACGCATGATAGTCATCGAAATGAACCCGCGCGTTTCCCGCAGTTCGGCACTGGCGAGCAAGGCGACTGGCTTTCCGATTGCCAAAATTGCCGCAAAGCTGGCGGTTGGCTACTCACTTGATGAAATACGCAACGATATTACCCTTGAAACACCCGCGTCGTTTGAACCGGCCATCGATTATGTGGTTGTCAAAATTCCGCGTTTTACCTTTGAAAAGTTCCCAGATGCAGATGCGACGCTGACGACTCAGATGAAGTCGGTAGGCGAAGTCATGTCGATAGGCAGGACCTTCAAGGAGTCTCTCCAGAAGGCGCTTCGCAGTCTCGATATTGGCGTGTCTGGTCTTGACCCGATTAATCGACTGGTTCTGACATGGCAGGATATTGTCGCGAAGCTGAAAACGCCGAATTGTGAGCGCATCTGGTATATTGCCGAGGCGTTCCGCCGCGGGTTTCCGGTTGAGGAGATACACGCACAGACCTTAATTGATCCATGGTTCCTGAACAACATGAAACATCTGCTTGACATGGAGAGCGAAATCGCCTCACTGGCGGGCAATGACGCCGCTCTGAACGGTTCTCTCAGGGCATACAAGCAGGCCGGTTTTTCTGACAGACGCATCAGTGATCTAATAGGCAAGAGTGAAACCGAGGTGAGGAATCTCAGGCGGTCATTGGGCATTCATCCGGTATATAAATTGATCGATACCTGCGCAGCCGAGTTTTAGGCCTACACCCCATACCTCTATTCGACCTATGAGAAGGGATACTTCGCACAGAACTCAGAATCCGGAATTCAGGATTCAGAAGGAACAGGACAACAGACATCGGAGCTGGTGTCCGTCTGTGACGCGAACCCGTCCGGGAAAAAGAAGGCAATCATTCTCGGTTCGGGGCCGAACCGCATTGGTCAGGGCATCGAGTTCGACTACTGCTGCGTTCAGGCGATTTTTGGTCTTAATGAGCTGGGGTACGAAACCATTATGGTAAACTGCAATCCCGAGACGGTCAGCACCGACTATGACACTGCCGATCGCCTCTATTTTGAGCCGTTGACTATCGAAGACGTTCTAAGCATTATTGAGAAGGAAAAGCCTGAAGGCGTCATTGTCCAGTTTGGCGGTCAGACCCCGCTGAAACTCGCTGTGCCGCTAGAGCGCGAAGGGGTGAAGATTCTCGGCACTTCGCCTGACTCGATTGACCGCGCAGAAGACCGGAAGCGCTTCAAGGAACTGTTGCACAAACTCGGTCTCAGGCAACCTGAAAGCGGCACCGCCATGACGGTTGGCGAGGCGGTTGCCGCAGGCAACCGAATCGGCTATCCTGTTATGGTTCGTCCGTCATATGTTCTTGGCGGCAGGGCCATGGAGATTGTTTATGACGAAAAATCCCTTGTCGATTATATGGAGAGAGCCGTTAAAGCTCTGCCTGAACACCCGATCCTTGTCGACAGGTATCTGGAAGATGCCATCGAGGTCGATGTTGACTGCATTTCAGATGGCGTTGAAGCGGTTATCGGCGGTGTTATGGAGCATATTGAGGAAGCCGGCATCCATTCGGGCGATTCCGCCTGTTCGTTACCGCCGTATTCTCTTTCGCAACCGATAGTTGATGAGATCAGACGCCAGACAAAGGCGATGGCGATGGAACTTGACGTCCGTGGTCTCATGAACGTTCAGTTTGCCGTGAAGGACAACGAGATTTATATTCTGGAAGTGAACCCGCGCGCTTCGCGGACTATTCCGTATGTTGGGAAGGCGACCGGCGTGCCGCTCGCAAAGCTGGCTGCCAAGATAATGGGCGGCGCTACGTTGAAGGATCTCGGGTTTACTACCGAACGGAAAATTTCGCATGTGGCGGTCAAGGAGGCGGTTTTCCCGTTTGACCGCTTCCCGGGTGTTGACACTATTCTTGGACCTGAAATGAAGTCGACAGGCGAAGTGATGGGCATTGATGAAGACTTCGGGCTTGCCTATGCCAAGTCGCAGGCGGCAAGTTTTAACCGCATACCGACCTCTGGGAAGATGTTTCTGAGTGTGAAGGACCGGGACAAGCCTCAGACGGTTGATATAGCAAAAAAACTGATAGAACTCGGATTCGGTCTAGTCGCCAGCCGCGGCACTGCGAGCTACCTTGCAGAGCAGGGTATAGAGGTCGAGGTGATCAATAAGGTCACGGAAGGCCGGCCGCATATTGTCGACCTTGTCAAGAACCGTGAGATATGCTTTATCATCAATACGGTTTCCGGCACGCAGGCGCAGAAGGACTCGTTGTCGATACGCCGGAGCGCGCTCCAGTATCGGGTGGCGTATACGACGACGATAGCGAGTGCGCGCGCGGTAGTCAGGGCAATCGAGTCGCTCCAGACAAAACAGTTGAGCATCAGGTCGATTCAGGAGTATCATACGAGCATTGACTAGCGCGGTCCGGTTGGGTTCCGCTCTGCACACATAATTTCCGAGGAGGGAAGGATGGCAGCTATCAAATGTATCGGCATTATCACAAGCGGTGGCGACTGCGGCGGCCTGAACGCCGTAATCAAGGGCATTTCACGCCAGGCATTTTCTCTTGACATCAAGACGGTCGTCATCCCGAACGGGTATGCGGGTTTGTATAATCTGGTTGAACTTGAGAAGGTGACTGAGCTGAATGCTGAGCGGGTCAGCAAAATAGAGGCCTCCATCGCCGGTTCCGAAGCTGGGCATTCCCGTGTCAAAATCAGTAAAATCAAAGACCCCAATAAGTATAATCGCATCAAGGACGGCCTGAAAAAATTTAGTATCGATGCCTTGATTATCAGCGGCGGCGATGACACCGGCAGCGTTGTTGTCGACCTCTCCTCACAGGGCATACCATGCGTTCATGTTCCTAAAACAATGGACCTTGATCTGCAGTCCTACAGCGTCGGAGGGGATTCCGCGGTCAACCGCATTGCCCACTTTACCCGCGACCTCAAGACTACCGGCCTCAGCCATAATCGTTTTATGGTTGTAGAGGTTTTTGGGCGTTATTCCGGCCATACCGCGTTTCGCGGAGGCATCGGCGCAGAGGCCGACTGCATTCTTATCCCCGAGATTCCGGTCGATTTCGATGTGGTTTACGAGCATGCGCGTACTACCTATGTAAATCGCGTGAAACGCAGTGACGTCAAGGCGGGAACCTATATGATCGTTGTTGCGGAGGGCCTCACCAACGCAAGCGGAGAGATGCTGTACGATGAGACGGTTGCGCCTGATGCCTTTGGCCACAAGAAACTTGCAGGGTCCGGAAGATATGTCCGTCAGCAGCTCGAAAAACGACTAAAGGCTGACCCTGAGATACAGCAGTTCATGAAAGAGACCGGCATGTACGCGCCCGGAATTTATGAGTTTCCAGAGGTTCGTGAGGTGGTTCCGGGACATCTCGTCCGGTGCGGCGATTCATCCGCCTACGATGTCAACTTTGGCTACAAAACCGGCGCGGCAGCAGTTTATCTTCTGCTGGAAGGCAAGAGCGGCAATACGGTCGCTGACGTCGTCGGCAGCACTATCTGCTATGAGCCGACAGATGAATTGATCAAGAGGCGAGAAGTGGATGTAAAATGCGTTGCGCTTTGGGAAAATCTCGGCATCTGCTTCGGCAGAAAGCCGCACAAATTCGAATATACGTTTCAGCAGCTTTCAGGACCGGTGCACCGGCATCTGTAAAAAATCAGGATTTCCAAAAGGCGGCGTTCGGCTTTATTCATGGCAGGTGCGGGCTATTCGCTCTCAAGCGAGCTGATTAGCCCCTGTGCAACAATGAAGAGCATGTTCGTGCAACAGACATTGTGTTGCAATAGCAACTCTGCCTCGCCCGCTTGCGCAGGCCGTGAAAACCCAAGCACCTCGCTTGAGAGCGAATAGCCCGCACCTGCTCTGAAAGAAGTTTTCGTTCCCTGCCGGTAATGATTGATTTCCTTGATAAAGTAAAGTTTTGAATACTTTTATTGTACCGCGGATGGAAAAGGAACGGCACTGCTTTTAGGGACGGTGCCTGCCGTCAGCAGCAACTCTTCGTATCGTTGTCACCTGCACAATCGCATGAGGGCTCTCCGCCGTAGATCAGGCTCTTGATAATGGCGGCTGCGCAACCGACGCCCTTATGCACTGTTATCGCTCCGGGCGCGCAATTGAGCATGCAGGCACCGCATTCCATGCACGCATCCTTGTCGGTGATGAAGGCCTTCTTATCGGCGACGGCAAAGACGCCATGCGGACAGACCTCGGTGCAGAGGCCGCAGCCGACGCATTTGCCGGAATCAAGAGACAGGGTGACGACATCGGCAAGGTATTTCATGGGCTACCCCAATGGTTGATTTTATAAAGCGCCAGCAACACTACAGTGACGGCACATACTGTCATGGAGAGCGGGATTGATATCCGCAATTCCTTATTCACACCGGTCATTCCGGTAAACGTAGTTGAACCGGTAAACTGCAGGGCGAGATAAGAGCTGGCCGCAGGGAAGAAGAGCCATGTGACCGCTGACAAAAGAGTGTCGGGTGTTCTGAACCCCGGAATAAAGAAGGTTGCGGCGGCGACCATCGCGAGTCCGGTTATCCATCCCTTCAGGGCAAAGGAACGGAAAGGAAAAAGCGGCAACAGAAGCGGAGTCAGTAATGCACCCGACATAACCGCAAGCAGGCCCATCAGGAGAAACGGCATGCCGCCTAGGACAGCTTCCTTGAAGAGGATCCCCGATGGATGCAACCCGAAGAAAACGAGCACCACAAGGGCAAACCACGGATATTTTTTCATCGCGGGGTTTATTTCCATAGGAGTGAGCACCAGTCTATCGGTGCAGGTGAACGGCATGGTTCGCATGGCCATTGACGCTTTGTACCCTGCGTCGATATAAGAGCGCAGGTCTTTTGCCGCAATCGGCCCGAAAAGGACACGAAATCCGGTGGCTTTGGTAACCTGATAGGCACAGATTCCGGGCGCGCCGAGCTGCGGAACGATGACTCTCTTATGTGCAATTACGCTGTTGAGCTTGACGGAGCCAATGCGCCTGATTAATTCGGCTGTCCCGAAGGTGCCTTTGCCGGCGGCGCACCAGACATTAATCCCTTTTGTATCGAGCACGAGAAGCCATACATTCATTCCGGATATTTCACTGCGCAGGCAATCGAAGCTGTATTTATAATTCGCGCTGACCAGCACGTCCGAATTATTATCGGGGCTGCCCACGGCGTAGAGTCCGGGCTGAACCGTATAATGATTCCGAAATGATGTTGTCCTGCATTTGAAATGTTCCCAGATGTCGAGCCGGGAAAGGGCGGTCGAAACAGAAAGGACAGGACCGATTACCGTCTCGTATGTGCCAATTGCCCATTTTGGGATAACAACCGGCCTGCCGCTGCTCGCGATCGAGCCGCAGGCGCAAAGCTGGACCGGTTTGCCGATATTCCCTGCTGGCGGCTTTTCGATAAGCTTCAGTTTCATGATATGCCTTTCTCAGTCAGAAAATCGACAATTTCATTCACGAAAGGATTGTAGCCGCCCATGTCGCCCAGATGATGCGTCGTGTCCGGACGACGGGCAAGCGCTGCTTCATAGGCCGCCCTGAGTGCAAAGAGATTTGCATGGATGTCACCGAAGACCGCTATTTTCATTCTGTTTCCCTTTTGCGACAGACATTGGCGCTGCTGGTGCGAAAAGTATCGAGACGTTTCAGACAGGGCGCAATGTCCTTCGCTTCCATCCTGTCGAGGGCTGCCAACAGGAGAAAACGCATGAACATATCACCGTCATTCAGCCGGTAGTATGTCCAGCGGCCGCAGCGACGATCCAGTATGAGCCCGGCCTTCTTTAGTATTTTCATGTGAAAAGAAATCTGTGGCTGGACAAGTCCGAGCGCGGCGACCAGATGACAACCGCACAATTCTCCCTGTTGCAGTATTTTGAGGGCGAGGAGCCTGTTCCTGTCGGAAAGTGCTTTAAACATGGTTACCAGTTCGTTCATGTGGGCCTCACATAAATTAAAATATATATAATATTATCATCGTTAACTTATAAATAGCAATAACATCTTAAATTTAAAGTATATTCATCAAATATTGAGCTAACTTAATTTTGATTAAATAAAAAAATAATTATATTAATCCGAATTAACGGTATATTTACCTTGGAGTATGGTATTTTTAGCTATGAAATACGATGCTCAACATGCGTACGATTTTGACTCGCTGCTTGAAGAATCTTCCCGTATCCACGGACATCTCTGCCCGGGGCAGGTGCTCGGAGTTCGTATGGCGATAGCCGGGCTTCAGGCGGTGGGCATCAGTGACCCCAAAGGAGTAGACCGCAAGAATATCATGGTATTCGTCGAGATGGACCGATGCGCAACGGACGCGATTCAGTCGGTGACTGGATGCAGCCTCGGCAAACGTTCGATGAAGTTCCTGGATTACGGAAAGATGGCCTCTTCGTTTTTGAATCTGAAAACTGGAAAAGCGGTCCGCGTTGTCGCCCGCGAGGAGGCCCGGCAGCTTGCGAAAGAATGCTTTCCCGATGAACCGGACAAATACAAGGCGCAGCTTGAGGCGTATAAAATTCTTGCCGACGAGAACCTGTTCACCATCCAGCCGACTACTCTAACAGTTTCTGAAGAGGACATGCCGGGACGTCCGCTCGGCAGGGTGCAGTGCCATGCCTGTCGTGAATTTGTGCAGGATCGGAGAGAAGTAACAATCGGTAACTGTATCCTCTGCAGGGCATGCGCTTCCGCTTCCCCCGAGAGCGCTTTTTTTTCGCCTTCCGTTATGCATAACAGCCATAACGGAATGACCATACGCTCAAAAATCTGGATTGATGTTGCCGGAGAGCCGGTCTTTGGTCGGGGCAGACGTTTTCTTCTTGAAGCCATAGACAGGCAGGGATCTATCCGGCAGGCGGCGCGGGAGATAAATATTTCGTATCGCAAGGCATGGGCGTATATAAAGAGCATGGAGGATCGGCTCGGTTTTGCGCTTGTGATCCGCCACGCAGGCGGCAAGGATGGCGGCGGTGCGAGCCTGACGGACGAGGCGCGGCAGTTTTTGAAGAATTATCGCATGCTTGAACAGGGCATACATGAATTGGTGGACGATCGCTTTCGCCGTATCTTCGCTGGAGAGCGGAAAATCGAGGAGGCTGCCTGCAGCCCTCGGAGCGGCGGACGGACGGTTGTGGTTGAACAGGCTGTCGGCATGGCCCTTGCTCATGATGTCACCGAGATCAGGAAGGATGAATTCAAGGGGAGGGCATTCCGGAAAGGGCATGTGGTGCAACCCGCCGATGTCGAGCATCTCCGACGTCTCGGGAAGGAAAAGCTTTTTGTACTCTCGATCCAGGAAGATGAAATGCATGAAGATGATGCAGCGGTGCTGATTGCCGATGCTCTGAAAGGTGACGGCGTATCTGTGCCGGGAGAGCCGAGGGAGGGCAAACTGAACCTTGTTGCTTCCCAAGGGGGACTGCTGAAAATCAACACCGAGGCTCTGCGCCGTTTCAACCGCATCGGCGAGGTGATGTGCGCCACACTGCACAGCAATACGGTTGTGCGTCAAGGACAGGTGGTCGGCGCCACACGAGCCATTCCGCTTGTGGTGAAGAAGATTACTGTCGAAGAAGCGGTTCAGGCGGTTCACGGGCATCCGCGTGCCGTTGAAGTTCTACCGATGCGTCAGCCAAAGGTCGGGATCGTCATTACGGGTAATGAAGTCTATTTCGGCCGCATAGCCGATGCGTTTGGGCCGATTATGTCGCGCAAAATCGCTGAACTTGGCGGCAGTGTGGTCGGTATCGAGTATGCACCTGACGATGAGAAGGTTATCAAAGAAAAACTGCGAGCCCTCTTGTCGCAGGGAGCAGACATGCTTATCACAACGGGAGGCATGTCGGTAGACCCTGACGATGTTACGCGTTTCGCGATACGCCAGCTCGGCGCAAAGGACATTCTGTATGGTTCCGCGGTGTTGCCGGGAGCGATGTTCCTGTTGGCCTATATTGATTATGCTAACGGAGAAGGTTCCGTTCCCATATTCGGCATCCCGGCGTGCGGCATGTACCACAAGACGACCATATTCGACATTATCGTCCCGCGTGTTCTTGCGGGGGAGCGTATAGTGCGTGACGACCTCGCAGTGCTTGGACATGGAGGTCTCTGTCTTCACTGCGCCGAATGCCGCTACCCGATCTGTCCGTTCGGCAAATCGGTATAAAGCAGGGTCTTTTTTTGCTCGTCTTGTCGCAGGTTTCTCATTCGTGCTTTCCCGAAAGCCGTATGTTATAAAATAGAGGCAATGAAGAACGTGCGAATACTTATAACTGATTATTCCCTCGACGTTCAGGCGGTGTGGAAGGCGAATGCTGAACTTCATGAATTCGGTTTCCATCCCTGAAACGCACTATGTCGGAAATCAAGAGATATCTCTGGCTTGCAGTTGGTGTCTGCGCGGTCATTCTAGGTGTGATTGGAGCTTTTCTGCCGGTGCTGCCGACAACGCCCTTCATGATTTTTGCTGCATATTGCTTCGCAAAGAGTTCACCGCGGGCACATGCCTGGCTGCTGAACAATCCGCATTTCGGGCGTCAGGTTCGGGACTATTATGCGGGAAGAGGAATCCCATTGCGGACAAAGCTGATTGCCATTGCGATGATCACCGGTTCCGTTTTATATGTTCTCTTGACTTCCGACATCTTTGCCATCAAGATTCTGATGACCGTTATTGGCATTGCGGTGTCGGGGTATCTGCTTGTCGGCATTCCGACCAGGCGCCGGACTGATGACGAATCCTTCGGCAACTATCGAGGCTGAATAACTGAAAATTTGGATTAGGAGGGTGTATGCATACGTTTGAATACGTCAACAGGTTCATGTATTTCATTGTCCGCGAGACAGAAAGTGCGTGGCTTTACTGCTCCGGCGTGTCGATGCCGCAATTTCTCCCGATTACCAGAGGCCGTCACGGGCTGGCGTCAAATCCTGCAATGCGTGGTTTGCAGTTAAGCGACTTGCATCTCAGGCAGCAATTGCATGAGAACGGAGCGCAAACAAGCAATGTGAAGGGAAACCCGTGCGATATCCATGTGCCGAAATCTGGCGACTGGTATAGGCAGCTTCTGTTTATAGACGATGCCGGGGAAGAGCTTGTTCGGAAGCTGGCCGCGGCATGCCCCGAGCGGCTTGTCGGCAGTATTTTCAGCGCATGTCTGGTTCCGGACAGCATTCCTTTAGCGGCGAAGTTTTCCGCGGCTGAAATGGAGAGCTTTCTTCTGGACGTATGTGAAGAATACCGTAAGCAGTCTGGCTGGCCGACTACCGGGTCAGCAAAAGGCTTTAGAAAGTAGGAAGGCTTGATGTTTTGGGCGAAAGTCTCAGATTTGCTATGGATCGGCAATCCTGTCAGGCGTTCTATCCGGATATCGCCGCCATGAATTGCCGGGTATAGCTGTTTTTTGCATCTGCTGTGCCGATAAGAATCAGCTCAGCATTTTTCTCAACAGGTAGGTAGGGGTTGGGGCCGATATGTATGATGCCGTCGGCATGCACGGCGACTACGCTGCATCCTGTTTTTTCTCGTATTCCGGCTTGGGCAAGGGTTTTCCCGACAAGCGAAGGCGGCGCAGCAACTCGAAAAATGTCCAATCCTTCCGAGAGCATCAATATTTCATTTGGCTGTAAAATGTTCATAACAGTATTTACTGCCAGCGAGGCGTACGACATGACAAAATCGGCCCCGGCGCTGTATAACTTGCTGATATTCCGATCGAGGGCTGCCCTGCTGATAATCTGTATGTCATGCCTCAGTCTCCGGCAATAGATGGTGAGATAAATATTGACATCATCATCATGGGTTGTTATGAAGACGCTCGGCGCTTCCATGATGCCAGCCCTCATCAATGACTTGATGTCGGCCGCGCTGCCGTAAATGTATTTTTCATGTTCCTCGACAATCTGTTTATTGTTTTCGACGATACGATAGTCAAGGCCGCGGTCTTTGAGCGCGTCGGCGGCTGAGCGACCCACGCGACCTCCGCCCAATATCAAAACAGGGGCATCATGTATCTGAAAACCGCCACCTGCTATTGCCTCGTACTTGATCAACTGTTTTTCTGATCCCGCAAGAACAAGAACAGTCTTGGAATTTATCCAACTGTCGGCGTGAGGGATTTCAAATTTGCCTCTCTCCCACATCCCGACTACGGTAACCCCTGTCTGCTCTCTCAAACGCGTCTCCTTGAGTTTCTTCCCCTCCAGAGGTGTTCTGACTACCGGCGATTCAGCGATGAGCAATTCGTCGAATCTGCCGATAACGTTAGCGCGCACGCATGCTCCGAACGAGCGGCGGGCTAGCGATTTGCCGAGCATCTTGGCGAACTGAAAAACATGCGAAGCACCGGCAAGCTCAAGGATATCCACGGAATCATCCGAATCGGCAAACGTGACTATCGACACGTTCTTTGAGAATTCCCTCACAGTGAATATAATGTTGGTATTGACCATATCATTGTTGTTCACGACCAGAAGAGCAGCTCTGTCAATGCGAAGCCTCCTGTATGTCGCCTGGTCGTCAAGATCGCCAAAAACAACCTTGTAGTTCATGTCGTGGAGTTCAAGTGCACGTTTAAGGTCGGCAACGAGTATCGCATATTGATGATTGTACTGAGCGAGCCTGTCCGCGAGACTCAGAGAAATGGGATCGTCGCTGGTCAGGATGACATGCCCGCCGGTATGGTCAGGCAGTTCGCGTGGCGCTCTCGATTTAGCCTGCGCTTCCAGCCAGGGGGCATAGAAGAATTGGATGAAGGTAAATGGCAGCATGATGAGGAGAAAAACGACGCCAGAAAGCAGGACTATGACCGAAAACGCCCTGCCGATATCGCTCTGAAAGGTGATATCTCCAAACCCGAGCGTTGACATGGTTACGAGCGTCCAGTAGAGACCGCTCATCCAGCTGAAGTCTCTGCCCTCGTATTCCATGATGTAATGAAAAAGCATGCTGTATAGAGAAATCATCAAGATCAAAACCAGTAAGAATTTGCTCAGCATATGAACGTTTCTTTGTGTGTTTTTGCTGGTCAGAAAATACAGGAGGTGTGATATGGTGGCTTTCATTAATCCTCATCAAATATCAAAACACAGAGTATCGGACACGTCAGAGTGTAGCACATGACGGTCCTTTTCCTTCAAGGGCAAAGGCAATTTAGAAATGTCCGGTTTTGCGATTGACGCGGGCGGTGCAGCTGCACCGCCCGCATTCTGCTACTTTACAGCGGTTTTCTTTGGAGCCATGGCATCATTCAGCGTCTTGATGCCTTTCTGCGAAAGATCGATTGAGCGTGTGAGCGATTCGCGCGCTGCTTCAGGGTTGTGGAAGCCGTCGGAGTTTTCCGCGGTCCACCATTCCCAGTAAATATGCGCCTGATCATGCATCTTCCGGACTTCCTTCAATATATCTTCCGAAACCCCGGCCTTTTTCGCCTCGGCATAAGCATCGATCAGCTGCCCAAGCCAGAACTCCGCCTTGGTAATCTTGCCCTTTGTATAGTTCTGGATTGCCTCAACCTGATACTCCGCATCTTTCGGCGTCCAGTTTGTATGGCACTTCGTGCAGGTGTCCTTCAGCATATAGCGTGAACTCTTCTGTCCGTGCCAGGTGTAGGATTTGTTGCCTTTCTTGACTTTAGGCATGTGGCAGTCCTTGCATTCAGCGCCCGCGCGTTCATGTTTCGACATCCAGTAGGTTTCGACCTCCGGGTGCTGCAGCTTGTTGAGCGACGCGCCGGTGACGGCATGCCTGAAATCCTTGAACTGGTACTTCTCGAGCATGGCCTTGTTGTAGTCGAACACATTGACCCACTGAATCAGGTTTGTGCGGCGGTCTGCCATGCCGATGGCTTCGCCGGTCGCCGGGTTATGCCCAGGATTGCAGTTGTATTCGACGTGGCACTGGGCGCACATCAGGTTGGAGTCCTTCCTGTTGAGAACGCCTATTGCGCGGAAGTCGCGGAAGGTTACTTTCTGCATGGTAATCTTCTTGGACTTTTCTTTGTCGTACGGATAGGTGCCTTCACCGCGATCGACAACGGCTTCGATAAGCGCGTCTCGCACGACACGAGGCTCAGTGGAGTGAGGATCATGACAGGTAAAGCAGTTTGCCGGATGGTGCATTGCTCTCGCGAAATCAACAACCTTCGATGTTCTGTCCCACTTGGCGCGGGGATCTTTGTCGCCCATGTACTTCCAGTCAAGAATCATGTCCATAGTCTTGCACTGAAAGCAGACCGGATTCGCTGCCATCGCTGTTTGCGAGATAAAAACCTTCTGTTCGGACGTTTTTGGGTCTTTGTCGACCAAAACGCTCCAGGTGGATTTTTCGACACTTTTCGCATCGTTGATTTTTGACCAGTCTCTGAGCTGGAAACGGCCGCCATATGCGCGATCAACGGTCAAATGGTCAAGCAACATGAATACATGACTACGCGGCTCGGTATGTTCTTTCGTGAAACCGTGCGGCGCAAGCAGCTTGTCGAACAGCGGCGAACGGCTTTTGAAGCTTGCCTTTTCTACCTTGGCCTTCGATTCGTGATTCACCTCGACGAACGATTCGTACTGTTCCTTATGACATTTACCGCATGTTGCGTGGTCCATTTTGGTGACCGGTCTTTTGCTGGGGTCTTCAAGGTGCTTGTCGAGCATTTCGTGGCAGATGGTGCAGTTCAGCTTCGCATGTTTGCCTTTTGCGGAAAATTGCTTGATCTGATCATGACACTGAAAGCACGTATCTGCCTTGACCGCTTTCGGCGTCGGCGCCGTCTCCTTTTTTGCCAGTGCGACACCCCCAATCAGTGTGATAGCAACAATGGCAATAACAAGAAGTCCCCATGTTTTCAATCGCTTCATTCCAAGCCTCCCTTCATAAATTCTGCTTCCGCGTCAGAACTCCTTAAATATCTATGGGAAAGGTATCGCCTCCTCTCCTTCGTTTTATTTACGATTATATCGCAGAAAGCGTCAAAAAAAGCAGGAGAGCAACACTGCTATAGCGTGAGCAGGACGGTATGTGTGAAAAATATTGCAAAATGGCATGGTTTCTATTATTTTCATACAATCAGTTTCGCAACGTTTTGTGACGTCTTCGCGAAGCGGTCCGCGCTGAGTGGGCCCTGTGCTATAATAAATAGCCATGTTTGATATCGGAATTCAGGAACTCATAGTTATTTTCATCATCGCTCTCGTGATTTTTGGCCCGGATAAACTTCCGGAAGTCGGGCGTGTTCTCGGGAAAGGAATCGGCGACCTGCAGCGTGCTCTTCGCGGCGCAAAGGAGGACCTTGATTCTGAGGTAAATAAGGTCAAGGAAGATTTCAAAGACATCAAAGACCCGCTTGATTTGAAAAATCAGCTGTTTACTTCGAATGATCTATTTGCCGCTGAGACGCAAAGATCTTCTCCTGCTCAGTCGCCTGCTGCAACACCTCAGGAAGCGGTTTCTGAAGAAAAACACGGGCAGACAACCGACGGAAATCAGGACGCCGCCACCCCCCGGCTTTCCGATAAACAGCGCATCCTGAAGCTTATGAATGAACGCCGCAGGGGAACAGGGAATGTCTGATGGAAAAATGCCGCTTACGCAGCATCTTACTGAACTCAGAAAAAGAATTCTCGTCTCTCTTATCAGCATCCTGAGTATTTTCTTTGTAACGTTTTCTTTTGCCGAGGACCTCTTTCGCATGGTCACGTTCCCGATGAAGTCCCGGCTGGATTTTGGTCTGCCGGTCAAGCTGAACTTCAATATTTCCCAGATGATATTCGACTTCTCGTCCCAGGAAGCGTATGTGAAGTTTGTGGCGCAGGAAAAGCTTCAGGGGCTGAAGCTGGTTTTTCTGGCACCTGCGGAAGCATTCTGGATGAGTATGAAAGTGGCCTTTGTTGCCGCGCTTGTCCTTTCCATGCCGATTCTTTTCTATCAGCTCTGGAAATTTATTTCTCCAGGGCTTCAGCGTGATGAAAAAAAATACGTTTTTCCGTTTGTGATTGTGGCAACGCTGCTTTTTTTGTTCGGAGCCTCCTTCTGTTTTTTTCTGGTTCTTCCGTTTGCGCTTGAATTCCTTCTGACCTATAATGTCGGTGATGTTCTCACCCCGATGCTTTCGGTCGGGCAATTTGTGGACTTCACGCTGAAATTTATCCTTGCGTTCGGCATTGTATTTGAGATGCCGATAGTCATGATATTACTGGTCAAACTTGGCGTAGTGGAGCCGACAACGCTCGCGCGGAACCGGAAGGTTGCAGTTGTTCTCTCCTTCATCGTTGCCGCGTTTCTTACGCCAACTCCGGATGTGTTTAATCAGACACTCATGGCAGTGCCGATGATTCTCTTATACGAACTCGGCATCTGGATAGTCCCTTTTTTCAAGAGAAAGACAGCCAATGGCGGAACTCAGGAACTACAAGGCAATAGCAGCTGACATAGGGGAAGGCATGGTGTCGGTAAATCCGATCTTCCTGAAGCGCTTTCTTGCAGAAGATGTGGTGAAGCTTTTCAAGGCCATAGAACGCCGCCTCACTGAGGTGCGCGCTGAACCATTTCCCTACGGAAAGTCGGATCCTATCCGCAGAAGGAATCTCCGCATCCAACGGCTGCATTCCGCGATGGTTATCGTCAGAAATCACGCCCGCGAAAAGAAAATCATTATTTATTAGGAGGCAGTGTGAAATTAGGCATCATCGGCTTGTCGAATTCCGGCAAGACCACGATATTCAATGCGCTGACAGGGCAGAACATTGAGACTACCCTGTATGCGACGGTTGCCGGAGAGCCGGGCTATGGCATCGTCAAGGTGCCGGACGTCCGCATCGATTCTCTTGCCGCTATTTATAAACCCAAAAAAATGACCTATACAACAGTTGAATACGTCGATTATCTTGGTCTGACAAAAGGCGATGTTGCCCAGAACCGGAAAGTCTTTGATCTCATCAAAGATGTGGATGCTATCGTCCATGTGGTCCGGTCGTTTCAGGACGATGCTGTCGCGCATCCGATGCAGTCGGTCGATGCATTGCGCGATATTGAGACGCTTGAACTGGAACTGATATTCGGCGATTTGGAATTTGTCGAAAAACGTCTGGAGCGGATGGCCGAAGCTGCCAAAAAAGGGAAAAAGCCGAGTAATGTGGAGAAGAAGATTCTCGAAAAGTGCCGGGAGGCGCTCGAAAACGAGATACCTCTTCGGAGCGTTGATTTTACCGAAGATGAAATGAAGACCATGCGCCACATGCAGTTTGTGTCGATGAAACCGGAAGTGGTCGTTCTGAATATCGCGGAGAATATGCTGAATACGGAGCTTGCTGTTCAGCTTGAAACTGACGCAAAGAAATATTTTGCCGATAAAGAATCAGCGGATACGACGTGTATTGTCACGCTTTGCGGAAAGATAGAGATGGAGATAGCGCAGCTTGCGGCGGATGAGGCGAAGGCCTTTCTGCAAGACCTCGGGATTGCTGAACCTGCATTAAATAAACTGATTCATGTGAGCTACGAACTGCTCGGCTACATATCGTTTCTGACCACGGGAGAAGATGAAG
This sequence comes from Nitrospirota bacterium, assembly GCA_037442225.1. Taxonomy (GTDB): domain Bacteria; phylum Nitrospirota; class Thermodesulfovibrionia; order Thermodesulfovibrionales; family Dissulfurispiraceae; genus JAAYUK01. Next base: position 23,541 of record JBBIQQ010000015.1, read on the forward strand.
TGCGCGCATGGACCATCAGAAAAGGGCTGGCGGCACAGCACGCCGCTGGCAAGGTTCATTCCGATATAGAACGAGGCTTTATTCGCGCGGAAGTGGTCGGCTACGAAGATTTCATGGCCGACGGCAGTACTGCGGCTGCGCGCGATAAAGGACACCTCCGGCTGGAAGGCAAGACCTATGAAGTGAAAGACGGAGACATCATCAATTTCAGATTTAACATCTGATTACCAGCGAAACCCAGCGGCCGTCAATCAGCTTTTCTTCGACCGTTGTTCCCAATGCTGTGAAAATTTCGATGACCTCGTCTTCCTGACCGACCATGATGCCGGAGAGGAGGGCGAGGCTGTCGGGTTTCATGCGCTTCACGATCTCCGGAGCAAGCGATTTCAATATTTCCGACAGCAGATTCGCCGCCATCAAATCAAACGGTCCGGCAGTCTTTTCAACGCTTCCCTCAAGAATGGCCACATCGGCAAGTCCGTTCAGCACAATATTGCGACGCGCCGCATCAACCGCGAGCGGGTCGGTATCAACCCCGGTTGCTTCAGCAAATCCGAGCCTTCGTGCCGCGATCGCAAGAATTCCGGTGCCGGTGCCGACATCGCAGAAATGGTTGTGCGCGGTGCGACCTGCAAGTCGTTCGATGGTTGCGAGACAGAAGCGAGTCGTCTCATGATGTCCGGTGCCGAAGGCCATGCCTGGGTCGATGATGATGGGTATTCTGCCCTCAGGTGGCGTTTCCCACGGCGGGACAATTGCGAGTGTCTGTCCGACATTGATCGGCTGAAATTTTTTCTTCCATGTTTCGTTCCAGTCGCGTTCTGAAAGATATTCGTATGAGTGCTGAATATCGTTCTGAAGTCCCGATGCATTGATGGAGCGCAGGGATTCGGCGACCAGCTTCCTGATTGTGCCGATTCCCATCGAGTCAGGAAAATAGGCAATCAGGTGATGTCCGCGTTTATAGACACCAAGGCACCCCCTGTCCGAAAGAAGCTGTGTCAGCGCATCCTCCGCTTCGGGAACAACATCAAATGCAAATTCATAATAGCTCATCGTGCCCTCCAGTCAGGTACTATAGCTGTAGATACCCGTTGCTGACAAACAGGCATGAAACTGCGCATTCTCCTGATTAATCCGTGGATTTACGATTTTGCCGCATACAACATGTGGGCAAGGCCGCTCGGCCTGATGAAGGTTGCGGAGTATCTTTCTCGGTTTGATGCGGATGTTCGGCTTGTCGATTGCGCGGATGTGTATGAGGCCAGGCGTGATTCAACTGGTCCCTACCTGAGTATTCCTGTTGAAAAGCCGGCCGTGTTGTCACATCTGCAGAGGCAATACCGGCGCTATGGCAAGCCGGTTGATGCAGTCAGGCATGAAATCCGATCCTTCGGGCGTGCGGATATTGTCTGCATCGGGTCTATGATGTCCTACTGGTATCCCGGCATTCAGCATGCGGTATCGCTGGTTAGGGAGGAATGCGGAAATGTGCCGATTATCCTTGGCGGCGTCTACGCGTCCCTGTACCGGGAGCATGCCGCGCGAGCGTGTGGCGTTGATGCCGTCTACGTTGGAGGCATTGACGCCGGGTTCCTTCATCTTCTCGGAACCTTCGGCTTTCGTATAAAGCGCGGCCGTCGACGCACTTCTCCGGCTAACCGGGGCTCTGCTCATTTATCGCGTTGCGCGGCCATTCTCGCGTCAACAGGCTGTCCTTATGACTGCACCTACTGCGCGTCTTCACTGCTTGCTCCGCGCTGGCATCAACGCGGTCCTGAGGATGTTGCCGATGAAATTTGCGGGCTGGCTGAAGCCGGGGTGCAGGACTTTGCTTTTTATGATGATGCCTTGCTGGCAAACGCAGAGGGGCTGATAAAGCCGCTTCTGCGAATTCTTCTTGAGCGAAGGGTTTCCGCCCGTTTCCATACGCCGAATGGCTTGCATGCGCGCTTTCTTGATGACGAACTTGCAGTGCTAATGCATGATGCGGGATTCACGACGATCCGGTTGAGCCTCGAAACATCTGACGCTGTCCGTCAGCAGGAGACCGGCGGCAAGGTCTCCTCCGATGATCTGAAGCGTGCCGTCACGTCTCTTCTTCAGGCCGGATTCGCGCCGTCTCGTCTGGGTGTCTATATAATGTATGGTCTGCCGGGACAGTCTTTGGAGGAGGTCAGTGAAAGCGTGGAATTCGAGCGCTCTCTGGGAGTCCGCATCTGCCTGACGGAGTTTTCTCCTGTGCGGGGCACTGCCGCATGGGACGCGCTGGTGGAGGGTGGAGTTATTGCCGACGACCTCGATCCGCTGCTGACCAACAATTCACTCTTTGCGGAACTTTATTGCGGATATGACATTCAGGAATTGCGCGCAATCAGGCTTTCAGTAAAGCGCTGCAATGAATGTCTTCCATAGTCATTCCTGCAGAAATGCATGGGGTGTTGTGCGAAGCAGATTGGTGAATGCCTCGGCGCTCATCGGTTTATAAAAGTAATACCCCTGCGCTTCGTCACAC
>JBBIQQ010000016.1:0-6962 GCA_037442225.1 Nitrospirota bacterium
TCCGACCGTGGCGATCTCCTCCTCGGGCAAGGACCCCAGGTACTCGAGCTGCTCGGCGAAACCGAGGATCGCCCAGGCGAGCCCGCGCGTCCAGGTGCTGAACGGCGAGTAGCCCTGCTGCGAGTTGGGGCAGCGGTAGCGCCCATCGTTGCAGTTGAAGATCGACTCGTGGGCCACCCTGCCTCGCAGGTCGTAGTGGTCGCGGCCCTCCCCGTAGTACACCGCGTAGCGGGCGGTGGCCTGCAGGTGCTGCAGGAGCCTGAACTGCAGGTCGAGCAGCCGGACGATGTCTGCTTCTGAACGCCGCTCATACCGAAGACCGAAAATTTTTTGGTGACATTCTCTGACGAACAGCGTGAGCAAGCTATTGTTTGATGCGAACGGACGAGTTTTTCGAATTCGTGTCCGCAGTTGGTGCATTTATATTCGTAGACAGGCATGAAATGCTCTCCTTTTGGAATGGCGTATCTCTTTGGATTATAACATAGTTCTTGCTTTCTTCCTTAAAATCATTTATGGTAATAAACGAGCAGGAAACTCAAGGAATCCGGACAGTCCGTTGAAAAGGCTGAATTCAGCTGCAGCGCTCAGGCTGGAGAAAAATTAAGAGGTGCCGCGTCATGGTAGGACATAAAACCCAGAATCTCCAGGACAATTTTCTGAACGCGCTCCGCAGGGAGAAAATGCCGGTTATGGTCTTCCTGACAAACGGCGTGCGGCTGAAGGGAACGATTAAGGGGTTCGATAACTTTGTCGTGCTGCTGAAGGATGCCAGTGAGCAGCTTGTTTACAAGCATGCTATTTCTACCATTGTTCCGGAACGTCCGGTCGACCTGCGCGGCGAGGGAAACGATTCTGTCTGAGACGATCTCCTGCCTTTTTCTCTGCTCTTTCCTGTCCGGCTGAGACGTGTTCAGCACGAGCCGGGCTGAACAAATGGTTTTTAGGAGGATGCCGCAATGCTTGAAGGGATGCGAAAGCACGCAAAATATTTTTATTTTCTTTTCTTCATTGTTATTCTGAGTTTTGTTTTCTGGGGCGTCGGACCGCTTGACAAGCCGACAAGCGTCGTGGTCGCTGAGATTGGCGGCGAAAAGGTAACTGTCGAAGAGTTCTGGCGCGCCTACGACAATACGCGAACGATGTACCGCGACATTTTCAAGGACCAGTTCAATGAAGAGATGGAAAAGCAGCTGAACATTAAGGACGCTGTGCTCGACTCCATCATTGAAGAACGGGTTTTGCTTGCAACCGCTGCAGATATGGGACTGACGGCTGCCGACTCGGAAGTGCAGGAGATAATTGTCAATGACCAGCGTTTCCGGCGTGACGGCGCTTTTAAAAAAGAGGTGTATTTTCGCACGCTGGAGTTGAACCGCATGAGTCCGGATCAGTACGAACGGATGCTCCGCCGACAGCTTGCGCTTGAAAAGCTGAAACGACTCGTCTGGGCGTCGGTGGACGTGACCCCAATAGATGTTCCGTCCGCGGGCGGGGACAACCAGAAGGCAATGCAGATGCAGATGACCGTTCTCGCGGCAAAGCGTGACGCGGCAATGAAATCTTTTGTGGATGCAGCCCGGGCTTCCCTGCAGGTAAAGATATATCGGGATCGTATTTCGTAGGAGGATGTGCGATTGATAGATCTTCTGAGACAGATTCGGTGGCAGGACATCCTTGACATCGCTCTCGTTTCGGTCATCATGTATCAGGTCTTTCTGCTCATCAAGGGAACCCGTGCCGCCCGGATGCTTGTCGGCGTCGGGATCCTTATCATCGTCTCGATCTTTGCAAAACATTTCCAGCTTTTTACCATGGACTGGATTCTCCAGAGTTTCTGGTCGCAGGTCGTCATCGTCCTCATCATCGTTTTCCAGCAGGAGCTTCGCCGGGCCCTCGCCCAGATGGGAGAGTCTTCGTTCTTTCAGAACTTCACGTCAGCCGAAGAGCTGAAGTCGCTGGAGGAAATCGTGCGGGCCGCGGTCGCCTGCGCAAACCGGAAAATCGGCGCGCTTATTGTTATTGAGCGGGACGTGAGCCTCAAAGATTACGTAGAGGTCGGCACGCCCCTTGACGCAAAGGTGAACAAGGATCTGCTCCTGAGCATATTCCATCCGACATCGCCGATTCATGACGGCGCGGTCATTATCCGCGGCAACCGCGTGATGGCGGCTGGGTGCTTTCTGCCGATCAAGCTCGGCTCCGCCATGAGCAAAGCTCTCGGCACACGACATCGGGCCGGGTTCGGCCTGACCGAAGAGACCGACGCGGTGGCCATTATTGTTTCAGAAGAGACCGGCAATATCTCTCTGGCGATGAACGGCAAGATGGAGCCGCATATCGACATGGGAACGCTCCGCGACATTCTTACCGATCTGTTCACCACAAAGAAAAAAAAGGCGGCCCCGGCCAGGGCTTCATCGGAAAATGCGTAAAGGGAGAGCGAACCATGGCTGAAAAGCCGAAAAAGAATATCGGCCTGAAGATACTGTCAGTCGCGCTGGCGATCTCTCTCTGGTTTTATGTCTCCAACCGGGGAGAATCGGAGACATGGATTGACGCGCAGATCGACTTCAAGAATGTTCCCGCCGGCATGGAGATTCTCCGGCAGAGCGTCCGGAAGGTTTCAGTCAGCGTGCAGGGCTACGAACAGGCGGTCTACCGGCTGCGATCAGCAGATGTCCGGGTGGTTGTTGACCTCGGCAATGCAAAAAAAGGCGAAAACTCCCAGTCTCTCGATCGGGATAATGTTCAGCTCCCGCGCTCGCTCAAGGTTGTACGGATTGAACCTGCGACAATCAAGGTGTCGCTTGATGAAACGACGAGCCGGACGTTGCAGGTCAGGCCTTATATAACCGGCACGCCGGAGCGTCCCTATGAGGTGAAAACGGCGACGGTGAAGCCGTCCAAGATTACCATTGAAGGTCCCCGGAGCGAGGTTGAAAAGCTTGCGGTCATTCGCACCGATCCGGTCGATATCACCGGGTTTAATGAAGATGTCGTGCAGAATGTAAAGTTGAATCTGACCGGCAGAGGCCTGCGCTCCGAGAACGCGGAGGTTTCAGTTACCGTTACTATCAGAAAGGCGGGCAAGTGAAACTTTTTGGCACGGACGGCATCCGCGGGAAGGTGAACCGGGGATATATGACCCCGGAAATGGTGCTGCGCGTCGGCATGGCCATTGGCGCTGTCCTGCATGAGAAAGACGGCATCGGCAGGCAAAAGGTTCTCATCGGAAAAGACACCCGAATTTCCGGGTATATCATTGAAAGCGCTCTCACCTCGGGCATCTGCTCCATGGGTGTCGACGTGACGCTGGTCGGGCCCATTCCGACCCCGGGGGTCTCATTTCTCACGCGGGCGCTTCGGCTGGATGCGGGAGTCGCCATCTCGGCGTCGCACAACCCGTATCACGACAACGGCATCAAGATTTTCTCCTCTGACGGATTCAAGCTTTCCGATGAACTCGAAGCCAGGATAGAGCAGCTCGCACTGGCTGAGGACTGCCCGATAAAACGCCCCTCCGGCTCGAAGGTCGGAAAAGCCTTCCGGCTTGATGATGCTGCGGGACGCTACATCGAATATATCAAATCGTCCATACCGCGCGGCATCGACCTCGTCGGGATGAAGGTGGTAATCGACTCGGCTAATGGAGCGGCATATAAAATTACGCCAACGCTCCTGAAGGAACTCGGCGCGGAGGTCTTTTCGATTCATGACGAACCTGACGGCGTCAATATCAACCGGGACTGCGGCTCGCTGCATCTTGATTCGCTGGCGGAAGAGGTCAGGAAGCACGCGGCGCACATCGGCATAGCGCATGACGGCGATGCCGACAGAACGCTCTTTGTCGATGAAAAGGGGGCTGTCATCGACGGCGATCTGGTGATGTGCATCATCGCTCTTGAGCTGAAGCGGGAGAACCGGCTGAAGCTGAATACCGCCGTGATAACCGTGATGAGCAATCTCGGCATTGAGCGGCATCTCGAGCGGCATGGCGTCAGGGTCGTCCGCACGAAAGTCGGCGACCGCTTCGTTGTGGAAGAGCTCCGGAAGAACGGGTATAACTTTGGAGGCGAGCAGTCGGGGCATATCGTATTTTTCGACTATAACACCACTGGCGACGGTCCGATAACCGCGCTGCAGGTTCTTCATCTCATGCGCAAGAGAAACATGTTGCTTTCCGAACTGGTAAGGGGTATCGAGCTTTATCCGCAGGTGCTGTTGAATGTGCCGGTGGCGAGCAGGAAAGACCTGAAGGAGTTTCCGGCTCTTTCAAAGCTGATTAATGACACTGCTGGGATGCTTGGCGACCGGGGACGCCTTCTGGTGCGGCCATCAGGAACCGAGCCCAAAATACGCGTTATGGTTGAATGCGAGAATGCCCGCCTTGCCAGAACTTCCGCCGAGCGAATCGCGGCTGCAATTGAAAAGCATCTGGGAGAAAAATAACATGAAACTCGCAGCGTTCCTGAGTCTGCTCTGCCTGACTATCTTTTTCGCGAGCTTCCTCTTGACAAGCGCCGCTGAGCTGCCGCGGTCATACACAGACAGCGACCTTCAGAAATACGGTAATCCTGCGGATAATAAACGGAAAGCCGTATCCGGCCCGAAAGAAAGGGCTGCTTCAGGTCAGCAGGATCAAGAGAAAGACTACTGGTGCAAAGAAGGTACGAAGCATTCCAGTATGGTTGTGCAAGCCAGGCAGCGCGTCAAGGACTCAGAGGCTGCGGTTGCCAAAAAGCAGGAGGCGGCTGACCGGAAGCCGGGAGACAAAAACGCCGCAAAGCGCCTGAGCGACGCGCGAAAGACTCTGGCGAAAAATCAGCAGACTCTTGCCTTGGAAGATGCTGCGCTTGCGTCGCTCGAAACCCGGGCATACCGCAAGAACGTTCCGCCGGGGTGGCTGAAGTGTAATACGGAATTCTAGTCTCCATGCTGTTCTTCGCGGCTTTTCTTGCGGGCACAGCCCTCTTTTCCGCTTCCTCCTTTTTCCCGGCAACCGCCGCCTTTCTTCTGCTGACGTTTTTCTCCATCACCTTCCTGCTTCTGCGACGCGCCGGAGCGGCGCCGCTCCGGTTACTGACCGGCTGTGTTCTCTTCTCTGCAGCTGGTTTTCTCGTCGCACTTGCCGGACACCCCGGGCCCTCCGATCCTCGGACGCTGGAAGGCAGGACTATAACCTGTACCGGCGTGCCGGTAACTGATTCGATGCTGATCGATGCCGAGCGGAATCTGTGCGTCCAGACATTTCGTGTCGCTCAGGTGGTGACCGAAGATAGCGCCGTCCATACGCTCAGGCTGCTCCGAGTCCTCAGCAGCCGATCTTTTTCTCTGGATCGAGACTATTCGCTTTCGGTGCGCATGCCGCAACAGCTTGTTTTTGCGAACCCCGGCACGCAACAAAGCCAGGTTGGCGGGTTTCTTATTGTTGCAGCAGAGCGCGGCGCTGCCCCCCGGGCGGCCTTTGCTCGCGCACGCGCCCGTCTGCACGAATATCTGCCCGAACATATGCCTTCCGCCGCCGGTGGATTTCTGCTCGCCCTCGTGACCGGGGAGCGCGGATTCATCCCGCGCGAGCTGAATCAGGCATTCGGCGCGACCGGGCTGGTGCATATGCTCAGCATTTCGGGCACGCATTTCGGCCTGGTATTTTTTGCCCTGTTTCATCTTTTCCGGCGCCTGCTGCTTCACCTGCCGGAGTGCGCGCTTGCAAGGATGACTCTCGTCATTTCCCCCTCGCAGGTTGCTGCGCTGATTGCCGTGCCCGCCCTGACGATCTACCTCGGGATTTCCGATTTAAGCTATCCCGCGATTCGCTCATTCCTCATGATTCTGCTCTTCTTGCTCGGTCTGCTTCTCGGCAGGCAGGGCGTCTGGCTGAACACGCTGCTGTTTGCTGCCTGTGCCATCGTAGCCTTTGATCCCGAAGCATTGAGCGATCTGTCCTTTCAGCTTTCCTTCGTCGCAGTGCTCAGCATTGGCCTGGCAACCGACTGGCTCCGCTCCCGATGGCAGCCGCAGCTGGACGAGGGCTCCCGGATCGCCCCCGGAAATGCTGCGGCTTCGGAAATCGGCGTCTCTCTTCTGAAACGCTGCGGCCGCGTACTTGCCGCCTCCGCGCTTGTCTCGTGTGCTGCAACCCTCGGTACGGCCCCGCTGACAGCGCTCACGTTTCATTATAGTTCGCTGATAGCGCCGATTACGAATCTCGTCATAACGCCGATCATTGGATTTCTCATTCTTCCCTGGGCGCTTGCCGGTTCTTTCATATATCTGCTCTTCGGCATATTTCCACTGCCCGCCTTGCTTGGCAGCTGCACTGAGTTCCTGCTTGGGATTGTCGAAACCGCTGCCGGATGGAAATGGGCGGCGGTCAGAATCGAGGCGTTCCCGGCGCTGTTTCTGGTAATGTTTTATGGCATTCTTGCGCTGCTGGTGCTGACCAGAGTGCTCGTGCCCGCGGCGGCAGGGCGCAAGAAGGCGGTTCTGCGGAGCGCGGACGCCGCTGTCCTGCTTGTGCTCCTTGCGGCCTCATTTTCCTGGAGCTTGCTGCAGAAGCGTGATGGCGCGCTGATTACCTTTCTCGATGTCGGACAGGGAGATGCTGCTGTCATCGAACTGCCGGATACCCGGGTCATGGTTCTGGACACAGGCCGCGCCTGGCAGCCGGTGATGAATTTTCTGCGCTTCCGTGGTGTCCGCACAGTCGATGCGCTTGTCCTGTCGCATGCCCACCCAGACCATGTTGCCGGCTTTGCCGCACTGCGGCGCGACTTCCGCATTCTCGAACTTTGGGACAACGGCAGGCTTTCCTACCGGGAAGCCCTGCCGACAGAGCTTGTGCATCGCCGGTTGGAACGCGGCGACGTGATTGGCGGGGAAGGCTATACCTTTACCGCGCTTCACCCCTATCCCGGCTACTATGCCGCCCGGGCGGCAACGGACGGGAATAATGACTC
>JBBIQQ010000016.1:6994-25816 GCA_037442225.1 Nitrospirota bacterium
GCTTTTGAGCGTTCGGTTCTTTTCACCGGCGACGTCACGGTAGATGCTGAAGAAAATATGCTTTCACTCGGAAGGCATCTGAAAAGCTCGGCTCTGAAAGTGCCGCACCACGGCAGCCGATCGTCGCTCAGCCGGCCGTTTCTGGAGAGCGTGGCGCCAGATGTCGCGGTAATCAGCGCGGGGCGGAATAACCGGTACGGACATCCTCATCCGGCCACGATGGGGGCGCTTGCAGCAACCCGCGTCTATCGGACAGACCGGGACGGTGCGGTCGGGTTGCTGATGCACCAATCAGGCGTCATCTCTGTCAAAACATGGTCTCAGGAAGCGCTGCAGCCAGTTCAGCGGGCGGACGATGAGCTGCGAAACATTAATCGGCTCCTGTCGGTGTGGTAAAATGAAACCCATGATAGCGATTGTTGATTATGGCATGGGCAATATCAGTAGCGTCGAGAAGGCATTCCACAAAATCGGGGCTGAAGCGTTTGTCACCGCCGATCCGGCAAAGGTGCGCAACGCGGCAGGCATTGTCCTTCCCGGAGTGGGTGCGTTTCGCGACTGCATGGCAAACCTCGACAGCATGCGCATGCTCGACACGATTGTCTCGGAGGTCAGAAAGGGCAAGCCGTATCTCGGCATCTGCCTCGGCCTACAGATTCTCTTCACCAGGTCGGAGGAGTTTGGCGACTGCAGAGGGCTTGATCTCTTCCCCGGCAACGTAGTGCGGTTCCGGCTTAATGACCCTCTGCTGAAAATTCCGCACATGGGCTGGAATGCCGTGGCGTATCAGAAACGCCCCCCGATTTGTGCGGAAGTTCCGGACGGTTCCTATTTTTATTTTGTGCACTCCTATTACGTTGTTCCTGAAGATCCCGGCATTATTGCAGGAACTACCGATTACGGAACGACTTTTGCTTCCATGATCTGGAAAGACAATGTCATGGCAACCCAGTTCCACCCAGAAAAAAGTCAGGAAGCCGGTCTTCATGTTCTCAAAGGGTTTGAAGGGCTCGTCCGGAGCGATCGCAGATGAGCGCAGGCTCGTCTCCGCAGCAACGGCCTTCCGGCGGGGTGTCCGGAGAAGCCGCTCGGAAGAGCGTTATTCTCGGCACAGCCGGCCACATTGACCATGGCAAAAGCGCCCTCGTCAAAGCGCTCACCGGAACAGATCCTGACCGCCTTAAAGAAGAAAAAGAGCGCGGCATTACCATCGACCTCGGCTTTGCGAACCTTTCATATCCGGACGGCCTGCAGGTCGGCATTGTCGACGTTCCGGGGCACGAGCGACTTATCAAGAACATGCTGGCCGGTGCGGGCGGCATTGATGTGCTGATGATGGTCATAGCCGCTGATGAGGGGATTATGCCGCAAAGCCGCGAACATCTTGCCATCTGCGAGATGCTGAAAATTAAAAGCGGCTTCATCGCCCTCACCAAGGCCGATCTTGTCGAGGAAGACTGGATAGAGCTTGTATCGGACGAAATCATGGGGTTTGTAAAAGGAACCTTTCTCGAGGGCGCTCAAATCGTGCCTGTTTCCGCAAAAAACGGCTTCAATCTTGAGCTGCTGAAGCAGACTATCCGCGCGAAGGCGCTGGCAGTAGCGCCAAAGCTCGCCAAGGGAATTTTTCGCTTGCCGATAGACCGCGTATTTACGCTCAAGGGATTCGGCACGGTTGTTACCGGAACTGCGCTTTCGGGAACCCTGACGGTGGACAGCCCGGTCGAGATCCTCCCGAGCGGAATTGAGAGCAAGGTCCGCGGTCTCCAGAGCCACGGCTCGATGGTTGCCGCAGCCTTTGCCGGTCAGCGCATCGGTGTGAATCTTCAGGGAATTGACCGCGAGCTTCTGAACCGGGGAGACGTTGTTGTCCCGCCGGGACGCTTTGTTCCGACACCCGCCATTGACGCGAAGATCGAGCTGATGAAGGACGCCCCGCCGGTAAAATCCCGCAGCAGGGTGCATTTCTATTGCGGCACCGCGGAGACCGTAGCACGCGTAATTCTGTATGATCGCGATGAGCTGGCGCCCGGCGAATCCTGTTACTGCCAGTACCGGCTTGAACACCCTGTCGTCGCGTTGAGCGGAGACCGCTACATTATCAGACGCTTCTCGCCGCTTGAGACAATCGGAGGAGGCGCTGTGCTCGATCCGCAGCCGGTGAAGCGGAAACGGAAGTCCGGGACGACCGATCTCGGCGTCTTTGAACAGGGAACGCTCAGGGACAAGATTGAAATGCTGATCAGGCGTGCCGGGTATGCCGGCCGAACGGTCGAGCAGATTGAGGGGTGGATTCAGGGAAATCTGCCGGAAATCGGATCGGCTATTGATCAGCTCACGGGAAAACACCTCTGCATAAAAGCACAGGATGTGCTTTTCCACAGAGATTCCATCGCGGCGTTTCGCGAGCAGCTCGTCGGTCTGCTCGCTGCGTTTCACCGCGAGAACCCGCTCAAGCCGGGGCTGCTGAAAGAGGAACTGAAAAATCGCCTGAAATCGGCGCTGAAGGGAGAGGAAAAGGCGTTTCTGCTTCTGCCGTTCATTCCCGAAGTGGAGCTTGACCGCGATCTGCTGCGTCTTGCCGGCTTCAGCGTCTCTCTTTCGCAGGGGGATGAAACCCTGCGCGGCAGGATTCTGGCGGCTATCGAGCAAGATGGCTTCCTGCCGCCGCTTCGCAAGGAGATTGCCGATCGTCTGCGTATTCCTGAAAAAGAACTGGCAGACCTGCTGAAACTGATGACAGCGGAAGGGCAGCTGGTGAGAATCAACGATTCCTTGCATGTTACCGAACCACTGTATCAGAAAATGCTCGAACGTCTCCGGGCCTTTTACGCGAAGAAGCCGGAAATGACCGTCGCTGAGTTCCGGGACGTTCTCGGCACCTCCCGAAAATTTGCCCTTCCGTTCCTCGAATATCTCGACTCCCACCGCATTACGCTCCGCATTGGGGATGTCCGGAAATTCATGCTAAAATAAACAATGAACAGGCGTTTTCTCTGGGTTCCGGCGCTCCTGCTTGCGGGCTTTCTTGTCGGCGGACTTTCCTACTATCTGCTTTCGAGGGCCGCATATCCGCCGTTTTCTCCCCGCACGCCGATGCAAATAGAGGAGACGAGCCGCGCTTTTTCGGAGATCGTCAGGTCCGTCTCCCCCTCCGTAGTGAACATTTCCAGCACCAAGCTGCTCAAGCGTCAGCAGGTGCCCTTTGATGAGTTTTTTGATTTTCTCTCGCCGTTTCCTGACGGCAAGAACCGGCGCTTCAAGGAACAGAGCCTCGGCTCCGGAGTAATCGTCTCTCCTGACGGCTATATCGTTACCAATAACCATGTGGTGGAACAGTCGAGCGACATCCGGGTTATCCTCTATGACAAACGCAGCTTCAAGGCCCGCGTCGTCGGCGCTGACCCGAAGACCGACATGGCGATAATCAAGATCGACGCGAAAGGGCTCTCGGTCATCCCGTGGGGCGATTCCGAACGGTTGCAGGTCGGCGAGTTCGTCCTTGCCATCGGAAACGCCTTTGGTCTGAACAACACGGTGACGATGGGCATCATCAGCGCGGTCGGACGCGCGGATGTCGGCATTGCCGATTACGAGGACTTTATCCAGACCGACGCGGCTATCAATCCCGGCAACTCGGGCGGGCCTCTGGTGAACATCAAAGGCGAAATCATCGGCATCAATACCGCCATCTTTTCGAAAACCGGCGGCTATCAGGGCATCGGGTTCGCGGTGCCGAGCAACATGGTCCGTGCTGTGAAGGATCAGCTGACAAAGGACGGCAAGGTCACCCGCGGCTGGCTCGGGGTGACCATACAGGAATTCACTCCGGAGATGGCGCAGAAATTCGGTCTGAAAGGCTCGGACGGCGTTCTGGTGAGTGATGTCGCAAAAGGCAGTCCCGCGGCGAAAGCCGGGATTCAGCGGGGCGATATTATTGCTCAATTCAACGGCAAGCGCATCAGCGATGTCGGCATGCTCCGCAACCTGGTTGCGCAGAGCCAGATTGGTGCCGGCATTGTGATTAAGCTTATTCGCAGGGATAAGGAGATGAGCGTGACCGCAACGGTTGTCGAGCTGCCGTCCGATGCTTCCGATTACAGTTCTCGCCCCGCTCCGGGCGGGGAGGGCGCCGCCAATGTGCTTTCCGGAGTGACGGTTACCGATCTGACCGCGGCTATCGCAAAGCAGCTCGGTCTCGACAAGGATGAAAAGGGTGTTGTTGTGCTCAGAATTGAGAGCGGTTCTGCTGCCGAAGACGCGGGGCTTCGCAAGGGGGATGTACTCGAAGAAATAGATCGCCAGAAAGTGTCCAATCTGAACGAGTTCAACCGCGCTATCTCAAAGCTGCGTTCAGATGAAGCGGCATTGCTGTTTGTGAACCGGATAGGCCGTAAATTTTATATCACCATCGAACCTCGCTGAGCCGGCGCGCCGACAGCGGAAGGAGGCTGCTGTGCTGAAGATTATCACCAAACTTGCCGTTGGAGTTCTCTTTGTCGTTATTGGCGGCATGCTCGGCCTCAAATACGGCAGCATCCTGACAGGCGTTATCGGCGGAACTATCGTCGGCGCGCTCTTCCTCGTTTCAGAATCCTATCTCAACACCGTTCCCTTCGGTGCCATGCTGGGAGGGTTTGTTGGTCTCGGCATCGGGCTCCTCTCCTCGATGCTCGTCATGATTCCGATTGAGGCACTCTTGGCGGAAGAAGCCGCCCGCATCATTGCCGCGGCTCTTTCCGCATTTCTCGGGTACGGCGGCTTTTTTGTCGGCCTCAGCCGCGGCAAGACCATGACGATTCCCGCTATCATGCGCCTGTTCAAGGGACAGGAGCCGGAAGAAAGCCTGATGATTCTTGACAGCAGCGTTGTTATCGACGGCCGCATCGCAGATGTCATTGAGACCGGCTTTCTTGAGGGCGCCATTCTTGTCCCGCAGTTTATCCTTCACGAGCTGCAGCACATCGCCGACTCTCCCGACCCGATGCGCCGGTCCAAGGGTCGTCGGGGACTTGACATCATGCAGCGCATCCAGAAGATGTCGCAGGTAGCGGTCAGAATTGTGGATCAGGACTTCCCGAAAATCCGGGAGGTCGATGCGAAGCTGGTTGCGCTTGCCCGCGCCCTCCAGGCAAAGATCATCACCAACGATTTCAACCTGAACAAGGTTGCCCAGCTGCAGGGCGTCGCTGTTTTGAATATCAACGAGCTTGCCAATGTCCTGAAGCCGGTAGTCCTGCCGGGAGAGATTCTCAAGCTGTTCATCATGAAAGAAGGCAAGGAGCAGAATCAGGGAATCGCCTACCTGGACGACGGAACGATGGTTGTCATCGACCACTCGCGCAAACTGATCGGCAAGGACGTTGAAGCAGTCGTTACCAGCGTACTCCAGACAACTGCGGGCAGAATGATCTTCGCGCGGCTGAAAGATGAAGACTAGCGGCAAAAAAACCTCCTCAGTTCCGCGTCGGAGAACTGTCGCTATCGTCGCGGCTGCCGGCATCGGCAGGCGATTTGGCGATACACGCAACAAGCAGTATGTCGAACTTGCCGGCAGGCCGGTGCTAGCCTGGTCGCTTGCCGCATTGCAGGCTTGTCCGCTAATAGACGAGATTCTTCCGGTTGTGCATGAGCAGGAGCTTGGGGCAACGGCTGACCTTCTCGCCCGGTTCGGGAGCGCGAAGATTCTGCGGATAGTCCCGGGAGGAAAAAAACGGCAAGACTCTGTCTTAAACGGCCTCGCCGCGATCTCGGATGCCTCCTGCCTCGTGGTCATCCACGACGGTGCCCGCCCGCTGGTCGCGCCGGAGACGGTTGCCGCCGCGATACAGGCGCTGGATGGCGTTGACGGAGTTGTTGTCGGGGTGCCGGCAAGGGATACGATTAAGCAAACCGTTGCCGCTGCCGGTGACTATCGCGTGGCGCAAACGCTCGACCGGGCCGGGCTCTGGATCATCCAGACGCCTCAGGTCTTTTTGTATGAATCCCTTAAACCGGCGCTGGAGCGGGCGAAAAAAGAGGGGTTTTTCGGCACGGATGACGCGTCGGTCATCGAACGGTACGGCGGGTCGGTAAGAATCATAGCGGGCAGCTCGAGAAATATCAAAATCACAACACCGGAAGATCTTCTCATTGCGGAAGCCTTCCTCTCAATGCCTGAAGGAGGAAACTCGGGGTAGGCTTTTGGCTATCGGCGAAATCCGGCATCCCGAATGAAAATGAATATGCGCATTGGCATAGGCTACGATTCACACTGTTTCTCGGAGTGCAGAAAACTTGTGCTCGGCGGCGTCGAAATTCCGAATGAACGCGGGCTGATGGCGCATTCAGATGGCGACGCGCTTTGCCACGCCATTATTGACGCACTTCTCGGCGCGCTTGGCGCCGGCGATATCGGCAGCCTCTTTCCTGATACCGACCCGCGCTGGAAAGATGCCGTCAGCACCGATCTGCTTCGGCATGCTCTCTCTCTAGTCTCTGATGCCGGATTTGAAATTGCGTGGATTGACAGCATTGTCATCACGGAACAGCCAAGGCTTGCTCCTCACATCGATTCGATGAAAGCGGCGCTTTGCGCGGCAGGCATTCCCGCCGGCCGCATTAACATAAAGGCCAAAACCAACGAAAAAATGGGCTTCATAGGACGAGGCGAGGGCCTAGCAGCGCAGGCGATCTGTCTTTTGCAGTAAGAGCAGGCTGTGAAATGCTCCGGAGCGCGACGCTGGCTGCCGGAAAAATTATCCCAAATCGCCCTTATTTACGATTCCGGGAAAAAGTCCATCCTCGCCTTCAGCGAGGCCGCGATAAAGGCGGTAAAGAGCGGATGCGGCTCACGCGGACGTGATTTGAACTCCGGATGAAACTGGCAGCCAAGGAACCACGGATGATCCTTAAGTTCCACCATCTCGCACAGTTCGCCGTCAGGCGACAGTCCGCAGAAGATAACTCCCTTCTCAGAAAGAATCTCCCGGTATTTGTTATTGAATTCATAGCGATGGCGATGCCGCTCTGAAATCTCTTTCATCCCGTAGGCCGCAAAGGCGAGCGACCCATCCTTCATTACGCATGGATATGCGCCAAGCCGCATCGTACCGCCCATCTGCGATTCCGCAGACCGCTCTTCAAAGGATCCGGAGCGATGGTTGTACCATTTTTCCATGAGGTAAATAATTGGGTCGGGCGTCTTAATATCAAATTCCGTGCTGTTCGCCTTCAGCCCGCACAGGTTTCTGGCAATTTCGATAACTGCCAGCTGCATGCCGAGGCAGATCCCGAAATACGGTATCTTCTTTTCACGTGCATACCGGACAGCCAGAATCTTTCCCTCGATGCCGCGAATACCGAAGCCTCCCGGAACAAGGATGCCGTCAACCTCGGCGAGCAGTTCTTCCGCTCCCTTCTTCTCGATCTGCTCCGCGTCGGTCCACTTCAAAATTACACGGGCATTGTTCGCGATGCCGCCATGGATGAGCGCCTCCTCAAGGCTCTTGTAAGAATCCTTAAGGCCGACATACTTGCCGACAATCGCTATCGTCGTTTCATATTTTGGATGTTTGATGCGCTCGACGACGCCTTCCCATGCATCCGTGTTCGGAGGGGTGACATTCAGTTGAAGCTTCTTGTCGATGAGTCGATCGAGTCCTTCTGCCTTGAGCGCCAGCGGAACTTCATAAACCGTGTCGACATCTAGCACGGCTATAACCGCATCGTGGTCAAGGTTGCAGTGAATGGCGATCTTCCGCTTCATTTCCAGAGGCAGCGGCCGCTCGGTTCTGCAGAGCAGGACGTCCGGCTGAATACCTATTTCCCGCAATTCGTTCACACTGTGCTGCGTAGGCTTTGTCTTCATTTCACCTGCGGCTTTAATAAACGGCACAAGCGTAAGATGCATGTACAGCACATTCTCTTTGCCGACGTTGTAACGAAACTGGCGGATGGCTTCCAGAAACGGCAGGCTCTCGATGTCTCCGACCGTTCCGCCGATTTCGACAATCAGAATATCGAGTTCTGGGGTTGAGGCAGATTTAATGGCTTCCTTGATTTCATCGGTAATGTGGGGAACCACCTGCACGGTTGCGCCGAGATAGTCGCCGCGCCGCTCCTTGGTGATAACATTATAATAAATCTTGCCGGTTGTGTAGTTGTTGACAACCGAGGCGCGGAAGCTCGTGAACCGCTCATAGTGGCCAAGGTCAAGATCGGTCTCGCAGCCGTCATCGGTGACGAATACTTCCCCGTGTTCAAACGGACTGAGGGTTCCGGGGTCAACGTTTATGTAAGGGTCGAGTTTCTGGATGGCGACCCGCAGGCCCTTCGCTTCAAGCAGAGCCGCCGTCGCCGCCGCTGCAATCCCTTTGCCGAGAGCTGACACTACCCCGCCGGTTACGAAGATGTACTTAACCATTGCTTTACCCTCTCCAGATCCTCGGGCGTATCAACGCCGATAGATATATGTTCAGTGATGCCCACTTTAACGGTGATATTATTTTCAAGCGCCCGGAGCTGTTCCAGCTTTTCGATCTGCTCCAGCCTTGCCGGTGGCAATTGAGAAAAGCGCTCCAGCGTGCGCCTGCGGAATGCGTATATGCCGCAATGCCTGTACAAGGAAGCCTCGGCCAGCTTTTCCTCGGGCCGGGGTTCTCCACCTGTGACAAACAGATCCCGTGGATACGGGATCGGAGCGCGGGAGAAATAAAAAGCATATCCGTCCGGACCGAAGACCACTTTGACCACATTGGGATTAAACAGGTCGGCGGCGTCTGAGATATGCTTTGCCAGCGTGCCGATTTCAGCCTTCGAATCATCCATCAGGCCGACAACTTCGTCCACCATGGCAGGATTCAGCAACGGCTCGTCGCCCTGCACGTTCACCACGACATCATCCGCGCCGAGGGGCATCCCGCCGACTGTTATAACCCGCACCGCTTCGGCAATACGATCGGTGCCGGTCAGATGCTCAACGGACGTCATTACTACAGCTCCGCCAAAAGCCCGCACCGCTTCGGCAATGTGATCGCTGTCGGTCGCAACAAAAACCGCCTGAACCCGTTGGGCGCGGCGCGCGTTTTCATAGACATGCTGTACCATGGGCTTGCCGGCGAGAGAAGCGAGGGGTTTCCCGGGGAAGCGCGAAGCGCCGAAGCGCGCGGGAATAACCACAATAGCAGGCATAACTCACGTATAATAACATAAATAGCGTTTCACCGCTTGCGTAATGAAAAGACAAAAAATACAAATACCGATGTGGGTTTGGTCTGCCCTGTGTTCCGGCATGCTGCTCGTCGTCTGCTTCCCGAAGTTCGACCTGTTTCCGCTTGCGTGGTTCGCGTTAGTTCCCTTGTTATGGAGCCTCTATTCCTTGGATAACCGCCAAGCCTTCCGGGCCGGTTTGCTGTTCGGCGTGGTCTCGTTTTTTGGCTCGACATACTGGATTTATCATTCCGTCCATCACTACGGCTCTATTCCGTTTATTCCCAGCCTGTTGCTGATACTGGCTCTTTGTCTCTATCTGGCTCTCTATCCTGCGCTGTTCGCCGTTCTCTTCGCGTCTCTCATGAAGCGTTCCTCGCTTCCCGCGCTACTTATTGCTCCTATCTTCTGGACGGTTTGCGAGTTTGCCCGCGCTTATGTGTTTACCGGCTTTCCGTGGTCAAGCCTCGGATATTCCCAATACCTTTTCCTTCCGCTGATTCAAATAGCGGATATCACAGGGATATACGGCGTTTCTTTTCTTGTCGTGGCAGTCAACGGAGCCATCGTGGATGCTTTTCTTCTTAAGCGCAGACAGGAAGAAAGGCCGCTTTTTCCTTCCCTGCCCACGGTAGCCGGATGGATAACCCTCGGGTTGGTTCTTTTTTTTACGCTCGCTTATGGGTTCTGGCGGCTTCATCAGGACCGGGTGGCCGGCACTGTTCAGGTTGCCGTTGTTCAGGGAAATATCGAACAGGATAAAAAATGGGATAAAGCGTTTCAGGACACTGTCATTAAAACATATCGCGACCTCTCCGCTACCGCGGTTCAGACAAAGCCGGACCTTGTCGTCTGGCCGGAATCTGCCGTACCCTTTGTCTTCGGGCGAGACAACGAGCTGTCAAAAGAGCATGTTGAATTCCAGAAGACGCTGGATACCTATCTGCTGTTCGGGACCATTCTTCATAAAGACCGTAAGCTGAACTTGTATTCAAACGGCGCCGCCTTGCTTAGTAAAGATGGATCAATTTCGTATCTCTATGATAAAATTCATTTGGTTCCTTTTGGCGAGTATGTTCCGCTCAGGCCGCTTCTCTTTTTTGTTGATAAACTCGCCTATGGTATCGGCGATTATGTTGCGGGCGATACGTATGTCCGGGCAGTTACTCCCTTCGGAAGTTTCGCGACGCTCATCTGTTATGAATCGGTTTTCCCGGGACTTGCGCGTAAGTTTTATGTGCGTGGCGGTGATTTTATGGTGACCATTACCAATGACGCCTGGTTTGGTACGACCAATGGTCCCTATCAGCACTTCAGCATGGCGGTTTTCCGTTCAGTAGAAAACCGCAAACCGATGGTAAGGGCGGCAAACAGCGGCATTTCCGGGTTCATTGATAGTAATGGAAAGATTGTAAAGACCACCGAATTAATGACGAGAAGCATCGTAACAGAAAAAATAGGCAGAGATAAAACCATCACTTTTTATACTAAATATGGAGACCTGTTCTCTTTTTTCTGCATAGCTGGGTCTTTCCTTCTCTTGTTCAGAAAATACAAATTATAGACATTTCCGGAGGCTTTAGAATGATTACTCACGCGGAATTACAGGAACAGCTTAGAACGCTGAAAGATCGCGTTTCCTCTCTCCGAGGCTATCTTTGATGTAGCCCAGACTCAGAGAGAGCTTGATTTAATCGATCAGGAACTCTCAAAAGAAGAAATATGGTCGGATCCTGACAAGACGCGAGAACTTCAAAAGAGAAAAACTCACCTGAACAACTGCCTCCGGCCGGTTGAAGAGGCATATCAGAAAGTTGTATATCTGGAAGAATCCATTGATATTCTTACGGAAGATGGCGGTGATGTCTTTATCGCTGAGTTTTTCTCGGATATAAAAGAACTCGCAAAAAAAATAGATTCTCTGGAATTGCATCTCCTTCTTTCCGGTGAGGTGGATCGTAACAATGCGATAGTTACCATTCATCCGGGAGCCGGCGGCACCGAAAGTCAGGACTGGGCTCAGATGCTTATGCGCATGTATCTAAGATGGGCGGAAAACCACGGATATAACACGGAAATCATAGATTTTCAGGCTGGAGATGAAGCAGGCATCAAAGGCGTTACGTTCAGCGTATCCGGAGAATTTTCCTACGGATACCTTAAGGCTGAGGCCGGCGTTCACCGTCTCGTTCGCATTTCTCCTTTTGATGCTGCAAAGCGCCGCCACACATCGTTCAGTGCTGTAATTGTCTATCCGGAAATTGAAGACAACGTTGCTATTGAAATTCGGGAAGAAGATCTGAAAATGGACACTTTCCGGGCCTCCGGTGCCGGAGGACAGCATGTCAATAAGGTATCATCCGCTGTACGACTTACACATATTCCTTCCGGCATCATCATTGCCTGTCAGAGCGAACGTTCCCAGATCAGAAACCGCGAGCTTGCGATGAAAGTTCTAAAAGCGAGGCTGTACGACTTGCAGATTCGAGCACGGGAAAAGAAGCTTGATGACCTTGTTGGCGATAAAAAAGACATTGCATGGGGAAGCCAGATTCGTTCCTATGTAATGCAGCCTTACCGACTCATAAAAGATCATAGAACAAACATTGAGACCGGAAACATTGAAGCGGTACTTGATGGAGGAATAGATGTCTTTATTGAAGGAAGTCTTCGGGCGAATGCTATAAAAAAATAGTGCTTTTGTACTGTCTTCTTATATATTAGTAAATAAGAAAAGAATAGTAATAGAAATAGGCTCGGTTGATATGTGAATATTTTGGAAAAGGTATTGAAGAACAGGTTTTTTTAGTTTTGTGGCGTGGGTGGATTTTTTCACATGTTTTCACAGCGCCCGGGGGGAAAAGAAATATGCATATTTTTTTCACAGACATCTCAACAATTATTGCTCTGAATTTTCTCATTACGCTATAATGAGCAGTGCTGAAGAGGGCAGTTTTCCACAAATGTTGAAAACATGTTGATAAACATAAAGAAAATAAAGGATTTCTACCATAAATGCCGATAACACTTCAAAAAGAAGAATTGTGGGAAAAAACCCTTGATACCATATTGGGAAAAATAGGTGAGAGCGCATTTGAGCTTTGGTTCAGTCCGATGAAACTTATTCAGATTAAAGAGAAAAGTGCGTATCTTGAGATTCCGAACCGCTTTTTTCGCGAGTGGATAGAAGATAATTATCCGACAATTATTCAGGAAACCATAGAAGGGCTTACCGGCCAGCAGCTTGGGCTGAAGTTTAAAATTGTGAGCAAGGAAGACGAAGTTCTCAAAAAGATAGATACGCGACTTGAAAACAGGCGAACAAAACTTGCGAGCCGCGGTATCTTTCTGAACCCGAAGCACACCTTCGATTCGTTTGTTGTAGGGCCGTCAAATCAGTTCGCCCACGCGGCAGCAAAGCGGGTAGCCGAAAATCCCGGAACTGCATATAATCCGTTGTTTATATACGGGGGGGTCGGACTTGGGAAAACGCATCTGATGAACGCAGTCGGCAATATGATTGTAGACAGCAATCCCGGCATAGGCGTCCATTACGTATCGTCGGAACAGTTTGTAAACGAGGTTGTGACCGCCATGCGGCACGAAAAAATGGGGGAATTCAAGGAAAAATATCGGAATTCCGAAGTGCTGCTGGTAGATGATATTCAATTCATCGCAGGCAAGCCGGCGACGCAGGAGGAATTTTTCCATACGTTTAATGACCTGTACGGCAAGCAGAAACAGATCGTAATCTCAAGCGACCGCGCTCCGCTGGAGATTTCCGATATCACTGATCGCATGCGGTCCCGGTTCAGCATGGGGCTTATTGCCGATATCCAGACTCCGGAGGTGGAGACCAAGGTCGCGATTCTCTATAAAAAAGCAGAAGCGGAGCGGATGCAGATACCTGAGGACGTGGCGTATTTTATCGCAACCAGAGTGAAGTCGAATATACGCGAGCTTGAGGGTTGTCTCATCAAACTTGGAGCGCACTCATCGCTTGTTGGAGTTCCCGTTGACCTTGCCCTTGCAAAGACCGTGCTGAAGGATCTTATCGCTGATGACGACAAGCCAATCAATGCTGAAGGAGTTCAGAAGGCGGTTTGCGATTTTTTTGGACTTAAACTGCAGGATATCAAGGCTAAGCGGCGCACCCGGGAAGTTTCCAGCGCCCGCCAGATAGCCATGTACATCACCAAGCAGCTCACCCAGATGTCGTTAAGCGAAATCGGGGCCGCATTCGGCGGAAAAGACCACACAACGGTCATTTACGCCTGCAGGCAGATTGAAGAAAGGCGGACACGCGAAGAAACGCTGAACAAAACAGTCGAAAACATCATCAAGCGGCTGAAGCGATAGGCGGCTGCGTATATATGAAGATACCGAAACAAAATTCAGGCCGAACACTCGAGGAGGGCAGCATGAAGATTAAGGTTCAGCGGGAGGAGCTCCACAAAAAACTCTCCGACATCCAGAATATTGTCGAAAAGAAGAACACCATGCCTATTCTCAACCATTTTCTGCTGTCAGCGTCACCGGGCGCATCCTTTATCATCGCAACAGACCTCGAAACCGCGCTGAAGGAGTCCGTTGAACTGGAAGTTCTTGAAGAAGGCTCCGCCTGTATTCCTGCCAAAAAGTTGTTTGAAATTGTCCGTGAAATAGACGGAGAAATAACCATCGAGTCGACCGAAAAACAGTGGGTAAAGGTGAAGTCTGGCAAAAGCGTGTTCCGGATAGCCGGCCTCTCAATAGACGAGTTTCCGGTATGGCCGACGGTATCTGCTTCCGGTGATGCCGAAGAGATACAGATCGAAGCGGCGCTCCTGCGGGAGATCGTGGAGAAAACGATCTATGCAGCCGGCGAATCCGATACGCGATATGTCCTGAACGGCCTTCTCTTTCATCTGCAGACGTCGGGCGGCATCTGTGTCGTCGGAACCGACGGGCATCGACTGGCGTTGCTGCAGAAAGCCGTTCCGTTTACCGTGAAGGATGAAAGGAAGCTGATCGTCTCGAGAAAATCGGTCAGCGAACTCCGCCGCTTCCTGGCAGACGGCGCCGCTCCGGTAAAGATAGTCATCGGCAAGAGCCACCTGCTCTTTTCGCTCGGCTCTATCGAGTTTCTTACCAGGCTCATTGAAGGCACCTATCCGAATTATGAGCAGGTGCTGCCGCTGGGGAACACGAAAACCGCCACGATAGAAAAAGAGGCATTGATGAAGGCGCTCCGCCGCGTTTCGATCATGAGCAAGGAGCGGAGCAGTTCGGTAAAGGCTGATTTTGAGGCCGGCATAATGGTTGTCTCGGCGTCAAACCCCGATGTCGGCGAGGCGAAAGATGAAATCTCGATGACCTATACCGGCGACTCCATGTCCCTTGCGTTCAATGCGCGCTATCTTTTAGATACTCTCGGCGCAATGGAAAGCAGCGTTGTTGTTATGAAGCTGAATGAACCGCTCAGCCCGGTGCTCATGACCGAGGAAGGCGCGGACGATTATAAGTGCGTCATAATGCCGATGCGGCTATAAAAAAGCGAGACGTGAAGACCAAAATAAACTTACAGCAAACAACTGAAACGGGAAGAGCATTTCTTCCCGACCTGTTTTTTTGAAGGAGAGCAATGGAAGAAAAGACGGAACAGATAGAGCTATCAAACGGCGCGTATGGCGTTGATGATATAAAAATTCTCAAAGGGCTTGAGGCGGTGCGCGTGCGGCCGGCAATGTACATTGGATCCACCGGCATCGACGGTCTGCATCACCTTGTTTATGAGGTGGTTGATAACAGTGTGGACGAAGCGCTAGCCGGTTTCTGCACCGCGATAGACGTCACGCTCCACCATGACGGGAGCTGTACGATTGTGGACAATGGCCGCGGCATTCCGACCGAACCGCATCCTGGCGACCCGAAGGGGAGAACGGCAGCCGAAATCGTGCTGACCGAGCTGCACGCGGGCGGCAAGTTTGAGGCAAGCGCCTACAAGGTGTCCGGCGGCCTGCATGGCGTCGGTATTTCGGTTGTCAATGCGCTGAGCGAATGGCTCGAAATGGACATTAAGCGCGAGGGACAGGTGTATCAGCAGCGGTTTGAGCGCGGCAGGCCGGTTACGGATCTGACGGTTGTCGGCAAGACTAAAGGAAACGGCACGAAAATAGTCTTCAAGCCGGATACCGAGATTTTTGAAACGACCGAGTTCAGCGGCGACGTGCTTTCTCAGCGCCTGCGCGAGCTTGCGTTTCTGAACAGCGGGCTGAAGATTGTTATAACCGATGAGCGGACCGGCGAAAGCAAGGAGTTCCTCTATAAAGGCGGAATTGTCTCGTTTGTCGAGCATCTGAACAAAAACAAGACCCCGGTTCATACCAAGCCGATTCACGTTACCGGAGAAAAAGACGGCATTGTTGTCGAGATGGCGCTACAATATAACGACGGCTATGCTGAGAATATTTATACTTTTGCCAACAACATCAACACCCGGGAGGGCGGCACGCACCTTATCGGCTTTAAATCGGCGCTGACGCGCACCTCCAACTCCTATGCGCTTTCCAAGGGCATCATCAAGGAAGGCAAAGAAAGCATCTCGGGGGACGATATTCGAGAGGGATTGACCGCCGTCATCAGCGTAAAGCTGCCGAATCCTCAGTTTGAAGGCCAGACCAAGATGAAGCTCGGCAACAGCGAAGTGAAGGGCATTGTCGAGTCCATTACCAACGAAGTGCTTGCAACCTACTATGAAGAGAACCCGTCAACCGCCCGAAAAATAATCGAGAAGGCGATACAGGCGGCCCGCGCCCGCGAGGCAGCGCGCAAGGCCCGGGAGCTGACCCGCCGCAAGGGAGTGCTTGAAGACACCGGACTCCCCGGCAAGCTTGCCGACTGCTCGGAAAAAGACCCGGCGTTTTCAGAAATATTCATAGTCGAGGGCGATTCTGCGGGCGGCTCAGCCAAGCAGGGCCGCGACCGCCGCACCCAGGCTATTCTTCCGCTCAGGGGCAAGATTCTCAATGTCGAGAAGGCCCGGTTCGACAAGATGCTCGGCTCAGACGAAATCAAGACATTAATCACCGCGCTCGGCACCGGTATCGGAGCCGGCGACTTCGACATCAACCGAACGCGGTATCACAAAATAGTGGTCATGACAGACGCCGACGTGGACGGAGCGCACATCCGCACCCTGCTTTTGACCTTCTTTTTCCGTCAGATGCCGGAACTCATCGAGAAGGGCTATCTGTACATAGCCCAGCCGCCGCTCTTCCGAGTCAAGCGCGGCAAGACCGAGAAGTACGTCCAGAATGAAGCGGCGCTCACCAAGATGCTGTTTGAGCTTGCCGCTGACGACATGATCCTTCCGGGGCCGGACGGCGGGATTACCGAAAAAAAACTGGTGCTGTGCCTCCGGAAGGTAGCTGCTTATGATCGGGTTATCTCATGGTTTGAGCGCAGGAGAAAAGACATCCGGGTTATCGAAAACCTGCTTGCCTGGAAGGTAGAGAAAGCGGTTCTTAAAAACAGGGGCGAGACCGAGGCTCTGGTCTCTCGTCTTTCGGCTGCCATTCCGAATCTGAACGCCGGAGAACTGGTGTATGATGAGGAGCACGAGGCTTATGAAGTAGAGCTGACCCGCCATAATTGCAAGGCGAAGATTTCTTTCGATTCCCTCGCAATGCCTGAGTATAAGGAAGCGGTCATGCTCTACCGCGAAATAACGGCGCTGCTCGGGCTGCCTCCCTTCCGGGTGAATGTCAAGGGCGAGCTCCGATCGGTCGAATCGATACGGGAGCTTCTGACGCTTGTGAACGAAATATCGAAAAAGGGGCTCACGATTCAGCGGTATAAAGGCCTCGGGGAAATGAACCCTCAGCAGCTCTGGGAAACAACCATGGACGCCGAAAAGCGGACGCTCCTTCAGGTGCGAGTTGAAGATGCCGTGAGCGCCGACGAAATATTTACGGTTCTCATGGGAGATCAGGTCGAGCCCCGCAAGAACTTTATCACCGAACACGCGCTCGAGGCGAAGAATATCGACATTTAAATTTGATGAGTATGCAAAATAAAAAAGCCCTCTGACAAAAAATCAGAGGGCTTTTTTGCGGCGCCGATAATTTTAATGCACTATTAGGCATACTGCAATAATAAATTGACGGGAATTTATAATTGATGTATATTGAATCATGCTGAAAATGTATTGTTCCCCGGATATCAGAATAAAACAATCCGTTTCAGAATTGGCCGATATCAGGACGGGCTACCAGTTCCGCAAGAAGCTGGTGCCGGACCATTCCGGCGATCATGCCGTCATACAGATACGGGATTTTGATGCTGACCTTAATCTTGACAGTGAGAACCTTGTACGGGTGCAGCTCGAAAAGGTTGCCGCTGATTATTACGTCCGCAAAGGCGATGTGCTTTTTCTCTCGCGGGGGAGCAGAAATTGGGCGGCAGCAGTTTCCGAAGATCTGCAGGCTACTGTGGCGGCAAGTCACTTTTTCATGCTCAGGCCACGGCAGGCCGATCTGCTGCCGGAGTATCTTGCCTGGTACATTAACCAGCCCCCGGCGCAGGAATTCCTCCATTCACAGGCGCGGCGTGGCACGCACATGCCGCTCATCCCGCTCTCGGCTTTCAGGTACATGCCGATAGAAGTGCCAGCCATCGATACGCAAAAAACAATCGTCGAACTCAGCAGACTTGCCGGGCAGGAGAAAAAATTACTGGCCGCGCTGCAGGAAAAGCAGGCCCAGTTTGTCAGCGCAGTCAGCCTGAAGGCATCGAAGGGGAAAAAGGAGAAGGCAAAATGACCGATAAAATCACCCAGGACCAGATAAACAGCGTAGCCTGGAAGGCATGCGACACTTTTCGCGGCGTTATAGACCCGGCGCAGTACAAGGACTACATTCTCGTCATGCTCTTTCTGAAGTACATATCGGATGTCTGGCACGATCACTACGCGGCATACCAGAAACAGTACGGCAATGACGATGTGCGCATACGCCGCAGGCTGGAGCGCGAACGCTTCCTGCTGCCGATGATAGAGTTGCGGGAAAAGACCGAAAAAGGCGAAGGAAAAGTAGTCGATACCTTTTTGGCGGACTTTTACAGCCTTTATGAGCGGCGCGACGACGCAAAGATCGGCGAACTCATTAACATGGTGCTCGACCACATCGAAGAGGCCAACAAGGCAAAACTCGAAAGCGTATTCCGCAATATCGACTTCAACAGCGAAGCCAACCTCGGAAAGACAAAGGATCGCAATAAGCGTCTCAAGGATTTGCTGATCGACTTCAATAAACCGGAAATGAACCTTCGCCCTTCACGCGTATCGGAAGACGTTATCGGCAACACCTACATCTATCTCATCGAACGTTTTGCGTCGGATGCCGGCAAGAAGGCGGGCGAGTTCTACACGCCTCATCGGGTGTCGGAGCTTGTTGCCCGGCTTGCCCAGCCGAAACGAGGCGACAGAATCTGCGACCCAGCCTGCGGCTCCGGCGGCCTGCTGATCGAGGCCGCGCGACTTGTCGGCAGCACGGACTTTGCGCTCTTCGGCATGGAGGTCAACGGCGGCACTTGGGCGCTTGCCCGCATGAATATGTTCCTGCACGGCATGGACGGTGCCCGAATCGAGTGGTG
>JBBIQQ010000017.1:0-19879 GCA_037442225.1 Nitrospirota bacterium
CGCGACCGAACGGCCGCTCGCTCTCCAGCAGCCTCTCCAGGGCGCCGGGCAAGACCTCGGTGTCGCTGTTCAGCAGCACCACGATGTCATTCGCCGCCGCCGCGAATGCCTGAAGTGCGGGGAGCGTTTCACCTCCTATGAGCGCGTTGAAGATCCTCTCCCCATGGTCGTCAAGAAAGACGGGCGGCGCGAGGCGTTTGATCGGCATAAGATTCTGACCGGCCTGAAAAAATCGTGCGAAAAGCGTCCGATTCCGATGGAAACTCTGGAGGCGATTGAAAACGCCATCAGCCAGAGAGCAACTGCGCTCGGCGTCAAGGAGATTCCGAGTTCGTGGGTTGGCGAGGAGATCATGTCGACCCTGAAGGACATCGACAAGGTGGCATATGTCCGTTTTGCGTCTGTCTACCGCCAGTTCAGGGATATCAACGATCTGATTGATGAAGTGAAGACGCTGTTCGATACGAAAAGCGGCGCGAAGGATTGACTTCGGCCGCTTCAGTTCTGTAATCTAATTATTCCGCAAGGCTTGGGGAGTCGTTCAGCGGTAGGACAGCAGACTCTGGATTTGCTTACAGGGGTTCGAATCCTCTCTCCCCAGCCATTTTCGGTCCCATCGTCTAGTGGCCCAGGACGTGGCCCTCTCAAGGCTAAAACACGGGTTCGACTCCCGTTGGGACTACCAAAAAATCAAGGGGTTATGCAGATAATCCCTTTTTCAATACTCTAGGACTGCCCGCCGCTTTATATGCCTGTAAGCGGCCAAAGACGAAAAGAAGGGGGAGCTGAGCGCTCAGCTCCCCCCCTTTTTGCCTCTTTATCTGAAAGATCGTGAAAAAGTTGCCCGGCTTGACGGAATAGTTTTTGCTGTCTGTGGACGCTGAACCTGAGGTTACAGGTATTTTATTGTCGCGGTATAGGTAACATCAGAGCATTCGGGAGCAGGACAGTTCTCGCAGCTGATGGCCCCTTTTGCGGTCGCTTTCTTCGCTTTTACCATGGCTTTGATTATGTCAGAAAAATCAAATCCGCTGTCCGGGCACTCGCTGCATAAGCAACTGATCTTGAATATGGCCGCGCTGTCACGCGTGAAATTCACCATCCGCGACAGCGGTTCCAGTACGCCGGTCTTGGCATACTTCATGGAAATGGTTATCTTCGAAATCATGGGAAAGAGCCCCGACACGCTCCCGTATTCAATTTTTTGTTGTTTTTTCTCAGCTTTTGTCGCTGCGAGTTTTGCTTTTCTGTTCACGGTTCCTCCAAAGATGATATCTGCCATATGCTATGCGCCCCGTGCTGGCAGTGGGGCTGCGTTTCGAACGGCGGATTTTCTTCTGTAACCACTTTAGCGTAACATACCGGTTATTTCAATTTATATTTTCTGCTGCATCCGGGCAAAACGCATATCCAGATGTTCAGTTGCGGATAGTTACTCTGCGTGGCGGGTTTTATTGCGCGCATAATGTAGACGGGGGTACTTTCCAGGCGCTCTTTATTTTTGATATGAACAGTGCGCACTAATATATAGAAAAAAACTATTATACATATAGTAAATATGTGGCTATAATTTGGTCATGGGGAGCATGGGCGGGGCTCAGCCGGTCTGCAAAACCGGATTCGCAATAATGGGCGAAAGTCTTTGCGGGGTGGGTTCGACTCCCACTGCTCCTCTCCCTTGTTTCATAGGCGGCATGTGTGGATGCAGACCCGTTGTGCCGCAAATTTATATCACGGGAGGAAATGGTATGTCAGACAATCAGGGTATGTCGCGAAGGGGAGTCCTTTCAGGGCTCGGCTTGATCGGCCTCGGAGTGGCGGCGCTCCAGGCAGGCGGCATTTATTCCGATGCGGAGGCAAAGTCATCCCGCATGGACAAGTGGCCATGGCCGTACAAAAAGCTAGATCCTGAGAAAACAGCAGAGATAGCTTATGAAGAATGGTATCGTGTATATTGCGGAGCGGCGGTCATTTCAAGCGTTTTCAGCCAACTTCGGAAAAAGGTTGGAGAGCCCTACAAGTCATTTCCTATTGATGCTTTCATCTTTTTGGAGGGCGGCGTATCGGGCTGGGGAACGATTTGCGGTTCAAACTCTGGAGCCAATCTCGTCACTAACCTGATAATCGGTCCGCGGAGTTCCGATTCTGACGATGGTATGCTTATGGGCAGCGAAGTTATGCAATGGTATTCAGATACGCAGCTTCCAAACTATAAGCCGAAGAAACCAAAATTTGCCGGTGAGATTCCGACCACCGTCAGCAATTCCCCGCTTTGCCATATATCGGTAGGGCGCTGGATGAAGGCTGCTGATAAAGAACTCAAAATTCCCGAGCGCCGTCATCGCTGTGCTGCTGTAACTGCAAGTGTGGCCTATCATTTGGTGGAATTGCTCAATGCATGGCATGACGAAAAATACGAAACGAAGGGCGAAGTCCCTGCCGCTGCCTTCGGCATTCAGACTCAGAATAATTGCGGCGATTGTCACAGCGGAAATATTCCGTCTCCGCCGAGGCAAAAATTGTGAAGTAATCGCTGTTGTTTGCGGTGCGAAATGAGGTAGAATCCTCCATATGAGCAAGTCTATTTTTAGGAGGATGCTATGAAATTCGGCGCGAGAAATGCCGTCAGTGCGGAGGTCAAATCCGTGAAGAAGGGCGACATCATGTCTCTGGTGAAGTTTGAAGTATCAGAGCCTGCGGAAATGGCGTCGGTTCTGACAACCGAGTCGCTCGATGCGTTAAAGCTGAAGAAAGGCGACCGGGTGAAGCTCATCATCAAGGCGATCCATGTTCTGCCGGTAAAAGAGTAGTCGTTCGCCAGTTCCAGGCTCTTCATTTGTCGTCCGGTCTGACCGCTGCAGGGGATTAAGCAATCGCGTCCCCTGCATTTTTATTTATAGGTATTGTCTATAGATATCGCATGCTTAAAAGCAATTAACGATTGGATACCTTCCGGTTATCAGCGTTAAGCTATAGCCGGATATCATCAGCTTGTCAGCGCAGGGCTGGCAAAACAGAGCGTGGAAGCAACCGAAGGCGCCTGCCGTGCGGGCATTTTTCACAGCGCGCTTCCCTCTCAATTTATCCTGGCTGCATCAGGCATTCCCAAATTGATAATCGCTGAACGGATGGTGGCTTATGATACTTGATGCGCGGGGCGTTCCCTGCCCCAAACCGGTTTTGATGGCGGAGGATGCATTGCAGAATCTGTCAGAGGGCATTGTTGAGGTCTGGGTGGACAATGAAGCTTCAGCAGCAAACCTCACCCGCTTTGCCTCAAAGGGCGGCATGGTTGCGGAGACGTTTGCGGAAAACGGCTACTGGAGGGTGAAGATTGCGAAAGGCTATCCGTGCGAATTTCCGGGGGTTGCCAGATCGAAGCCCCATCAGAAGCTGAAAAAGGAGCTGCTTCTGATTGTCGGAACCGATGCAATCGGAAAAGATGAGGCGTTGGGGCGAATGCTCATTAAGGGGATATTTGAGACCATGAAGGTGACACGAGAACTGCCGCACACAATCTTCTTTCTGAACACCGCCGTTAAGCTGACGACTGTTGACGAGGAGATGATTCCGCTCATGCGGCAGTTTTCGGACATGGGAGTCGAAATATTCACCTGCGGCACCTGCCTGAAATATTTCGACCTCGAGAAGAATTTGAAAGTCGGCTATCGGGGAACCACAAACCACATTGTGGAAGGAATGAAAGATTTTGAAAAAACGGTCTGGATCGGATAGTGGTCTTCTATACAGAGGCTGTTGTTCTGAGGCTGTGACGCGAAAGCAGTTTCTCCGGCATCTTGCGGCAGGATTATTTGTGTCAGCTTTCTCCGGATGGGGAAGATCGGCCGGAACGGCATCGGGGGCGGGCGACAGCAGGCAGGCGTCATGGCCGACGAGGGATCATCCGCTCGTGACTGAACCGGCGGAAAGAAAGGTTCTGCTTTATTGTGAAGTTCACGGCAAGGGGCTCGCCTCGTCAAATCCCCACTGGGGTGTCGTGTTCCGGGGAGGCAAGCTCCACGACAAAGCGATTCTCAAAGCATTCGCCCCGCCCGGAGATTTTTTTGACGCGCTGGTTCGCATCGGAGCTCGGCCCGGAAATAACATGAACGAAGAATCATACGGAGTTGCCGTTTCAGGAGATGTGCTGGAAGTAAGCGCCACCTGGCAGGGGCTCGGCAGGGAGCTCACGCTTGGCGATATTTTTTCGGACGAGGCCGGCAAGGGGTTTCAGATTCGCTTCGGAGGCAACAGGGTTGCGGCGGGGCAGCAGAAGACCGGATGCATAACATGCCTGGAGAGCTGCTGGATAGGCGTAACCAGCAATAGCCGCTATCCTTACGTCAGTTCATTTCGACGCGCTCTGAATCCCAATTCGCGTTTTCAGGGCAAAAAAAACCATCTGCCGGGAGACGGAAGCCCGGTTATTCTCATATATCGCATTGCAGATGTCCGGTGAATCCGTTTCGGTTGTTATCCCTGCTCTGAACGAGCAGGAGCGCGTCGTTGCTGCTATTGTGTCAGCCTTTGTCGCCGGCGCTCATGAGGTTATTGTCGTTGACGGCGGAAGCACGGACGCCACCGTTGCCCGGGCTGCAGTGGCCGGAGCGAGGGTTATTCAGTCGGAACGGGGCCGGGGGATGCAACTTCATGCCGGAGCGGTCGCGGCGAAGGGGGACGTTCTTCTTTTTCTTCATGCCGATGCCGTACTGCCGCCTGTGTCAAATAATGAAATTCTCGCACACCTTAGCAGATATCATGCCGGATACTTCCGCCTCTGTTTTGATGACCGCTCCCTGTCCGTCATGCTGGTGGCATGGGCGGCCAATCTGAGGTCGTTGCTGCTGTCGCTTCCCTACGGCGATCAGGCGCTTTTTTTACGGCGCTCCCTGTATCGGGAGATTGGCGGATTTCGGAACTATCCGTTTCTCGAAGACCTTGACTTTGTCCGAAGACTGAGAAAAAAACATATGGTGAGAGGGTTGCCGAATTGCGTGACTATCTCTGCAAGGAGGCTACGGAAGGCGTTTCCGCTTGCGCCCATTATGGTCAGTCTCCGCAATGTCTGCATTGCGATTCTTTTTGTGCTCGGCGTGCATCCGATTCATCTGATGCGATTCTGCCGATAAAGGGAAATGCCCATGATCCGTGAGATTGAAACCTTTCTTGCCGAATGCAGCGCCTGCGGTGCCTGTCAGCAGGCATGCCCCTTTCTGGAAAAATACGGACATCCTGGCGACATCCTGCAATCGGCGGATGACACTGTTTTTCTCTGCACGAATTGCCGGGCGTGCGCTTCGATCTGCCCGATGAATCTGAGTCCTGCCCGGAGTTTTTTTGCGGCAAAGACCGAACGTATTCGCAGTGGAATGTTATCCGTTCGTGTCCGGCAATCGCTCATGTCCGCAAAATCCTACGCGGCTCGGGGACGTTCTTTTCCCTTCAGTATATGGAAACCGGCGACGACTGTTTTTTGGCCGGGATGCGGCCTGAACGGTGCGAGCCCTGATGCAGCGTCGGCGACCCGCCGTCATCTCGCTGATACCCTTGGAGAGCCGGTCGGTCTTGTCGCGGATTGCTGCTTTGACCCGCTCTATCAACTGGGAGACGTCGATTCCGTGCGAAACGTGCTTGATGCAATCGCCGCCCGCATGCATGCATGCGGCATTGAGCGGGTCATTACCGGATGTGTTAACTGCACGAAGCTGCTTCGTGAGAGCATGCCCGGCATTGTGGTTGAGCATGCGCTTGCAGTATTGCCCCATAGATTGTTTTTATCGGTCAGCAGGGAAGTGGATTTGCATCATCCCTGTCCATCGTCGCGCATACCTGATTTGCAGGAGAAGGCAGGGGCGTGTGCGGGCAGGGCAGATGAGCCTTCCGCAATACCGTCATGCTGCGGATGCGGCGGCGGGCTGCATGTGACCGAACCGGCACTCGCTGCGGTATTCGCGCAAAAGGCGATTGGTTCGGGCGCGGCGGCTCCTCTGGTGACATACTGCATGGGGTGCAAGAGTTCGTTTCAGGCCAGAGGCGCGGCGGCCAGCCATCTGCTTGAGCATCTGCCGGGCGTTCAGCCGGCTGTCGGACCTGTCAGTTCCGGCAAAAAGTGGCTGAACCGCCTGATCGTTGGTCTGAAAGCGTGGATTCTGAATCCGAAACTATTGCTTGCCGTCGGGTTGTTGCTGTTCATTGCCCTGACGACATGGCTGCGCCAGCAGGGATACATCTCCATGGACTGGATTATCGCTTTTTTGAGGGAGCATCCTGTTCTGGCGCCGGTTCTCTTCATGCTCCTTTATGCGGTCGGGCCAAGCATCTTTCTGCCGAGTCTTCCGCTGACACTGGGAGCCGGATTCCTCTGGGGGCCGTTCTGGGGCGTTGTCTTCTCGATTGCCGGCGCAACCACCGGAGCTTCCGTCGCGTTTCTCTTAGCCCGTTATGTGCTCCGCGACACGGTTAGGGCACGCTATGGGTACGAGCGGTGGCAGACACTCTCCGCAAAGGTTGAACAGCATGGCTGGAAGGCGGTGGCGTTTGCCCGTCTGGTCCCGGTTTTTCCGTTTCCGGTGCTGAACTTTCTCTTCGGAATTACGCCGATCTCTTTTTTCCATTATGTCTGGAGCACTTTCGTATTCATGCTGCCGGCCTGTATTGCCTATGTCGCTTTTGGCAGTTCCATGGGAGAGCTGATTCTCCATGGGAATATCGAGGGGCTGCTGATCGGAATTCTGGTGGCTACTGTCGCCTTGCTCATACCTCTGGCGCTGAAAAAAATTATGAACAAGCATTCCGGGGAAAGAAAAAGCAGAGGGAGCGCTTGACAGGATCAGATTTCGAAAAATGCGTGTATTTCTGATTCCTGGATCTTGAGCATTGCCGAGAGTTCTTCGATATCGGTCACGGTCAGCCCATACGCTTCAAAAAGATTCTGGTGTTCATCTGTCCAAAGGCTGTCGCTCACAAACGACGTCCCAAGTATATGCAGCAACCCTTCAGAGAAATAGGTGCAGGCGATAAGGTCGCGGTGCGGATTGCCCATGTCGATGCTGTGGTGAAAGAGTACGGCATCGGTAATCTCCGCAGGGACATTGAGAGCCTTCAGAAAATGACTTCCTGCTTCTGCATGTGTGCAAAGGAACCGTTCTTTTTCCGATTCGA
The DNA here is from genome assembly GCA_037442225.1 of Nitrospirota bacterium. Classification (GTDB taxonomy): domain Bacteria; phylum Nitrospirota; class Thermodesulfovibrionia; order Thermodesulfovibrionales; family Dissulfurispiraceae; genus JAAYUK01. Next base: position 7,162 of record JBBIQQ010000017.1, read on the forward strand.
TGATTGACTCGGCATCCTGCGCTATTGAATAGTCCCGGGGGAAAATGGTCAGCAGGACCAGTCTTCCAATATCGTGCAGCAGTCCGCCAAGGAAACAGATGCTGAGGTCAGCATTCCTGATTTTTCTGGCGAGCAGGTTTGATATTGTGGCTGCGCTGTAAGCGTGCGCCCAGAGATGCTTCAGCAGCACCGGCGGAAGCGGAAACGACTGGAAGATCGATATGCCGACTACCAGACTCCGCACAAGGTCAATGCCCAGCACCAGAATGGCCTGCTCAATGCTGTTTATGAAGCCGGTATGTCCGAAGGCAGCCGAGTTTGCAACGGTAATAACGCGGGCTGCCACTGCCTGATCGCGCTTGATAATTTCTTCAAGTTCCCGCAACGACGCGTTTTCATCATTAAGCACCGCGATAAGACGCGACAGATTCGTCGGAAGTGTAGGCAATTTGCGAAGTTCTTCAATCTTGTCAAAAATGGTCATACGCCATGCCCCAGCTTTCTCTGGAAATGTTTTCTGATGAACAGGCGCAGCTCTTCCAGATTGAAGGGCTTGCGCAGCACCGGAACAGAAAAGCGGGCTGAGAAATCATTATTCCGAAAGCCCGGATCACCCGTAATCAGCACAAGAGATTTCCGATCGACTAACGTCAGTGCTTCCTCAATGAACGCAACTCCATCCATATGCGGCATGCGATAATCTACGAAAATGAGATCAAATATCTCAGAGCGGAGCTTTTCAAGCGCATCCGGAGCAGATGTCGCGAAGGAAACATCGTATCCTACGTTCTCCATTATGGAACAGAAGGTGTCCACCACCATTTCATCGTCATCAATAATAAGCACCCGGTTCTGGGGGCGCGATTTCCCCTGCTCCTCGACTGCCTGGGCGATTGCCGCGTCGGAGTTTGCCGGCAGTTCGACCGTGATTCTGCATCCATGAGATCCGCTCACGATGCTGATGTCGCCGCCATGCTCTCTGAGAATGCTTCTGGCGATGCTCAGCCCGAGACCGGTTCCTTTGGGCTTGGTCGTAAAGAACGGCACGAAAATCTTGTCATAATGTTCCGGCCGGATACCGGGTCCGCTGTCCTCAATAACGATACGAACTGACTGATCGGCAGCAGACGATGTAATGATAATGCGTTTTTCCCCTTCCCACGCGCTGAGCGCCTGCATGGCATTCATCAGGAGGTTGAAGAGTACCTGCTGAAGCCGGTAATAATCACCCCGCACAAATGGCAGTCCGGAGGCGAGATCCAGGATGAGGGAAATCCCTTTATCGCGAAGCTGATACTCAAAAAGCGGAACGGTTTTACGGACAATATTGTTGACAGGAACCGACGTAAATTCGCTTTTCTGCGCGCGAAGCAGCGTGAGCAGGCCATCAATGACCTTTGACGCACGCAGCGCCGCCATGTGGATGTTATCCACATATTTGTCGCGGGATTTTTCCTGAATATCCGGAGACTGCAACATCTCGGAATAGCTGAGGATCGCCGAAATGGGACTGTTCAGTTCGTGGGCAAGTCCTTCCAGCAACTCCCCGAGAGATGTCAGCTTCTCGGTGTCGCCATGGTCACGGTAGAAGAAAGGTTCCTCTGAATGCGGCGGTTGTTGCATCGTATACCTTGCGTTCTTTCAGAATATGTTAACCTGACTAACTCTAATCATTTTTCGCGGACAATTGCAAGCGTTTCCAGCGTGTTTGCCCTATTTCAGCCCCAATTCTTTCGCCGCATCGCGCAGGTATTCTTCATTTGCGCGCACGCTCCCCATCATTGGACTCTTTGAGTTCTTTGCCGCGCGAATGAGTTCAGCCGCGGTTTTGTAGCGGTCTTTCAGTTCGAATGACGCACGGTTATTGTGGCAGCCGGCGCATCGTTCGAGTCCGGCAAAGGCAGGGCAAGACCAGACGGTCAGCACAGCGAGAGTGAAAAGAAAAAGACAAAATCGATTCACGTCTGCTCCTTCAGGAAACTGTTTATACACCAAAACACATAATGTATAATAAAGTTTACTCTATTTTGAGGTGAGCGATCCATGCGCGTACTGGTAACGGGAGGAGCAGGCTACATCGGTAGCCATGTTGTCGCGCTGCTTGCGGAGTTCGGTCATGAGGTGAAAACGTATGATAACCTTTCGACCGGCAACCGGGGAGCTGTTTTGTCTGGTGATGTGGTGGAGGGAGATCTTTCTGATACTGGGCTCCTGCGAACCACGATTCGGGAGTTCCGGCCCGAAGCAGTCATGCATTTTGCAGCATCGATTGTTGTATCGGAAAGCGTTGCAAACCCCCTGAAGTATTATGCAAACAATACCGCCAACACCTTGAATCTGTTGCGCGTGCTGAAGGAAGAGAAAATCGGCAGGTTCATTTTCTCATCGACCGCAGCGGTCTACGGCACGCCTGAACGGATACCGGTGAAGGAGACCGCCCCGTTGCATCCGATCAACCCCTACGGCACCTCAAAGATGATGACCGAGCTCATCCTGCGCGATCTTTCAGAAGCTCATCCGGAATTCCGCTATGTCTCTTTGCGCTATTTCAATGTCGCGGGCGCCGACGGAACCAGCCGCATCGGCCAGGCGTATGCTGCTCCAACTCATCTTATAACGCGCGGGTTGAAGACAGCGCAGGGAGAGTATGAAAAACTGCAGATTTTCGGCACTGACTATGAAACTCCTGATGGAACCTGTATTCGCGACTATATTCACGTTGACGATCTTGCGGCAGCGCATATTCTGGCGGTCGATTATCTGACGACCGGCGGCAGGAGCGACATATTCAACTGTGGGTACGGACACGGCTTCTCGGTGCGTGAAGTTGTCGACGTCATGCGCGAAGTCACGCAGATTCCTTTTGTTGTGGAAGAAACTGACCGCCGCCCCGGCGACCCTGCCGAACTCGTGGCTGATCCGACAAAACTGAAACAGCTCCTCGGCTGGCAGCCGAAGCATGATAACCTGCAATATATTGTCCGGACCGCATGGGAGTGGGAAAAGAAGCTTGCAGGAATGTTAAGGAACTCTTCCTAAACTGTGATTGTTCAGAAGCGATGCCGCGCCTGAATCGCAAATCCATGTGAGTTTTCCATTTCCCGGCCGGACTCGTCCAGCAGGAAAGTCGCGACGGATTTCTGCATCCATCAGTTTCCTCATTACCGAAGCTTTTCCGCTGCCCGAAACAATAAACATGACATGTGCGGCGTTGTTCAGCACCGGCAGTGTGAGGGTGACCCGCCATTTGCCGAACGCCGGCGCGTATATCGCGCATGCGTAATCAGCAGCATAAAGATCCGCGGTGTCCGGAAAGAGTGAAGCCGTATGCCCGTCGGTCCCTATGCCGAGCAGCAGAAGATCAAAGCGAGGCAGCCCTCCGAAATAAACCGACAGTTCCTGCACGTAATGCGCTGCAGCCTCTTTTGGGGGAAGTTCGCCGCGGATGCGATGAATAGAGTGCGCAGGAATCGGAACTTTCGAAAGCAGCAGATCATTCGCGGTTTTGTAATTGCTTTCCGGATGGTCAGGCGGCACGCATCGTTCGTCGGCCCAGAAGACCGAAATGAGCTCCCACGGGATTGTGCTCAGCCGGGATTCGTCAGCGAGGAGAGGTAAGTAGAGCCGCGGGGTGCCGCCTCCGGAAAGCGCAAGTGCGGCGCGTCCCCGCAGACGGACGGCTTTGGCAAGCACGTGGCCAATCTGGTCCGCCGATGCTTCGGCAAGCGCTCCAGCATTGGGAAGCACGAAGGCGCGTTCGTTTAGAGCTGCCGCCATGAACGCCCTTCAGTGGACAGCAGGGCATCGGCCTCAACCGGGCCGCTCGTTCCGGAAGCGTAGTTGGGAAATCGCTTTGGATAGACATCAGACTCGGTCGCCTTGATGACGGGGGTCAGCAGTTCCCAGCTGAGCGCGACCGCGTCGGCCCTGACAAAAAGGAGCTGGTCGCCCTGCATGCAGTCGAGCAGCACGCGTTCGTATTCGCTCAGGGCAACGCTTTTCGGATAGGCAAAGTCCATCAGCACGGTATTGAGGCAGAGCCGCGACCCGGGATTTTTCACCTGAATGCTCATGCTCATGCCTTCATCCGGCTGGATTTGCAATGCAAGAGTATTCGGCTCGATCCGGTCACTGATGAGACGCGAAAACATCAGATGCGGCACCGGCTTGAAGAATATCGCGATTTCGGCGCCCCGCCGGGCCAGCCGTTTGCCGGATCTGAGATAAAACGGCACCCCTTTCCAGCGCCAGTTGTCGATCATCACCCGCAGTGCCGCATATGTCGGGATTGTGGAGCTGGCCGACACGCCGCGCTCTTCGCGGTATGCGGGAAGAGCGAGTCCCCCGACGGTTCCTCGTCCATACTGGCCGAGGACAATCTGTTCAAACAAGCGATCAATCTGAAACGGACGTACGGACTGTAAAACCTTCATGCGCTCATCATGCACACGGCCAGCGGCGAACTCCGCCGGCGGCTCCATGGCGGTCAGCGCGAGGAGCTGAAACAGATGATTCTGAAACATGTCGCGAAGGACGCCGGCCTGCTCATAATAGCCTGCGCGGTGCTCCACGCCGAGCTCTTCCGCAGCCGTGATCTGGACATGATCAATAAAGCTGCGGTTCCATAGCGGTTCAAATATTGCGTTGGCAAATCGGAACATGAGGATGTTCTGGACATTTTCCTTCGCAAGATAGTGATCCATGCGGTAAATCTGGTGTTCCTGAAATGCGGAGCGCAGCGTCGAATCGATGGCGAGCGCTGATTCAAGATCGTGGCCGATAGGTTTTTCAAGAACGATGTGTCGGTAACCGTTGCTGTCGCCGCCGGCAAGGCCGGACGTGCCGAGACGCGTAACAATGTCGGCAAAGGCGGTCGGCGGAACGGCGAGATAGAAGATGAGGCTGCCGGTGGTGCCGAATTTCCGGCTCAACTCCCCGGCGCGCTGCCGCACTTGCCGGTAGACTGCGCTGTCATCGTAGGCGATGGCCTGATAGAAAAAGGATCCGGCAAGGGCTTCCCATATGTCGTCAGAAAATTCATCAGGCATAGTTTTCCGCACGGCGTTTTTCATCTCGTTGCGGAAGCTATCATCGCTCATAGGCGTGCGCGCGGTGCCCAGCAGAAAAAAGTTCCGTGGCAGGAGATTGTTTTTGCGCAGCCGGTAGAGGGCGGGAACAATTTTGCGGTGCGTCAGATCTCCGGATGCGCCGAAGATGATTAATCCGCAGGGGGGGGGAACATCAAGGGAGCAGGTATCGCTGCCCCGGTGAATGATGGAGCCGCGTATTCCGGAACCGTGTGGTTCAGCCATTTTTCGTGTCCTTTTTTAGTGTTGCCTGCACTGCGTGTCCGCCAAACTCTTTCCTGAGCGCGGCAGAAAGGCGATCCGCAAAGGCATTGTCCTGACGCGACGCGAAACGCTGAAAGAGAGCCGACGCGATGACCGGTGCCGGCACGGCTGTATCTATCGCCTGCTGGACCGCCCAGCGGCCCTCGCCGGAGTCATCGACATGACCGCGTATGTCAGTGAGGCGCGGATCGCTCCGGAAAGCCCTTTCCGCAAGCTCCATGAGCCATGAGCGCACGACACTGCCCTGATTCCAGAGGCGTGCAACTTCAGCATAATCGAGCGATTCTGCATACGGCGACGCGTCAATCAGGGCAAACCCTTCGCCGATGGCGGCCATCATGCCGTACTCGATGCCGTTGTGAATCATCTTCACGAAATGCCCGGAGCCCGATGGTCCGCAATACAGATAGCCGTTTTTGGGAGCGAGGGTTTTGACGAGCGGCAGAAGCTTCCGGTAGATGGGCTGAGGGCCTCCGATCATGAGGCAGTACCCGTTCCTGAGCCCCCAGATGCCGCCGCTGACTCCCGCGTCGAGGTAGCCGATACCAGCTTTTTCAAGGGCTGCGGCACGCCGGACATCATCTTTGTAAAACGTGTTGCCGCCGTCCACGATGATATCGCCTTTTCTGAGGAGCGGCGCAATCTGATCAATCATCGCATCGGTCGGTGCGCCGGCCGGGAGCATGAGCCACAAGACGCGGGGTGATTCGAGCCGTGAGACGAGCTGCCCGACCGATGAAGCACCTTCAGCGCCTTTGCGGACGGCCGAACGCACTTTTTCCGGAGAACGATTGTATGCAACGACGCGGTGGCCGCCTGACAGTAGTCTGAGCGCCATGTTCATTCCCATGCGACCGAGGCCGATAATACCGACATCCATGACAAAGCTCCTTTCAGTTCCGAACAGCGGCGTTTTCAGGCACTTTAGCAGATGGGTGCAGGTTTTGCAACAGCCCTATGCGAAACGCGGCGGATTCGGCTATACTGAAATCGTGTTAGTGTGGACAAAGGCTCTTTCTGTCGGCGTTGTTGAGATAGACCAGCAGCACCGTGAACTGTTTCAGCGCATCAATCGCCTGCTCTCGGCTCTTGACAACAGGACTGCCGCGGCTGAGGTGCGCACGCTGTTCAGGTTTCTGGAATCATATATTGTCGTGCATTTCGGCACCGAAGCAGGATATATGGACGATTACGCTATGCGTGGCTATAGAGATGCCGAGCGCCATAAGTCAGAGCACCTGGCGTTTATTCGGGATTTCGGAGAGTTCAGAAATGATCTTGAGGTTGCGGAACCCGACCATCAGTTCATCGCCGAATTCAGCATATGGATGAAGAATTGGTGGCTTCTGCATATTCAGAGGGTCGATACCGGACTCGGCGCATTTCTTCGCGATGTCTTCCCGATACTCGGAAGCACGGAATAATAGCTCAACAACAACCGCGCTCCGAAACTTCCAATCCAGCATTTCATTTGCCCGCTTTCCTGTTGAAAAAGTGGACAAGGGTCTCGGCTTGTTTCCGCCGTCAGCCCAAAAACAGCAATATTTAAAGAAGGGGGGATGCCATCTGCTTTAGGATGACATCCCCCCTGTTGATTGTTTTTATTCTGCCGTTCAGTTAGCAGCCTTCAGCAGCCTTTTTCTTCTTTGCCGGTGCAGCGGCCGGGGCTTTCAGTTCAGCAGCGGACGCCTTCAGATCCTCATCGGTCAGGTTCTTGTGCAGTGCGGCCTTGGGGCCTGTGCGGACAGCCTTCACCATACCTTCGCCGTCCTTGATGCCGCTCTTGGCAGCAATTTTGTCGACGGCCTTCTCCGCCTTATGGCATTTGACACATTTGTCATCAATGACGCCTGCTTGAGCACTGAGCCCGAATGCCAATACGGTAAAGAGCGCTACGACGGAAACCAGTACCTTCTTCATAGTTACCTCCCTGCAGTTTTTTGAAATCCTGATATAAATAATATCAAATGCCATGCCAGCGTGTAAACAGTAGAAAACATCGTAAAATCAACGCGCTTGATTCATCTCAGTATCGATTGTTTTCCTATATCGGGAAGGCGTTGCCGAGAACAGGATTTTTTTCCACAGGCTGGATATCTGGTATACTGTTTTATGCAAAAAACGAACAGAACTGTATTGGCGTCGCTGTTTCTGACGGCGCTGGCCTTGTTTGGTTATCATGAGGCCGCTTCGCTGTTTGATCCTCTTGCTGATATGATTGGAATTGATCATCTGCGCGCAGGCGGAGTACGGCCAGAATGGGCTTTTTTTGCCGAGTTGGCCGCTATTGCCTGCGTCGGTTTTTTTCTCGCTTTTTTCCTGCCGTTCCTGAACCCGCGTCTCGGGCTGCTGATGGTTATCTTGATGGCCTGTGCCTTGGGAAGTGCCGCATTTTCTCTGCAGAGTGAGATGGGGGGGGTGAAGGTCGGTTACCCGATGCTTCTGCTTTTGCTCGGATACCTCAGTTCACTGCTTTTGAGGCGTCGAGATGCAGCTGCTCCACCGCCTGCTGTTCGTGCGGCCGAGCCTGCAGATGTAGCGCTGGTTTCTTCTGATCGTCTGACGCACGCCCTGTCCTCGACGGAAGCGCCGGTTTCCGGCGAAGCTCCTCCCGCTGTTGCTGAGGGTGCCGGTTTGGCACCTGTTGTATCACCAGAGCCTGAACTCCCGGCTGCGGCAGACCATGCTGTTGAATCTTCTGATGCGGTTGTGTCTTGCGAGGACTCTCTGGTCGCTGCAAAGGTTTGTCCTGATGAACCAGCGCCGGAGAAGCCTTTGACGGAAGACATACAGCCTGAAACGCCGGTTATAAAGAGGCTCGGCTCATTTGAGCTGGAGCAGAATCCGGTTGCCGGACCCTTTGGCCTTGTTTATAAGGGGATAAATGACAGAGGGCATGCAGCAGTGGTGCATACCATTCCCCTTGAGCTGATTCCTCGTCATGAACTGGATGCGTTCAGAAAGAGGATGCGGATGCACGCTGAAATGCCGGGCAGACTGTCGCATCGCAGGATAGCACGGGTTCTGGAGATCGGAGAAGAAGCTGCTAAGGCATATATTGCATATGAACCTGTCGAGGGAACGCCGATTTCCGCATACTGCGAGAAGGGAACGCTCTTATCCTTACAGGACGCGCTGGCGCTTGTCTCGAAGCTGGCCGAGGCTATCGACACCGCGCACAAAAACGGTCTTGTTCATCAGGCGCTACGGCCCGGCACTATTGTTTTGACCCCTGACGGAGAAGTTGTAATGACTGAATTCAGCCTTGCGGCAATCGTAGGCGGCAGCGGAGACAGCGTTCCTGTCGAGATTCTTCCTTACACTGCGCCTGAGGTGGTTTTTGGCCACAGGGCTGACGGACGCGCCGATCTCTTCTCCCTGGGAGCGGTCTTGTTCGAAATGCTTACGGGTGAGCGCCTCTTTTCAGGTGAAAATCGTGCGGATGTTTTTTATCAGATAACCACGAAGCCTCATCGCCAGATCATCGATATTCGTCCCGACCTGCCGATATTCTGCGATATGCTGCTGGACCGTCTTGTGGCGAAATTGCGTGAGCATCGGTATCAGCTGAGCGTAGATCTGTCTGACGATATCGCGATGCTGCTCTTTAATTTGTGAGAAACGCGTGAGCATCAGGCATTCTTCTGGAATCAGCCACCCCGGATCCGTCCGCAGCAGAAATGAAGATGCATTGTGCGTAGCCGACGACATGGGGTTTTATGCGGTTGCCGACGGTGTCGGCGGCGCTCCCGGCGGTCACGTTGCCAGCCGGATTGCGGTGGATGCCGCGAAAGCGTTTCTTCGGGCAGCATTTTCCGGCAGATCGCACATGTCCGGTTGTTTCCGTGAAGACACATCAGCGCTCAACCGGCTCGTCTGCCTGGCAGTGAACGCGGCGAACACCGCCGTGTATCATGAAAGTCTCAGGGTTTCCGCATTGTCCGGTATGTGCACAACATTCGCCGCGGCGCTGTTTCGCGATGATTATCTCACCATTGCTCATGTCGGCGACAGTCGCATCTATCGACTTCGTGACGGCATCCTTACCCAGCTTACCGAAGATCACTCGCTCGCACAGGAACAATTCCGGCGCGGACTGTTAAGCCGATCCGAGCTACTTGCCTGTGATTACCGCAATATCATATCCCGTGTTGTTGGGATGGAACCCAACGTCGAAGCGGCGGTTGCAGAACATCAGGTTTGCGACGGCGACCGGTATCTGTTTTGTACGGATGGACTCTCCAACATGCTGACGTACGAAGAAATTCAGGGGATCTTGGCAGCAGACGCCTCTCCGGAAACTGTCTGCTCATCATTTGTCGCTGCTGCCCTGCAAGCTGGCGGACAGGATAACGTTACGGTTATTGTCGTGGCTTGCAGGAGATAACTATTTGGCATATAATGTTTTTTAATTTGATCTGTCCAGCCGATTCGTTGAATTTTTCTTTGCTCCGCAGGTAAACTGATGTGCTATGGCTGAAACAAACGAACAGCAATACTCAGCATACAGCGTCAAAATAGCCGCTTTTGAAGGGCCGCTTGATCTGTTGCTTCACCTGCTGAAGCAAAATAAGATAGATATTTACGACATCCCCATTGCCGAGATTACCAAGCAATACCTTGACTACCTTGAGATTATGAAAGATCTGAACCTCGAAATTGCCTCCGAATTCCTTGTAATGGCCGCTACTCTTATATATATAAAATCGCGCATGCTTCTTCCGCCTCCTGAAGAGACTGATCATGGAGAAGAGCAGGAAGACCCGCGGGCGGGACTTGTGCAGCGTCTTCTGGAGTATCAGGCATTCAAGGAGATGTCCGTGGAGTTCCGAGACCGCGAAGATATATGGTCCAATTCTTTTGCCAAACTGCCCATGGCGGAGGAAAATGGAGAGGCCGAACCGGAGCTGACGCTTTTCGATGTCAATCTGTTTGATCTGATGGGGGTGCTCAGGAAAATTATCAGCCGAATGCCGCCCGAGACGTTGACCATCAGCCGCGAAACCCTGACAGTGCAGGACAAGATCAGCCTTATCCTTGACCGGCTCGAAGCCGTGGAGACCATCCGCTTTGCCGACCTTTTTGCGGATGATCACAGCCGTCTCCATATTGTTGTAACATTCCTCGCCTTGCTCGAAACGCTTCGTCTTGGTCTTGCGCGCACGTATCAGGATAAAGATTTTGGAGCGATATACATCATACGCGGGAAGGGAAATCCGGAATCAGCCGCCGGAAATGAGGAGCAGGGACAATCTGATCGGGACTAGATTTCTTCTCTGAAAGCCCTTCGATTGCGGCTCCAGCGTTGACAATCCGGCTAACAGACGCTTAAACTATTCAGCTATGGAAAGACATCTCAGAACCATTCTTCGGGAAACCTGCGCCGCGTTGAGCGCTGAGGTGCAGATTGACGCCATAGAAATCCAGATACCGAAAGAAGAGTTCGGCGACCTTTCGACTCCGCTTGCCATGGGCCTCGCAAAGCCGCTCAGGAGGGCGCCCCGGGCGATTGCCGAGCAGCTTGTGCAGGCACTATCAGCCTCTGACCTCTTTGAAAAAGTCGATGTCGCGGGTCCCGGTTTTATCAATTTCACCTTCTCAAAAAGCTTTCTTGTCGGCGAATTGCTGCGTTTGCTTGTCGAGCAGGATGCCGTTCTCCGTGAAAGTGTGGGCGCCGGGAAGCGTATCCAGATCGAGTTTGTGAGTGCAAATCCGACCGGACCGCTGCATCTCGGACATGGACGCGGAGCGGCGCTCGGAGCCGCGCTGGCAAATCTCCTTGATGAAGCGGGCTACGTTGTCGAGAAGGAATTCTATATCAACGATGCCGGACGGCAGGTCAGACTGCTTGGGCTTTCTGTCCACGCGAAGTATCAGGAACTGCTCGGGCAGAACGTTCTGTTTCCTGAGGACGGTTATCGGGGTGATTATATTTCCTTGCTTGCGGAAGCGTTTCTGGCTCAGCACGGCGAGACATACGCGGGGAAGGATTTCGAAGCGGTGGCCGATGCGTTTATCGATTTTGCATACCTTCGCATGCTTGACGCCATCAGGAAGGATCTTGCCGATTTCGGCGTTCTGTTTGATACGTGGCAAAGCGAACGGGAATTATATCGTGACAATCTCGTAGAGCAGGGCATAGCGGATCTGAGACGGCGCGGCCATATCTATGAGCATGAAGGTGCCGCGTGGTTCCGTTCCACAGATTTCGGGGATGACAAGGACAGGGTGCTGGTCAAGCAGGACGGAGACTACACCTATTTCACGCCCGACATCGCCTACCACCGGAAGAAGTTCGAAAAAGGGTTTGACGAGCTTATCGACATATGGGGCGCAGATCATCACGGATACATATCGCGTATGTCTGCGGCGATTCAGGCATTGGGCCACCCGAAAGAGAGTTTCCGTGTGCTGCTTGTCCAGCTTGTTTCTCTGCTGAAAGGCGGTCATCCGGTGCAGATGTCAAAGCGCGCCGGGGAGTTTATCACGCTCCGCGAGATAATGGATGAGATAGGGCCGGATAACACCAGATTCCTCTTCTTGACCCGTCGTTCCGACAGTCATCTTGAGATCGACATTGAGGTCGCGAGAGCCCAATCCAATGAAAATCCTGTTTTTTATGTTCAATACGCCCATGCTCGCATTAACAGCATCTTTGAGAAGGCCGAAGATGCGGGTGTTCTGCCCGTAGACGCTCCATTTGTGCCGGAAACGCTCGAGCCGGCGCTTTATAACGATGACGAATACCGGCTTCTGAAGAAGCTGCTGCTCTATCCGATGATGTTCCGCGGGGCGACGCTCAGCCGTGAACCGCACCGCGTCACCTTCTATCTGCAGGAACTTGCCGGAATGTTCCATCAGTATTACCACAAATATCGGGTCATTACCGACGACGCTCCGACGACTGCGGCGCGCCTTCTCCTGTGTCGGGCAGTGAAGATTGTCCTCCGCCATGGACTGAGGATGCTCGGTGTCAGTGCTCCCGAGAAGATGTAGTTTGATGAGTCACTGCTGTTTCTTTTCTTTTTTTGTCAGATACCACAGAGCAGCCGCACCGGCTGCCGCTGCTCCCGCGCCAAGGCTGATTTCGAGCGCCGCCCTGCGTCTGCGGGAGTCAATGGCGCGCTTGTAGCGGTCTGCGATAATCGCGCATGATTTTTCATCCTTGTGCGAGAAATCGAAAATGCTTTTGAAGAGTTCTGCGCGCTCTTCAATAATATCCTGCAGTGTGCTCCAATACTTCACTTTTTCCATCAACCGTTTATGCCGGCGAAGCTTTTTTTCTCTTTCGATATTCCCGATGAATGCGCTCAGCAGGTTCGGATCGGCGCCGTCATAGATGGGAGAATTCGGGTCGTCAATGAGTT